>JAFLCP010000064.1 GCA_017303505.1 Planctomycetota bacterium | reverse complement strand
GCCACGGGAGACTTGTACCTTGATCGGTAGTTATTTCGAAATGCGCGAGGTTTTGAATGGGACCAGCTGGAGCGTGGCATCCTGGGAGCCATTTCGGGTACCAAAGTGAAAGCTCACCAGGCTGAACGGGGATCTTGAGTTTCGCGGTAGCAAGATTGCGGTCGATTTCGCTTAAGTCCACATCGAGCTTGATGCGGGTGGGCTCGGCACCGTTGGCTAAAGAGTGAATGGAGGCGACGAGAACGAGAAGTAATTGGAGTGCTGAAGCACTCGGCAGTGAAATGGCTTTCATCATCTATCTTCCTTCGTCTTCCATTTGGCGGGCTTTCGCAAGAGCAGAAGCCACCAGCCCGGTTGGGACCGAGATCACGCCGAGCCCAACGATCAGAAGCACAAATGTAAATATCTTTCCACCTACCGTGATGGGATAAACGTCCCCATAGCCTACGGTAGTGAGCGTGGCGACAGCCCACCACAAACAATGGAATACCGTGCCAAACTTGTCGGGTTGTACACCGCTCTCGAAATAGTAAATGCCCACTGCCCCGAGATACAACAGTATGCCCGTGGCGGCTAGGAATAGAATAATCTCTTCTTTGGCGATACTGAGAGCAAGATGAAAGCGACGTAGAGCAGCGTTGTAGCGCACCAGTTTGAAAATGCGCACCATGCGGAGCAGTCGAAAAGAACGAACCGAACGCAGATCGATACTGGCTCCAAAGTAGAACGGAAGTATGGCGAGCAAGTCGACGATACCGAAGAAGCTGAAAATATATTTGCTTTTTGGTTTGGCTACGTAAACGCGGAGCAGGTATTCGGTACTGAAAAAGACGATTGAAAAAACTTCGAACGAATCGAGGAGAAGTTGTTGCGTATCGGTGAGGTTTGGAAGTGTTTCGATCGAAAAGGCGGCAAGCGATAAGAGAATCATGACCTGGATAGCCAAATCAAAGTATCGCCCTTGCGGCGTCTCGCTCTTTTCGACAATTTCCTTGAGGCTGGGCATGGTGATTCAAATACGTAAATTGAAATGGAAGGAGAAGACTACCCAGCTAAGTGTGTACGGTGAAAGCGTATTGCTAGAACGAGAGCCGCAAAAAGCCAATGCATCAATTTTGATTGGGGAGCAGGGCACTCGAGAGTGCACCAAGTGCAAATATCATTGTAACCAGTGTCCCGGCGACAAAGAGGAGAATTCGCACCCACTTCCCTGTGTATCCCAGCCAACGCACGTAAGTATCCACAATGGGAGCTGCAAAATAGAGGACATTGGAAATTAGTCCGCCAACAATAACCAGCGACAAGATTTCAACGCTTGCGATGTGACGCCCGGAGATGAGCAAAGTCCATATCCCTAGAATGCCAATGTAAATCAGGCGCAGCTTTTCCCAGGCGAGAAATGTGGCGCGAGCGATTTCAGAGAGACTATTGGGGTTAGACGCAGGAATGGTGGGCTGCAATTCAACCACGGGACTTGAGTAAGGGTTGTCACTCACTTTTGATATGCTCCGCGAAACTTTTGGAGGTTGATTCCCAGAGATCTTGTAATTTGGTGACGCGAGCAGGTTCGCTGGAGGCGAGGTCTTTTTGTTCGCCACGATCGGTTTTCAGATCGTAAAGTTCCCACGGTCCACCTTGAACGGCAACCAGTTTCCAATCGCCCACGCGAATAGCGCGGTGCCCTTCATGCAGCCACCAAAGATATTCGCGATCGATGTTTCGATCTTGCTCGAAAGCAGGCACGATGCTTTTGCCTGGGAACGCAGGACGATTGAGGGACTTCAAATCGGCTTCATCGATACCGACGATGTCAAGAACTGTGGGGACAAAATCGATGACGTGGGCGGGGGTATGTCGCAGTGCACCTTTCTCTTTGATTTTGGCGGGCCAATGCACAATGAGGGGCGTGGAAATTCCGCCTTCGTGTACCCACGTCTTGTGTTTGCGAAATGGCGTGTTGCAAGCTGCAGAAAAGCCCGGCCCTAAACAAAGATAGGTTGCCTCACTACCCAGTGTTGCTGTCGGATCATGTCCACCATCGCGGACCATGATTTCAGCGCTGGCACCATTGTCCGATGCAAAGCAGATTATGGTGTTATCCATAGCTCCCATCGATTCGAGTTGCTTAAGGATGCGTCCGATCTCTTGATCCATGCGATCGATCATCGCGGCATGGATGGCCATCTTGGTCGACTGTAATTCATGCTGCTCTGCCGTCAGTTCCGTCCATGGAATGGGAAAGCGAACTTCACCTCTTCCAACGGTCTCAAAAGCATCGGCAAAGTAGTAAGGTGGGCCAACATCCCTTTCGATGGGAGTCGCAGACGTATTGGTGATGCCGAGTTCAAGTTGCTTCTTGTGGCGGGACTTTCGCAATTCGTCCCACCCACTGCGATACCGCAATCGGTACTTGTCGATGTCCCACTGAGAGGCGTGAAGCGGAAAATGAGGTGCGTGAAAAGCGATGTATTGGAAGAATGGTTGTTCCTTATACTTCGCTGCGTGTTCCTTGAGGCACTCAATCGCATGGTCTGCAGTGTACTCTGTCACGTAAACGTTAGACTCATCCTGCGCAGGTTTGATCAGTTTATCATCGAGGTTCAGGCCTCGAAGCGTAAAAAGGTTGCCAGGGTTGTTGATGTTGGCGCTTCGATCAAAGCCACCTGCTAAAACCTTTCCATCGATGTGCCACTTACCGCTGTGATAACTTCGGTATCCAAGATCCTTGAGATATTGGGGCAAGAGTGGTGCCCACTTCGGACGCACACCGCTGACACCACCTGGACCGCCGATCAACTTATCGCGACGAATTTGTTGGGCATAATAGCCGGTCAATAATGAGCCTCGTGTCGGCCAACAGCGAGCGGTGTTGTAGAACTGCGTAAAGCGCAGGCCATTCTCAGCAAGTCGATCAAGGTTTTTGGTTTCAATCTCACTGCCATAGCAACCGAGATCTGAATAGCCCAGGTCATCGGCCAGGATGAAAACAATATTGGGGCGTTCCGCTGTTGAAGCTGCCTCTGTCGGAACTTTATGCGGAGGGGCACCGAAAAGAATCGGGGCGCTGCACAACAGACAAAAGTAAAGAACGATGATTTTGGGCGAAAACACAAACAGTTCCTAACGCAATACAACAGGTGGATTCTCGATAAAGGGTCAACTTCAACGAATCTTCAATACAATATCTCGACTTTTGGGGGGACGGTGGAGCTGGACTTTATCGTTTGGGAAAATCTCGCGGCGGTCTTGAATAAAACGCAGCGATCGCCGCATTGGTAGTGTGCGATTCTTGTGGTACTAACTATTGAAAAGCTAGTTTTCATCCATTAATGTTACACGCTTTGGTAGGGGCGGTGAAAGCTTCGAAGCCACACATTTCGACTCATCATCCATCTTCTTTCTATTTTTGCGGATCTTGTTGGGACTGAATCATGGGATTATTCGACTCTTTATTCGGCGGTATGGAGGGTGGGGGAAAGCTCACGACTCAAGAAGCCTTTGCCGGTGTCTTGGTTGCTGCGAGCGGTTGCGATGGGCATATAGCGGACGAAGAAGTAAACAACTTAATCACTTGTTTGGTTCGCATGAAGCTTTACCAGCGTGTTAACGGGCGAGCTTTTTCGCAGATTTTGAACAAGTCGACGAGCATCTTGAAAAAGAAAGGTGCTAATACGCTAGTCGATGTATGTGCAGAAGTTTTGCCGAAGGAATTGGCCATCACTGCATTTGCTAACGCAGTAGATATCGTTTTGGCGGACGGCGTGGTCGAACCTGACGAACGAGCTTTTATTGAATATTTGGCCAAGGCTTTGAAGATCAATGGCGATACAGCCAAGCTGATTGCCAGCGTGATGGTATCCAAAAACAAAGGCTAGTTTCGCCATTCACTTTTCATTCCAACAATTCATTTCGGCAGAATAAACGATGTCTATATTTGATGATGTATTGCAAAGCGGTCAGTTTGAAGAGCAACCATTTGGTCCCCATGAAGCGTATGCAGGTATCTTGCTCGCTTCCTCCGCGTGTGATGGTCACATCGCCGACGAAGAAGTTCAAGGGCTGGTGACCATTCTGGGACGAACCCGACTGTATCAACATGTGACGCCACAGCGATTCGGTTCCATGATCGATCGCTTGTTGGGGGTGCTGAAACGTGGCGGACCTGAGCAATTGGTTCAGAAGAGCGTACCTGTCGTTCCGACAGAGTTAAAAGAAACGGTTTTCATCAACGCTTGCGATATTGTTTTGGCGGACGGCGTGGTGGAAAACGATGAGAAGGAATTCATCAACGACCTTATGGTCAAGCTAGAAATCCCTGCGGATCGTGCTAAGCAGATCATCCAGGTGCTGGTTTACAAGAACCAAGGGTAAATTTGCCACGTTTTTTGCATGGCAGTAAAAGCGAACTGATCACGGTGAATCCTGGCTTTGCTTCGGGGTTCACCGTCTCTTTTTGGGCCAAAATCCGCGAAATCCGCTCCGATTTAGGTCAATATTCGTCTCATTTTGCGACGGCGAGTCTGTAGTGTGCTGGTTGGGCACCATTTAGGCTAGTAGAAAAGCGTAACTTTTGGTGTAATTTCAACTTACACGGACGCGACCCGCCAATATTTTTATCGGAGCTATTGAACCTCGTGTTTGCAGATACCGAAGCCAAAGTGCCGGAGGGGGTTTTCGAAGCTTTCTCCTCCATTACCCTGACGGATGTGCTCGTTTTCATTGTGCCATTTATTGCCGCCGTGATCATCGACTTGCAGTCTCACCGTGGCTCGAAAGAGCCCGTATCGCTTAGAGATGCAACGATGTGGTCCATCATCTGGATCCTGTGCTCGGTCGCTTTTGGTGGTTACATCTGGTACTCACGCGGTCCAGAAGATGGCAGCTTGTTTGCGATGGGTTATGTGCTGGAGAAAGCACTTGCTGTCGATAACTTGTTTGCCTTCTATTTGATTTTCAAGTCGTTTGGCTTGACGCTCCACGACACCCAGCACCATCAACATCGCATTTTGTACTGGGGTATTTTGGGAGCCATCGCATTGCGTTTTGTGTTCCTCGGGTTCGGGGCACTGATCGTCAACGTTAGTCCGTATGTCTTGATCGCATTTGCATTGGTCGTACTCTGGACGGTGATGAAAATGTGGACCAGCGGTGGCGATGACGATGATGAAGTGGATTACACGAACCACTGGTCGGTACGGTTGGTTCGAGGTTTCTCCAAGACCAATCCATCGATTGAGAGCGGACGTTTCTTCTTTAACGGTGTAACTCCTTTGTTTTTGTGCTTGGTTTGTATTGAAGCATGTGACGTGGTGTTCGCCTTCGACTCGATGCCCGTGATCGTGGCTGTGGTAAAAGATCCCTACTTGATGATTACTTCCAGTTTATGGGCTGCTGCGGGTTTGAGAAGTCTGTACTTCTTGTTGGTCGCTGCTCAAAACCTATTCTGGGCTTTGGACAAGGCCGTGATGATCTTGCTGGTCTTTATCTCGTTCAAGCTCATCTTCAGCGGTTTTGGGGTTCACATTCCAAACTGGCTCAGCTTGAGTGTGGTTGTGTTGACCTTAGGTTCCGGCATCTTGTTCTCGTTGCTTGTTCCCAATCCGGAAGATGGCGAAGAAAAATCTGAGGAAAAGGAAGAGGCTAAGCTCGAGGCTCCAGCCAAGGAAAACGGCTAAAAGTTAAGAAAACCTTACCAGCGATCGACGCGATACGGACGGCTTGAAAACAGGCCGTCCGTTTTTTATTGAAACCGACACAATCTTCGATATTGATCGTTGAAAGTTGCGGGTGCTCTGTCTATTTTTACACCATCTCAGTTACTGCTCCTTTTGAGTACAACGCATCGAAAATGCACAACATTACGATTTGGTTTAATCGCCACTTTTCTTGCGTAGCCAAGGTGCACCGGGAACTGAGGAAGGAGCCGAAATTGGATCGGCTCAAGTTGGTGGCATCACATAAACACCAAACGTTTTCTGCCTACCAGACAGCCGATGTTTCCTTTCGAGAACCTGTGGGTTTGTCGCCGGACGACTATTTTCGTTGGGTATGCGACACGATCGTTGAGCGAGAGATCGATTGTCTCGTTCCCGGCCACGAACAGAGTTTATTGACGTGTCGAGCGGCGGAGATCCAGCAACTTGGCTGTTCACTTTTTGCAGCTGCGCCATCGATATTCATTGGGAAGCTGCATGATAAGGCTTGGGTTTACGAACAATCGCCCGCCGCCGTTCCTGTCCCCAAGTACTATGCGGTTCACAATAAAGGCGAATTCATCAAAAGAGTCGCCGCTATTCGCGACTCACAGCGCATCGCCTGCGTCAAACCAGCCACTTCCGTCTATGGGTTAGGTTTCTACCGTTTGACGCCCCACAATCGTGAGCGTTCAACTTATGAGCGAACTGTTGAACAATGGCTTGAAGACTTTGCTGTCAACGATGCTTTTGAAAAACAGTTGGTGATGGAGTATTTGCCGGGGCACGAGTACAGCGTCGATATCGCAGCTCGGCATGGAACTGTTTTAGCCTGCGTGATTCGACGCAAACCACTGACTCCAGGCCCCCAAACAATTGTCGAGCAGCGGGATATTCAGACGTACGTCGAGATTCTTGTCGATCGATTCCAACTGAATGGTTTAATCAATGTTCAGTTTCGTGAAGATCACCGAGGGAGACCGCTGTTGCTTGAAATCAATCCGCGCGCCTCGGGCGGTATCGCGATGAGTTGCCAGGGTGGAATCAACTTGCCCGCCATCGCCTACATGGCTTTTCTCGATAGTAACTGGAGTCCGACGGATGTTCCGTTGCCAAAGTACGGCGAGAAAGTTGCGGACAAAGAGCTACAAACCGAAGTTGCCAACACGGACTCGACTAAAAATCGCGAGGTCGAATCGGTCACAATCGAACACGTGTCGCTCGAGAGGATTCTGCCGACGGGAACTCTACACGTTAATCTATGGCCGCGCAGTGGATTTTCGATCAACCAGTTGCTCGGATTTGGTGCCAGGAACAATCGCAAGCGAGGCTTCTTGTTTGTGAGTAAAGTGCTGGGCAAGCATGTTCCCGTTCGACCCTACATGATGCGCAGAGTTCACCACGAATTAGCCCAACAAATTGACCAGTTGGTATCCGCTCAAGATGCAGTGAGTGTAGTCCTTGGAATGGCTGAAACAGCAACTGGACTTGGAATGGGAGTGTTCGGTGAATTGCAGGTAATTTCCGGTGCATCGAATTGGGAAGCCTATTTTCAGACGACTCGCTATCGGCGACAAGGTGATGGATTTAGCGATTCACCTTATCTCAGCTTTGAAGAATCACATAGCCATGCGACGCAATTGATTTTGGAGCTCCCGCCTGAAGGAAGTGTTCCATTTCGTGCGCTCACTCAAGCGAAACGAATTGTGCTGGTTGATGATGAGATATCGACGGGGAAGACATTTGCCAGTCTGTTGAATGCTGTGCGTTGTATCAATTCGGTTTTCCATGAGGTTATCGTAGCGACTGTTACGGACTTAAGTGGTGGGCGGGTCCAAGAATTGTTGGAACAAGTACCTGGTGTTTCCCGCGTGCACGTCGTAAGCCTAGTCAGTGGATCGTTTTCGTTTGTTGCGAATGAGATACTTAGGGACGTTGATATCGCCGATAAGCCAGTATCGCAATCGACAGTTTCACGGTCGCAGTCGCGTTGGTCGAGTTATTCAGCCCGCAAGGGTGTGGCCGCCGTGCCCAGGATTTCTCGGGACATTGTCGAGCAATGCAAATCGAAGTTGGACCATAAAACGTGTCGGGTTATCGGTACCAATGAGTTTATGGATCCAGCTTTTCGATTGGCTACGGAATTGGAGGCATTAGGGTGGGAGGCGACCGTGCAATCGACAACCCGCAGCCCGCTTTTGGTATCTCACGACATCGAAAGCAAGCTACCGGTTTTGGATCTCTACTGCCCACAAACTCCAAACTATCTGTACAACTTTGAATGCGGAGCGGATGAGAATCTAATCGTGGTTCATGAATCCAGCGACGCCACAGCCGTAAGCACTTTGATCAAGACGTTATCTCCGCAGAGGCCCTGTTTGGAAGTGAACTTGCTAAACGGACGCGTTACTTTACATAGTTGTTAAGGGGATGAGGCATTCCGGGAGACTGACGCTGCCGGACTAGTGCGTATGCATACGAATTGGGACGTTACCACCTTTGTTGATCTCGATGATACGCTTTTCTCAAGCAAGCGTCGGCATGCGCATACGGCCGAATTACAACCTGCTGCAACGTTGGAAAATGGAGACGTTATCTCTTACAGCAGTCACAAGCAGCGGTTTCTGCAAAGCCTGCTACATCAGGCCGGTAGGGTGATTCCCGTGACCGCCAGAAACATTGCAGCCTATCGGCGAGTGATGCTTCGCTTCGAGGATCAAGCGGTATTATCGCATGGGGCAACGATTTTGCGGAAAGAGGGAGATGTCGATCGCCAATGGCAGGCTCAAGTTTATGAGGGTGTCTCGCCTTTAGTCGCTGAATTCGATGACCTTATGCGGCGAATTCAGTTGAGCCCTTCATTTGTTCGACAAGAGATACGAAGTTGGTTGGTATATGATGGCGAGATACCTGTCTACGCTGTGGTAAAGGATAACCAGCGCGACGAGCTGCGATTGACACGTTATTTTCAAGAGCATGTTTCCGAATGGCTCGACGCGCGATCTCATTTTCGTTTACACGCCAATGGCAACAACATTGCCATCCTGCCAACAGCGATCCGAAAAGAATCTGCTGTTGCGTATTTGATGGAAGAGCTTAGAGCGACTTCACCAGAAATGATTTTTGTTGGGGCAGGGGATAGCATCACCGACGAGCCCTTCATGCGGTTGTGCGATTTCTCTGTAGTTCCTCGCTCTTCGCAGTTAGCCGAGTTTTTGAAAAACGCGATCGACTCGCTTTCGTCCGAAGAAACATTACGCTCGTCGTCGCAAGGGGAGCCAGCATGATCCCCTTTAGCGGTAGTTATCTAGCCAAAGATGTTCAATTCCTTTTGAAGCCTTTGAAGATCGAGCCTATCACGGACCTCGAAAAAAAAGAACGCTTGATTCAAAGCGGTCAGAAACACTACAGCGAGATGATTGGTGTTGAGCAGCAACCCGATGAGACCTACATGAGGCTCTTCTACCAATCGATAGAAGATAATCTGGCTCGAATGGGCGCAGATCTCTATTGGGTTTGCAGAAAGATTCGGCAGTCGCGGAGGACCGACAAGCTGACCATTGTGTCGCTCGCGCGGGCTGGGACACCGATTGGGGTGGGGATGAAGCGATTGCTTGAGCAAGAATTTCATACACCTACGACGCACTATAGTGTTTCGATCATACGCGACCGAGGAATCGATCAACAAGCATTGAAATACATCACCAGTCTGCATGAGCCGGAAACCATCGTGATGGTGGATGGTTGGACGGGTAAAGGGGCAATTGCTACAGAGTTCGAAGCTTGCATGCGGAATCTTACTTGCCCTAAGCTGCAACGTATTCCCAAGGAACTCCATGTGTTGTGTGATCTGGGAGGCGTATCGAGCAATTGTGGCTCGACCGAGGACTACTTGATCCCGTCCGCCATTTTGAACGCAACTATTTCTGGTTTGGTGAGTCGAACGATTTTGAACGAAATGATAGGTCCAGACGATTTTCACGGCTGCGTTTATTACGCGGACCTTGAGCCTCGCGATCTATCGAAGTGGTTTGTTGATGCATTGATGAAATCAGTAACAGAACAGCTTCCGAGCTTGCGGCTTCAAGCCGAACCCATTTGTGACATCAGGCTGGCCCGAAGCCGAATGCACGATTGGCTTCGGGCGTTGGTTGAAGAGTTTTCAATTAAGAATCTCAACTTGATAAAGCCTGGTGTGTGCGAAGCGACACGGGCCTTGTTACGTCGTTCTGCAAACCGACTGTTGGTGCGGGATCCAGCGGACATCAATACCGTGCACCTAGTTCATCTGGCCGAAAAAAATAATGTCGCTGTGGAAACTCGAGAACAGATGCCGTTTATGGCCACCGTCTTGATAAGGAGCTTTGCCCATGGTTGATTGGACTGATTTAGCTGCTTCGCTTTATGTTCCCGCAAATCATCCCAAGCTTTGTCGCTCCTTTTTGGAGAATGAGCCCTCTCTGGCGCCATCGTTTATCCTCTGCACAGAAGATTCACTTTCCGACTCAGACTTGCCCGATGCTTTAACTCGCATACGGGAATTGCTGCCACAATTGAACCGACGCCCCAAGAGCTCTCCCGTTTTTCTGCGGCCTCGCAATGCCGAAGTGTTGGGCGAGTTTTTAGCGATGAAGGGGATTGAAAACGTTACTGGATTTGTCATTCCGAAAGCGGATGTAGATTCACTTCCAGCTTACGCGGCACATTTGATTGGAATGCCGTTTCGTGTGATGCCTGTGTTGGAAACGCGTTCGATCTTTGACGAATGTGGACGGATCGAGTTACGCGACTATTTGAATCGTTCACCGTTGGGGCCCGCCGTATTAGCTCTGAGAATCGGTGGCAATGATTTGTTGAGACTCTTGGGACTGAAGCGACAGCCAGGTGTATCGATTTATCAAACTCCAGTGGGGCATTTAATACCGCAA
The DNA here is from genome assembly GCA_017303505.1 of Planctomycetota bacterium. Taxonomy (GTDB): domain Bacteria; phylum Planctomycetota; class Planctomycetia; order Pirellulales; family Pirellulaceae; genus JAFLCP01. Next base: position 29,694 of record JAFLCP010000064.1, on the reverse strand, counting down.
CTGATGATGTGTTTTCGACCGCACGGATATCAACTGACGGGCGTTGTGTGCGATTCGTTGGACGATGTTGACTTGCTGCGTTTCGAAGCGGAAATGGATGCACGCATGGGACTCATCGGCAAAACGGCAGTGCATCCTCGTCAAGTTTCCATTCTGAGAAAAGCGTTTACGGTTTCGCGGGATGATGTCTCGGCGGCGAAAGAGATTTTGAAGGATCCGAGTCGTTCGGTGACTTCTTACAACAAAATGATGCTTGAACGCATCGTACATACCGATTGGGCTTTGCAGACCCTGCAAAGGGCTGGAACTGAATCTGGTGCGGAAGAGAGTTTGTAGGCTCGCTTCAATCGACCTCACCAAAAAAGATTGCGTTTTTTTCGCGTGTAAAAGCGAGAAGATTTGGGCGCTAAATCCGCTCCGATTTTGCCCAATTTTTAATTGCCTTCTTTAAGCGAAACTGTTCTTGCTAGAACTCGTTGCAAAACCCGGACATAGCAAGAAAATGCTGGTTTTTTAGCCATTTTTGATTTGGGACGCTTAGGCTGATTTGAAGCTGAAATTGCTCGGTCCGATTGTTCGACGGCATGCATTTCGGGAGACGCTGTGACGCTCCCATTTCTTAGTGATGTTCGGCAAATTCGCGGAATTTATCTCCATTGCACCATTCCCGATTTGCCCCCCCCGGAATTCTGACATAGGTTTCAATTGTCACCGAAATGGCGACAACCTTATCTGTTCCATCTTTTCATTGATCAACTCTCATCTGTATCGAACTCCGTTGTGTCGAGAAATCGGTAAACGCTGTTCGCGCTTCGGCGAAAGAAAGGTGCTGCTATGGGCAAAGAGCACAAGAAACAACCACGTTTTCAATATCGTGTTCCCACATTGGAAACCCTCGAAAGTCGAATGCTTACGACGGTCGAAAGCCTAGAGTTCCAACTACAACAACTCGACCAACCTCAAGCGGCACCTGAAGTATCGGCAGTAACTCGTGTTGTGAGCAATTCGATCTCGAACCTGTCTGTGCCTCGAATTGTAAGGCAAGTGACAGCCAACACATCGCGTGTTGGCGTGGATCGATCGGTGAGCTTATCTGTATTGGGAACGGATCTTACGGGTGAACGCAATCTGACGTACCGTTGGAATATCGAGACGTCACCCAACGGTAGTTCGGTTACGTTTTTGTCCAACGGAAGCAATGCAGCCAAGAATACCAGAATGGTCGTTGATCGCTCTGGTGAGTATCGTGTGTCCGTTACCATAACGAATAGACTTGGTCTGTCCACTACCTCCACATTGAGAATTCAAGTGGCTCAGTCCATCGCCAAAATGGAAGTCTTGACCGATTCGGGACAGTTGATTCGCAATGGTGCCACCGTCAATGTTGCATCTAACGTCCAAAGTCTCCAGTTGAAAGCCTATGATCAATTTGGTGAGGAAATGTCTATTCCTCCGGAGTTTTCCGTTGTGGCCCGACAGACATCGGGCTTAGCCTTCGCACAGGTTTCCAAACGTGGCGATTTAACAGATATCTCCTTTGACCGTACAGCTAATTACAAAATTGCGATCTCCACTGGCCGATTGAATATGAGCTATGTGGCTCGAGTGACTTCTACCGTAGCAAAAGTAGAAATCGTCGCTCCTGCGGAACCTATTGAAGCAGGGGGGACCGTGCAATTATCTGCTCGAGCTTATGATCAGTTTGGGCGAATTATTACGGCAAACTTTCAACAGATTTGGAGCACGGATGCAGGTACGATCAGCAGTAATGGTCTCTACACGGCACCTGAATTGACAAGTACTGTCAATGTCACCCTGCGAAGTGGCAATCTGATTTCGAACCTTAGCTTGAATGTCGCTGGGGCAACTGTTTCAGCCCGCATCGGGTCGCCTGAGTTGGCGTCGTTGTTTACTCAATTCTTCGCGGATGGATCTATCAGCCGCAATGAGATGATCGCGTTGCTTCGCCTGCCAGGCAAAGATGGAGTCGTGGATGCAAAAGAGCTAGGGGATTTGAAGCACATTGTGTCAAATGCTCAGCTGTATAATATCGCGGACTATGTTCAGAATTTAGCGAGCGATGTTGTCAACGGAAACATTGCCAATCAAACGTTCCAAGGTAAAGCCCTTGGCAATTTGACGGCGGGCAGCACTTCTTGGCAGCTCAATACGCTAGTCGACAAATGGTTCTTAGGGGCTGATGTACCTGCCCTTACCAGTTCAACGTTTACGTATCAGTTTACAGCCGGGAACTTATTTAACGGCACACCTAACTACCTTGATCAGAAACAAGGAATGTTGGGCGACTGTTACTTTATCTCGGCACTTGGTTCGATCGCTTATGTGAACACGGCTGCTATTACCAACATGTTCATCGACAACGGTGATGGAACCTTTACCGTTCGGTTCTACGGCGGAAAATATGGTGCCTATTTCAATGCGGACGGCACAATTAGCGATGGTTTCGCCAGTGGCACTCAAGGCAAGGTGGATTACATTACGGTTGACCGACGCTTGCCCGTATATTCAGGCAATCGGCTAGCTTATTCCGGATATGGAAATGATGCTCGCAGCAGTAGCAACCCGCTATGGATCGCACTTGCCGAAAAAGCATACGCGCAATGGAACCAAACTGGAAACGCGGGACGCAGCGGTGCCAATACTTATGCGGCCATTGAAGGTGGCTGGATGGCTACCGTGTACGCTCAGGTATTGGGTCGCAATGCGACCGACTATTGGTTCAACAATACTCCAAAGCAAACCTTGATTAACGCGATTCAAAGCGGAAAATCGGTTACTTTGGGCACAAAGACCGGCGCGTTAGGGGGCGGTTTAGTTCAAGGTCACGCTTATATGGTGAAGGGTTATGATGCGGCGACAGATCGCTTCATTTTGCATAACCCATGGGGTACCTCACACCCAACCCCGTTGAATTATACACAGTTGCAACAGTTCTGTTCCGTCTTTGTTGTGGCCACACCGACTGGTACCACTCCAGCTGCACAGCTTAAGGGTACGAATGTGGTTCGTTCCGATGTACCACACCAAGCATTGGCAGTGAGCTTACAGAATGAACAACGTCAAACAGTCGAGAATGATATTGAAGACTCCAACAGTGACCTAATGGGAACTCGCTCTATCGTTCAATCTTTACGAGTGATGGCGCAGCAATTCTCGAACGAAGCTGATGACATTGAATTGAACATGCTCTATGGCATGAGCCAAGACATTTTGCAGATCCACGAAAGCCTATCGGAAAGCCAACAAGAACAAACACTGGTTTTGGCAGTCGATGAAGTCTTTTCTCAGGGAGACTTCTTGCTTCGAAACTAGTATTGTTCTCTGGTTTTCTCGATATCGTGGAATTTCCAACCACCTTGCGATTGGACCATCAACGGTCGCAAGGTGGTTATTGTATATCCGTCAGGCCGTTAACAGCCTTGTTTAAGGCTTCACGGAAGTTATTCAAGAATGCTTGTCCACCACCGACAAAAACATTCAGAACCTTACCATCGCGATCGATGATGACTGTCTGTGGAATCGAAGTAGCTTCATAGCGTTGGGCGGCCACACCGTCTATGTCCAATACGATCTTGGTGTGAAGTTTCAAGCGTTCTAGTGCCGATTTCGCTCGTTCGGCAGGTTCTTCTAAGTTGACAGCGATCAGCTCCACTTGATCCGCAGGAAAGTCGGCCAAAATCTTGTCAACTTCGGGCATGGTCTGCATACAAGGCCCGCACCAACTGGCCCAGAAATCCAAGACGACGATCTTGCCTTTCAGGTCAGAGAGTTTGAACTTATCGCCATCAGCGGTCTCCAATTCAATTTCTGGAGCAGGTTGCCCAACCAGTGCGCTCTGTTCGCCAACTCCACCGCCCCCTTCATCACCTGGATCTTCCATGGGTGATTTGGCCAAATTGAGTTTCCAAGGATTTGAGGTGAGGTCCGCTGCTTGCGAATTCGCATTGGGTCCAAACAAAATCAAATCGACATCGTTAACGGCCAAATTGCATTTGCCTAACAGTTCGTTGGTACCCTGAATCGCCTGGTCTGAAACTGCCGAAGGCTTAAACGACATTCGCAACCCATTTCGAAACATGGCAACCACGCTGCCAGGCGGCAATTGGACCACTTTGTTTTCCGTGGCGGCTGTATCGCTAGGTTTGGCATCTGTTGCGGGCTCGCCTGTGTTAGCAGGAATCTCTTGAGTTGTTGGCGTCTCTCCTGCAGCCGTCGTTCCCACATCGGGCGTTTTCTCAGGAGTTGTGCCAACCTGCCAGCTACGATCATGTAACCAAATGATCTGGGCCACCTTTTCAAGTGGCACTTTCACTTGTTCAAGTCTTATTTCCATCGTCGCGAAATCAGCATTGATGGCAACCAATCTACCTCGCAAGAAATCCCCTTCGATAGAGATCAGTACATGCGTTGGCGGATCGTTCTTAGAACTGCGTGGTACCGTCAATAGCCGCTCAACTTTTTTGGCTGAGGGAATTTTGCTCGATCGAAGTTTGCGCAACTCAATCGATTGAACTGCGTCATTATTTAGGGAGCCCGTTTCCAACTTGTCCGATTTGAACAATATCCCTTCTTCATTTACCGCTTGTAGTTGAGCGGCAAAGGCATCGCCATTTCTGAGGGTAATGCTCGGAACCATAAGTTGGCGGAGTTCGAATGGAGGCTCGACCGGCTTTTGTTCATCGCTCATGCCGAATCCATTGACAACCTGCAATTGTTGTACGGCTTTCGAATCAGAGATCGCTTGTTGGCGACGGGCGCGCCCCCGGAAATCGAGACGTGCATCATCGGTCACAATAATACCGACGGGTTCTTTGGCAACAGCTGGGAGCCAGCCAAGCACGGACTCATTGACACCAGCGACAAGAACGCCCTCGAGTTGTATGTCATTACCCATGAACGCGCCTTTGCGTCCAACTGTCGTCGCGGTTGTAGTGGTCGTGGTGGCCTTCACATTGCTGCGAAATGACATCAGTGCTGTGAGTGGAAATTGAAGCGGTATACCAGTGCTGGTCGGTGTGAATGTTACCACGCCTTGGCTCAGCTGATTCCAAGTTCCGCGCCAGCGAGCTCCATCAAAAAATTCGAGTTGAATTCCCAAAGCGATAGGATTCTCTTCGCTCTTCTTGACGGCTGTTTTTTTGGAGGATTCCTCTTCCTTGTTCAGAACATCTTCGCCTTCTTTGATTGAATCAAATAGGTCGGCAAAAGCATCATCCTTTTTCGGCTGGCCCGCAACTTCATTGGCTTGCGGTTTAGAATCGGACGAGGCATTGTCGGTTGTCGCAACGTTGGGAGCCATTTGAATTACTTCGGTAATTTCGTTCCAACCGAGCGAAACTTCGCCGTCGGCTGTCGATAATTTCCAGCCTGCGTCTGGATTAGCGTTGATCACATTAGCGGATAGGGGCTCAATCGCATTTTTGATGACATAGCTTTCGTTGGACTTCCTATCGGCAGGCAACTGCATTGTCCAGTTCCGAACTCGCAGGCGATCGAGGCGAAGGTTCTCGGAATGATTAGCAATAGCGATGTGGGAAAGTGTCTTGGCTTCACCACCGGCAAGGGTCAAATCGGCCAGCAGTTTTCCGTAGCCGGAGTAAACAACCACTCTTTCCGACTTCTGGTCGAAGAAAATGGCTAATTCGATGACGGACTGATTCTCATCAATGGCGTCTAGCTCGAGAATTTCCGCTTTTCCTTTGGATTGGCGCACCAAGACCAATTGGCTTTGCCAAGTTTCAATGCGGAATGAACTATTGATGTTCGAGGCATTCTCATCGACGCCTAAAGCGATCACAAAACCCGCTTTGCCTTCCCAAGAAAGTCTCAAGTCGATCGCCCCTTTTTCAGGTAGACCAACATTTCCAATGGTGCGTGATCCCAGTTGAGTGCTCACCAGCGATCCGCCTTGAATGGTCCAAGCTTCATCTCCCGAAAATGGTTTCCAGACGCTTGGGTCGCGCGGACCTTGGAAAATCCATTCCACGCTATCTGAGTTTTTGACCAAGCGACTGATGAGGCTGGAAGGAATCTGCAACTCGCCAAATGTTGGACTCTTGAAGGTTATTTTGCCATCGTTCCAGTTGAGCAAATCGCCGGTTAGTCGATCGCCCGATTGCAATTCCAACGTGAAGGCCGAAGCAACTTTATTCGCATTGGGATCTTGGCCCAATTCAAACCCGCGAATGCGATCGATGGGAACATTTAGAGGTGTCGAAAAGTGGGCAGATTTCCAACCGAGGGAGTCGTTGGAGTCTATCGCAACAGGTTCTCCGTCAACGAAATCGCCGTTACTTAAACGTAGCCGTGGTTTTAGCGGCGTTGAAGCAGATGGTTGTGTCGTCTGCGGTTCTTCCCCAACGCTTACTGCAATGGCTTGCCCTTGAACAGCATCCACCACAATTTCGACTGCCTGTTCTTGAGCAGCCTGCATATACGGAGTGAATGTTACGAAGACCAAGCTCAGAGCGATGAATACTCTGAAAGCATGTTGGCAATAAAGACTGAGATGCAGACAATTCATTGGTATTCGTAACCTGGAGATGGTTTTAGCGTTCGAAGATCGGCAGGAAGCGATAGTTGAGGGCCAGAGCCAACAATCCCATCGAGGTTCCGATGGCTGGACCCATTTGACCTGAAAAACTACCATCGGCTTGTTGTAGAGCTTTAAGTTCGCGGATCGTCTTGGTGTTCCATTTTCGCCAAGCCGTTACGTCACCTTGGAACAGGGCTTGTGCCTGATAATAGCGCGTGTATTCAGGCCAAGCATTGTTATTGGAATCGAGTGAGTTGGCGATGTAACTTAAGGTGGAGCGATAGGCCTTTTCATCTTTCCGTTTGGCAATGGCGAAAACCAATGTGCAAATGGAGGATCGAGCCAACGATTCTTCAAAACCGCCGAATCCTCCAGAATAACCGACGGAACCACTGGTACTGGTCATACTGGCGAAGTAGTTGATCGCTTGATCGATCGCTTCGTCGGGAACTTCAATTCCCGCGTTTCGAGCAGCCAATAAACCCATGAGGACTGCACCGCTGACGCTGGTGTCTGCGTCTCGAGCATCGGGTGAATATCGCCAAGCATGAAAGGGGTTTTTCTTTTGCGAAGTAATGGAAGTTCGCACGGCGAGTTCCAACGCTTCACCTAGCGAGCGTTGTTTGGATTTATTTCCTTCCGAGCCTTCCCAGAGCAACCGGTCATCCACCGTACCATAGGCTTCCGCCAGAGCGAGCATTGCAAACCCATGATGGTACATGCTGCTTCCGATATACCCAGTATCTTTGTTTTGAGCATTAATGATGCTGCGGAGGGCTTTGCGAATGTTGTTGCTGTAGGGACCAAAGTTTGGATCTTCGCCAGACGCGAGGAAAGCCATAACGGCTAGGCCCGTGGAACCTGGGCCAGATTCACCGCCACCGCTCCAACTGCCGTTGGAATCTTGAGTTGTAACGAGATACTTCAAGCCACGATCGTACATATCGCGGACATCGCGAGGCACGGCGTCGCCTGTTTGCAAGTCGGATGGTTGGGCCATCACCACCGGCAGGCTCGCCAACAGGAAATACACGACAAGAGTAGAAAGCACGATACGTATCATTAACCTAAGCCCCCTGCGTTGCGTTGGACGGGAGCCTTTTTAGCTCCGTCTTCAGCTTCTTCTTTTTCTACTTCTGTGGCTTCCTCTGGCTCAGCTGGTTCCTCAACCTCGTCTTCGAACTTGGCTCCTTGCCCTTCGAGCATGGATTTCCAGCCTTCTACTTGGCTTCGCTTTTGGCGGTAGAACTTCACTTGCTTTTCGTCCAAGAACGTTTTGAGCTTGGATTCAGGCAAGGTATACATGGCATAATCGACCAAGTAGACACGATATTGGTTGATGACTTTTTTCCCTTCCAAACGCTCGAGAACTACATTGGTCAGAGCCTCACGTTGCTTGCTTAGCAAGGGCATGGTCTTCTCTAACGCACAGATTTGGACTTGAACAATGGCTTTATTGATCAAGCGTTGGCGGCGAGCTAACTCTTTGTCCCACAGTTCTGATTGTTCCGGAGTCAACATATTGTCGAGGACGCCATGAAACAAAGAGGTTTCATCCAAGATGCCTTTTTGAACAATCTGCTGTATGGGAGAAATGATGCGTGAGATTTCACCCACTTGTTCATTAACGGGTTGCATGTTGCGCGTCTTGAATCGCGCTTCGTCAACCATGCGAAAGAAACGGGCCAAGTCACCTTCAAGGGCTAACTTAAGTTTCTTCTCTTGCAGCTCGCTAATGGGCACAACCGATTTAAGGTTTTCAATTTCAAGTTGGGCTTGGCTCTCTACTTGTTCCCGATAGTACTGCTCATTGCGGCCTTGCAATGCCCATGACTCGAACCAACCTTGTTGGACCACGTTCGCGCGTATCGCAAACTGAGCCAAGCAATCTGGCTGCAATGCGGCAATAGCAATGACAACCATTAATACGCACAGCAAGTTGCGATGGAACACGGCGAGCCTCGCATCTTTCCGCAACAAGTATTTTGTCGTTTCACCGATCATGGCCATGCCTAATCTTCGATAATCTCTGACTCTTCCTCGCTGGAAGAGCCAAATTGAACTTGTTGCAAACCTTGGAATATCTTTCTCTGATACTTATTGAGATGCTTGAGAACGGGCGTGAACGACATGTTGGGGATGTACTGTCCATACCGCAGATAGTTCAATGGTTCTTGTGGAAGAGAGTTCATTTTCAGGACGACTTTTTCGACCTCTTCCCGTTGTTGTGAACTCAACATTAAGTGATGATCGAGGATCGCAATCGTCGCATCCACTTCGGTTTGCTTCTCGAAAGCAACCCGAGCTTCGACTTCCGTTTGGTAGGCAGTCCATTGCTCCTCGGACAACACCGTTTTCAGATCAGGTTCGATCAGTTTTGTCAGTACCTCTCGGAACTTATTGCCCGGTACATCTGGAAACCCCATTGGGACAACCGACAAGTTGCGAGCTAGCTTCTTGCCTTGATCGCTTTCAAGTCTCTGATTGAGCCACTTACCATCCCAAGTATCCAGCGTCTTTACTTGCTCAGGAGTTAGAGTGCAGGCTCGACGTAAAAGAGCTCGTTCGAGCTTTAGAACTCGCATCAAGCGACTCAAACGGGGATCGAGGTCCACATCATCAGGATTTTCCGCACCTTCAGCGATCGCTGGCATAGCACCAGGCGCCACGCGTAAAGCTGGTGCCACGCGTATTGCAGGTACAGGAACGGCTACGTCAACCATAACCCGCTCCACTACCTCGGCAGCCTCTTGGTTTTCTTCTTTATCTTTCTCTTTAGGCTTGGCTTTGGGTTCCTTCGGTTTCTTACCAAAGAAATCATCGAACATGTCCAACTCATCATCTTGGTCGGCAGCAGGCTTTGCCTCACCTGCAGGCTTTGCTTCCTGGGCGGGCCTGGCTTCCTGGGCGGGATTAGTATCCGGCGTCGGTTTTTCCGCCGGTTGCTCTTCCTGCGTTGGCGCAGGGGCGGGAGCTGGGGCTGGATCTTGACCCAACAGATTGCATTCGGTCGCCACACATAGCAGCCCGAATGCAATCCCATGAATCGCAAAGCCAATCGTTCGATAGTACTTTGGTAAGAGTTTCATCGATCAGTTACCGGATTGTTTTTCCAGAGAGTTGAAATACTGATCCAAACCAGAACGGAATTCTTCAGGTAATTGAGTCCCTGATTCTCCAGTGGTGCTCTGAGTTTCACGGTACTCGCGGTCTTCTTTTTCATTGATGCCCGCTCCGGAAAGGGCTGCAGCTAGGTCGCTGGTCGTACCTTCGCCACCACCGCCTGGGCTCGAACCACCTCCGCCACCACGCGCTTTCGGATTGATCTTCTTGGATTGAAGAAGAAGTTCGATCGCTTCGGTTTCAGCGGCGATGGTTATCTTGCCAGTTTCATGTGTGTAAAGAAGATCTTCAGCTTGTTGCATCACTTCAGTTACTTGAGCTAACAACTGCATTTCTTTTTCGAAGTGCACCTGGGCTTCTGGCAACTGTTCAATTCGTCCGATGACTTTCTCGACACGATCAGCCAATACGCCCTGCTTGTCGCCAAGTTTATCGGCGGTTTCTTCAAAGGCTTTGGGTTCCACACCTTTCTTGGCTTGCTCCGCCACGCGAGTTTCTTCACGCAGATTGACTTCAGCTTCTAAAATCTGCAGTACTTCCAAAACAATGCTAGGTGGAAGACTATCGCGGCTCTTGGAGCCAGGGCAGCTACCCTTGCATGCAGGATCGACGAGGTCGTCTGCCCAGCGATCGAGATTGTCGGACCAAAATTCTGCCTGAGCAATCGAGAGGCCTTGTTCTTTCGGAATGTCATCAGCCAACGAGCGGACGCCACTGAGAACATCGAACTCTTTCATTTCATCGAGAACCAATTTGAATTTCTTCAAGGGTCGACGATCGAAGTAAGCTTGCATGTCGTCCATGATGGCCGACAAATTATCCGCGCTCTTGGCTTCCACTTTGGTGAGTTCTGACAACACACTCTTGTCTTCATCCGCTAATCCGGTCTTAACACCGAAGGTTGACGGAATTCGATCGCCGATACGATTCGCAACTTGAAGTTGTTCACGCGAAGCTGCCTTCAAACGCTTAACCAGTGTGCTACCTTCCAAATTACCCAGTAGTTCGCTCATGTCGTCAGCGAGTTTTTGGAATTCAGCCAATAGTTCATCTTGTTGCTTGACTGCTTCCTGAACGGCTTCTTCTTGGTTTTGAGGAGGTGGGGTCTTACCTGTTCCAGCTACCGTCGTTGTGGGAAGTGTGAAGCGACCAGGCTTGTTGGATTTGCTTCCACCTTGTCCATCATCGGGCTTGTTCTCTTTAGGTTGTTGTGAGGATTCGGCATCAACTAAAGCGGGAACGGTTGGAGGTGGTGGTTGGTCTTTCTTTTCTTCTTTATTGCCACCCGAAGCAGAACCTGTGTCACGCACTTGGCCTGCCATTTCAGATGACTTGGTCGAGGCAAGGTTTTCACCTGGTTCGCTCTTGGACGCCTTGTCGAGCAGATCAGAAACGCTTGGCATGCGGTTGGCGGAAATATCATTCAGAATCGCGAGCATTTCTGCCCACTTGTCCAAATGTCCGACGCCAATCTCTGAGTTACGTGAAGCTTGCTTCAGAAGTTGCTGACCTGTTTGCCCCAGCTGCGTCAAGCGACGGGCATTGGCCTGTTCTGCAGCCGCTTGGGCTTCTAGTTGCTTTCTCATTTCATCGGTATTGAGTTCGTCAGCGCTCATTTCACGCAAGCGTTTGTTGGTTTGATTCAACTGTGTTTCACGATCGCGGACTTCAAGTGCTTGACGATGCCAACGATTCAATTGCTCGGTCACCCAAATCGCATGTTGTTCGGGGGAAAGAACGTAAAGGATATGAGGAGCCGAATAAACGCGATTGCGATTGGGCAAATAGTCTTCGACCCAAACACGCAGCTCAATCGGTTGTGGCTCGATGTTGTTGTCTTTCGCCGTAAACACTGCGTTGAGTTTCATCGAGGCGTTTTCTGGTCCACCAGCTGCTAGGACAAGTTCCCCTTGGGCGGGTTTTTCAACCAGTGCACTTTCCAAGCCTTTCCATTCGAGACCCACGCGTTTCACTCCGAAATCGTCCATGGCCGAAAGATCGAAGTTGAGTTGTTCCGAATCAAGAACCACCATTTGGCGACCTAAGCGTTCGACATTGAGCGATGGGGCTTCGTCAGCGAGTCCTTCCACCTTCAATGTAAGTGGCTCGCGATTCGACAATCGATCAACGTCTACCCACTCCATAGTCCAACCGGCATTGGTCCCTTCAGAAACCAACTTCACAGGTGTTATGAAGCGATTCTCTTTGGCTTCGACAGGTTGCGAGTCGACTTTAGCCGAGGTGAGTGGTTGGCTGACAGAGGCTTCCACGTTCACGGACGAACCGACAACAGCTTGAATGGTTCCACTGCGAACTTCACGCTTCACAGGTTCTTTGATCTGCAGATATTCAGGTAGCTGAATGGTGGCTGACATCCCAGCAATTTCAGGACGTAGCTTGGGAACAACTTGCATGCTGTGCGTGAGATCGCCAACACGCAGATGCATTGAAGTTGCATCTGTTAGAGCAGGCATTTGAAGCTGGTATTGATCGTTCTGCAAGTCAGCGGACAACGGTGCGTGGTAGGGAAGGGTGGCTTGCGCTTTGGCTGGTTGCCAACGACTAGCGGGATTCAACTTGAGGTTCAGAGGAACTTCTTCACCGTGTGGCACGACCCAACGATCCGGCAAGTTTTCCAATTGAGCAAACGTGTAACGTGGAGTGTTGCTCCAGGGAGCGAAGAAGCGGAGCCATGAGTTCGATGCGGCTTCGGGGACTACTACCAAGGTTGTAGCTGCCAACGCAAACAACGCGCTAGCGGCAATCGACCAATTTCGATAACGGCTGGGTGGAGCGGCTTTGGTGAGGTCACGACCTTTGGCTGATTCGGCAACTTGACGCATCGCGGCAGCGCACAAAGCAGGCGAACGTGCTTGTTCGCTATCGCTGGTCGCAAGTTCGATAACGCCCAGCAATTGGTCACCGATGTTGGGCTCGCGTTTGCGCAACAATCGAGCCACTTGTTCTAACTTGCGATGTCCCCAGACCCAACGATGGAACGCATAGGGCACCATCGCCCACACAGCAATCACGGAGAGGAAAATAGCGCCACGAATTTGCCAAGGTGTATTCCAGATGCGTTCTGCAACAAACACCGCCGCATAAGCCAAGAAAAGTCCGGCTGTTGCCATTGCAACAAACTCGACCATCTTGGTAGTCCATACCCGCTTACGAAATGCTCCCAATTGTTCCTTCAAAGAAGGTGGGATTGTCAATCGTGTCGACGACGATGTCGTGCTCATCCTTAATTCCTCAGGCGAATAGTGAATACTAAACGAGTCCCGCCCATTTTCTACCGATCCAAAATACGGCCATACCCAGTATCAATGTACCCGCAATAGCAGGGTGACTCCATAATTGAACCCTACGAATCTTCTCAGGTTGCTCAGGAAGTGCAGCTAATCTTTTGACCGCATCTTCCAATTGATCCAAGCGAAGCGATTGTCCGGAGGTGACACGAGCCAATTCTTCCATCACTTCGGGTCGAGATGGCTTACCGATCTTCTCCAAAGCGCCCCCTTGCACAAAAAGTGTCGCTTCGAGGCTATCTTTGGTTTCCGCACAGCGAAGAACGAGACGATGTTGTCCAGATTCAGTGGGAGTAAACGGACCACTAAAGGCACCCCAATCGCCCCCTAAGGCAGAGAGTTGAACATTCTGTGTTTTGCCGCTCGGGGAGATCACTCGAACGCTGACGTTGCCTTTAGACAATGGCTCGCCGCTGGATTCCATAACGTTGGCGTTAAAAGTAAGCGTTTGATTCACTTGTGGTTGTTCAGGTGAATAATACAAACGCATCGCAGCCCCTTTCGCCATATTGCGTTGATAGGCCATCCAACGCACAACTTGGCCCCAAAAGCGATAGTGATACAAATCCTCAACACCTTTTCGCCAACGCCATGCCCCGTCAGTTCCCATATAGAGAACTTTTCCATTGCCGAAGGTTCTAGTGGCCAAGAGGGGAACGCGTCCATATTGATTCGACACATCTTGATGGACAGCCAATACTTCGCTCCCCGCTTTTGCGCGGATCGACGGTGCATACCATTGGAAGCCTGGCAAGTTCTCCCAGACTTGACTGTTATCCTCTTCGGTATCAGCAAGTTTGGTGAGCAAACTGCGACGCCCCAACTCAGTTAACTCAAAGTGGCTCGGAGTTCTTGAGCCCCAACCACCAGGCTGTGTTGGGTCCATGATCACTGGATAAAGGGCTTCGAGTTCCGTATCGGCCAAAGTTAGTTGTCGACCTTGCATGCCTGGCATAAAGACCAAACCGCTGGCTTGCTGTTCGACCAAGCCTTTTAGCAAGCGGCATTGTTCGGGGGTAAGTTGATTGTCGCCAACTCCAACATCGCCCAGAAACACCACGTCATATTGAGCCAATTGGTCGAGGCTTTCAGGAAAGCCTTTGATGTAATCTTTGTTGCCACCACCAACTTTGCTCAGGCCGGGATGAAACAATAAACAATCGACTTCAACGCCAGGATCGCGCGACAATGCATTGCGCAGATAACGATACTCCCAACGCGGAAGTGACTCGACCACTAGCACCTTGAGTTTCTCTTCACGGATGGCAATTGGTGCCGTGAGTTCGTTGTTATCAGCAATGGTTTCTTCGCCATGTTTGGGGATCGTCAGCGTAACGGTAAAATCACCCGTGGATGTCGGCTTCCAAATGAATGCATCGGATGTGCGGCCCATAGGTTGAATGCGAACGGGTTGTTCAATGACCGTTCCATCGCTGATCTTTACGGTTGCCGTCATGGTTTGTTCGCGAGGTAAAGAGCTTTCCACAGTGAACGGAATCCGGACCGTTTTTCCAGCGATACCGAACGTCGGCACATCTAAGCTGAGCAATTCCAAATCAGGCAAACGCGTTGGGCTGCCTACTGCTGCGCTGAGAATTGGAATTTGTTCCAAACGCATCTTCATAGCAGCTTGAACAGGTGGTGGACCGCTATTCCAATCGCCATCGCTTAACATCACCACCGCTCGCAACTCGGGATAATCTTGGATCGCTTTGTCAAGCGGCGCGTGAAGATCGGAACCCCCTGTGGCGGGATCCGCATCGATGGTTTTAAGAACCACTTCAAAACGTTCCTTCAAGGACTCCCAGGCTTTAGGATCGAGCCAGGGGGTGACCGCATCGGACCGAGTCAATGGCGAACTTCCACTATTGCCGGCAGTGTTACCAGCGGGAAGGACGTCACGCGTGGCCATACTTCCGGAGCGATCTCCTAGGATCATGACAACCGGTTTACTATTGGGTCGGAATCGCTCGATCCATTCGGGTTGGTTCAATAGAATCACAGCCCCTGCAACCAATAAAACACGCAGTGTTTCCAGAATCAAAAAGGAAGTGCGGAAACCTGAGCGACGGTAGGCGATATAGCTAAATACCGCTGTCGCCGCCACTGCCAATACGCTCAACAGCAATGTCCAAGTGGACCATTGAAACAGCAATGTTGATTCACTCATGTTGCGGCTCCTTGTGGTCTAGCCAACTTCGGAACACAGAGAGCTGCTTCAACAATCATGGCAATAATCATCGCAACCAAAAAGAGACGCCAAACTTCTTGAACAATCGAAGAAGCGGCGTCGGCTTGAGTGTCTACTCTTGAAAAATCTAATCCATCGAACAGCTCATCGACTTTTTCGTTTACCAGAGTGGTAGGTCGATCTTCAGCTGCGGAACGATTGATGGCTACAAGTCGTTCATTGATTTGATAAACCCCACTGTGATACGCGAACTCAGTCGATAGGGTGCTTTCGTCTCCGGCGAGTCTTTGCCAATTCGAATCGTTAAAGGCCAGCGCCGATTCGCCTGCCACCACGGAGCGTGTGTTGCCGAGCGAGCCCATACCGGCATCGAGGGCACGTTGGATCATCGCATAAATGACAACACCATTGCGGGCGACGTTTGAGGTTTCGGGCGAAAGTGAGGAAGCACAGAAGTAAACACCACCTTCATCTGTGGGAACATGGACCAACCAAGGTTCGCCTGTTGACAGGGTAGCCAAATTCACTCCCTCACCCTTCCAGCTTGCGTAACCTTTGGTTTGCAGTTGTCCTACAGGCAAAGAAGTTCCCGAACGTGTTGCGGCGAGCAGGTCATCATCACCGCGCCATTGATCAATGGTGGGAGCCTTATCAGGAGTCATCCATTGCATCCATTTGCCACCTTGGAACTCAGCAGATTTTTCACCCCAGCTGGGAACGCCAAGATCAGTGCCGTCGACATCAGGCGGGAAGAAAATGACTTGTCCACCACGCTTTATAAACGCGGACACCTCTTCCGCGACGGAACCCGATGGTAATGGACCTTGCCACAACAACAAGCCTGCGTTTTCCCATTCAACTTGGGAGAGCTCATCCAGTGAAACGGTTTGAACGGATACACTTTGTCGAGGATCAGGGCTAATGCTGGCAGCCAGAGAAAGAGGCGCTGTCGATTTCTCCGATTGGCGAACAACCACAGTGCGTCGTGCAGGAGGTTCGTCAAAAACAAAGAAGAATTGATTGTCAGCTAAATTCGAGTCTGCAGGAATGGAGACCTTGCCCCAGCCACGCTTTTGACCGTTTTGCAACGCGATTCGATGGTCCTTTAGTTCGGTGGCTTGTCCCGAAATATCCACTTCCAACTGCGTAGTGACTCCTTCGATTTCGATATCAACCGGCACTTTCTCGGCGGTGTTGGACGTTTCATCGCGGCGTATTTCAAACGAAATAACGAGCTCACGATTCCGCTCGTCCCCTTCAAGGTGCGCATCGGTCGCGCGGATGGTGCGGTTGTTGGCAGGGGATTGCGGAAAAGCTACGAGGTAAATTCGGATCGGTTGCGGAAACTCTTTGATGGTATCGCGAATGGCTTCCCATTGTTGATCCTTCTCATTCCAATCGCTTTCTTGCAAGTCCGAGCAGATCCAGATGTCGGTCGCTCCAGGCTTATTGAGTTTGAGGTATTCAATCGCTTGAGTGAGCATGCCGGGCACATCGCTCGAGGCGCTGGTTGCGGCAGTACGGGTGGTTTCGAAAAGCTGGTCTACCTTCTCGAACTCTTGCGGAAGTTTGGCAACGTTGTCGATAAGCACCCAACGATTGGAATTGAGCGTGCTCAACGCATCCTGTAATTGGCGAGAACCCGATTCTAATTTCGAGAGCCCACCCACGGGGCCTTGTTGTAACATGCTTGGCGAACGATCAAACAGGACCATGGTCATGTCCGATCTCGCTCCGCTGGTAAGGCCAAGCCAACCACTAGCGAGTGGTCGAGCAATTGCCAAAATGAGTCCAGCAATGGCGAGCATGCGCATGGCCAGAATGAGCCATTGCCGAAGTTTGGCATAACCGCGAGACATTCTGTTGGCGGCCAACAGAAACATCATCGCGCCCCACTGTTTCGTTTGATAACGCCATTGATTGACCAAATGAATGATCAGCGGAATCAAGAATAGAGGGAGAGCTAAAAGTAGCCAGGGTTGAAGAAAACTCATCGTCGACCGCGCCCCCGACTTCGATCAATCAGAAAGCGAGTCAAAACACTTTCGTATGTTTCGGAAGTATCGATGCGTTGATAGTCCACCGCTGTGGCTAAAACAACATCTTTCAATTCAGCCAAGTAGGACTTTAACGCTTTGTGATAACGGTCCGCGATTTCACTCGGTTCAGCGAAAATGGCAGGCCCACCCTCTAGGTCGATAAACCTTGTGGGGCGTTGAAACGGAAAAGAAAGCTCTTCCGGATCAAGTAAATGAAAAGCAACCACATCGTGATGGCGAAATCGCAAGTGCTCAAAACAATTGCGAAGTACAGCAGGTTCAAGAAACAAGTCAGAGAGAATGATAACCAATGCACGCTGGCGAACGGTCTCGGCAATTTCGTGCAAGATCACATCCAGCTTCGTTTCACCGCTCGGTTTGGCTAGTTCGAGTGTATCGAATAGTAGCTTGAGATGAGCTGGGTTTCGTTTCGGTGGAATGCTCTGAACAATTTTATCGGCGACGCAGGTGAGTCCAACAGCATCCCCTTGTTGCACCGCCAAATAGGCAAGTGACGCGGCCAAGTGGTTGGCATATTCCAATTTGGTTATGCCCACACTGCCGAAGTTCATAGAGCCAGAGGTGTCGACGACCAGACAGAGCCTCAGGTTCGTATCAGCTTCGAACTCTTTAACGTAATAACGGTCCGTTCGTCCGTAGGTGCGCCAATCCAGCCTGCGAAGGTCATCACCGGGAACGTACTTACGATACTCGGCGAACTCGACGCTGGCGCCACGATGCGGGCTAACGTGTCGTCCGGAGACTTGCCCCAACATCGGACGACGCGCCGATAATGGCAACCGCGCTAAGCGACCCAACACCGCCGGATCGATGAACGAACGTGTTTTTCGATCAGTCAACATGCAACAATCTCAATTGAATTCACGACTCGAATCAACGAACTGGGCCACTATTTTGCGCTATCATCCGTTGTTTCTTTGATGAGTCGATTCACAATTTCGCGGGCAGAGATCTGTTCCGCTTGGGCGGCAAAGGTCGTAATGATTCGGTGCGTCAAAACGGGAACAGCCACATGCTGAATATCTTCCAAACGCACCATATAACTCCCCATCAGAGCGGCTCGTGATTTAGCCCCGAGAATCAAGTTCTGAATGGCGCGAGGTCCAGCCCCCCAGGCAACCAACGGCTTCAACCAAGCTGGTGAAGTCTTGTCGCTAGGACGGGTCTTGCGGACCAAGCGGGCTGCGTAGGTATAGATGTGCTCTGGTACAGGGATTCGACGTACCAAGTTTTGATGGCCGATGATATCTTGTGCATTCATCAAGTGTGCGAGTTCTGGGAGCTCACCGCCTGTCGTGCTACGAGCAATTTCGATTTCTTCCGCTTCGCTCGGATAATCGAGCTCGATCAAGGACATAAAACGGTCAAGCTGGGCTTCGGGCAACGGATAAGTACCTTCTTGCTCAACGGGGTTTTGTGTTGCCAAAACCATAAAAGGAGGTGGCAACGTAAAGGTCTTGCCAAGAATGGTAACGCGTTGTTCCTGCATCGCTTCCAGCATCGCTGCCTGTGTTTTAGGCGGAGCACGGTTGATTTCGTCCGCTAGAACGATATTCGCAAAAACGGGTCCCTGAACGAACTGAAACTCGCGGCGACCTTCGGAGTTCTCTTGCAAAATGTCGGTGCCGGTGATGTCCATCGGCATAAGGTCCGGCGTGAATTGGATACGCGAGAACTTTAAGGAGAGTGTTTCTGCCAGTTTGCTCACCAACAAGGTCTTAGCCAAACCGGGCACACCCATCAGCAACGCATGGCGTTTAGCAAACAGACAGATGACCAATTGCTCGATAACGTCGTGCTGGCCGATGATCACTTTGCTCAGTTCTAACTTCAATCGTCCATAGGCATCTCGGAGACGGTCGATCGCCTGAACATCATCATCCGTCAAATGTTGCGGGGCGCCGGTAGTTGCTTGCGACATGAACAATATTCCTCAAGGTGCTAATGAAATGCTGATGGATGACTTTTATAGAGCTCAGTATGACTTCAATTTATTCCAGTGAGTGAACCACAGTAACGGTGATCACTTTGCGGAGAGATTCGAGGTCCGTACCCACAACCGCATTGCGATCTAAGGGGCGAGAAGAAGAACTTGTTTGAACCATTTGACCATACATGTTTTGAACTTGTTGGATTGGCATGGCGGATGTCGATTCGGTTTCACGAATGGAGATAACCTTGGCGAACGTTTTACCAGTTGCAGCAGCGATATCTTGCGCCTTGGCAATCGCTTCGTCATACGCTTGTTTGATCGCTGCTTTACGTTGTTCCGTGGAAACGTCGCCAACTAGTACAACGTTCATTCCGCCCCCCGAAGCGCTGCTATCCACGTAATAACCTTGCTGCATCGCCATTTGTTGTAATGATTCCACTTTATCTCGAAGCTCATCCGCGATGTCCGACTCAATGTTTTTGCCGACGAGATCCTTTTCCTTGACTTGTTCGCGAAGAGCCGAGACGAGCAGGGCAATAGCATCTGGATCGGTTGTTGGCAGAACCCAATCGGCTTGCAGTTCCGCTTTAGCAACATAGATGATGGGAAGATCTTCTGGATCAACACCACGATTGTTGGCTTGTTGTAAGATCCGGGCCCGAATCGACGCCGATGGGTAATTGGGTGGGAAACCGTCGTTTTGTTCGAGCTTAGTATTCGTAAAGTGGATCGACTTTTCGTCGGCCTTAAGTTCCGCCAGTGATTCACGAACTTTCTCTTTGTGCGTTTGAAGAAGCTTTATCGCTTTCTTGGCTTCGTCGGCTTCGGCTTGCATTGTCACCGTGAGACGAATCTTGGTAGGCACAACTTCGATGGTGGCTGAACCTGTTGTTTGCAGTCCGTTTCCAACTTCAACCTGAGCTGATGCAACATTAACGACTCCGTTTGCCCATATCCCCAGGCCGATTGCCGCCGTCAAAATTAAGCGGCCCAAAATTGACTCATGTCGCATGTAACGCTCCCAAATCGGTGGATGCTGCTCAAACGTCTCGCAGGGCTGTTTTGCCCGTATCGTTTTCTGGTCCGGTACTGTCGGTAGACGCTGGAGAACAACATCAAGTTCCCTCTTTATGGCATAGACCCATGCCATCATCACCATGCATCATGTCTGAACGGCGATTTCGAATCAAATACCATTGACGCAAAAAACGCCTTTCGGGGAGCAAAAACCGCGCCAAAGCCCGAAAAATCGGCTTTCGACTGGTGGTTTTATCGCCCAGAAGGCTGGTTTTTTGCCCAAAACGCTCTCTGTTACTTTTTTCGCGAACAGGGAGAGCCGTTCCAGCAATCTGTTTCAGTACGTTGATTTTCGCGCACGGTTCAGGCGTTACTGCTCAGAATTCGAGCAATGGACCGACGATCGAAACAACATTGCGACAATGAGCGAGAGCTGTTATTTCAGCGGTTCGATAGGAGTCCTGACAGGCCACATCAAGTTGCGATGCAAGAACTCAAAGGTACCTTTCCCATGGATCGTGTGAGGGCCATCAAACCATTCGATCGTGGTGCGCTCCGGTATCTTCAACTTGAAAGCATACAAGTGCCGAATCTTTGCGTATTCATACGCTACCGTCCAATCATCGGCGACTCCATCGTTATGACCTCGCTCAACCATAAAAGGGCGAGGCGCAATCAATGAGGCCATTTCGGCATAGTTGAACGTACTCCCTAAGTCGAACTCGAAAATTTCGTATTCACCAAAGAACGTATACGAACGAGGATTCAACGTGGAGGCGTTTTTATCTACCCATTCATTGAAATCAGCCGAACAAATTGACAATTTATAGTCGGTCACCAAAGCGGGAACTCGCATCGCGGTCTTGCCACCGTACGATAAGCCATAAAACCCGATACGCTCGCCGTCGACAAACTCTAATGTTTGTAACCAATCGACAATTTGCTGGTGCTGTGGCGTGATGATTGAGAATAGTGTTTTCTTTATTGGGTTGGCTTTACGTTGTAGCGAGCGGAAGCGATCGGTGAAAATGTAAAGGTTTTGCGGTGCAAACGTGATGAAGCCTCGTTCCGCAAGTTTGGCAGAAAAGGCTTTGTACGCTTCATAACCTTTTTCTCCGATCGTATCTTGTGGCCGCCCCTCTAAACCATGTTGGCAAACAACGACTGGCCTCTTTTCACCTGGCTTCAAATCCTTCGGCAGCAATAAGAGTCCATACGCAAAGACATCAGGATACAGATCCAAGACAACTTCGTAACAAACCCATTTGTCCGTCTCTTGGTACAAACGCGTCTGCGGTCGAAACGGCAAAACCTCGTCATCAAAGCGGCCGATGACGTTCTGGTAGAAATGATTGCGCAATTGAGCGGAGGATTTTTCATACATCTCCATAGAACTATAATCGAGCTTACTGACGGTATTCGTTTGCCGTACATAATGACTTTCTCGCAGCAAGTTCTGGGAATGCATATTGAGTTCGGAGATCTTACGCTGCATATCTTGGTTGGAGAGATCGTTGAGATCTTTTTCATAGTTGGAGTCAACTTTCGGCGTGTGATCTGAAAGCTGAATCTTAGTGGTGGGAGAAAGTGCTTCCGCCAGACTTTGCAACGTTTCGAGAGAAGCATATTCGCCTGTTCCGTTGCCGCATATTTGAAGGCTGGCGGATTGAGTCGTCGTGCCTACCGAAAGTAGCGCCAGTCCGCGTTGGAACTCGTTGCGTACGCTTTCGATAGCGGGCGTCGTTAGGCGATATGGGGCACCTTTACCACCTGCAAATTCAAATTCGGGTGCGGCAGCCGCTTCGATAATAATGCGTCGAGGGGCAATAAGGGACAGCAATTCTGCATCACCGAAATGTTCGAACAAGCCGAAGGCGTTTCGATCTAGTGGTTCTTGCCACAGTTGATCTCGCGATTCAAAGTAACCGCTCACAACCGTTGCATCGATATTGGTATCGAGGGCTGACGTATAGAGTGCAAGCAAACCTCCTTCTCCCCAGCCTACCATGCCGATTGAACCGTTCGAGTCTTTGTGGGGAGTCATCCATTGCACAAGGGCTTGCAGTTCTTGAATTTCATACGCCATCATCCCTCGACCTAATTCAAAGGCACTGCGATAGAGCCATTCTCGATTGGAGAGCTTTGGCATTCGCTCGCTGCGGTTAACCAAATGGGGAACCACGACAAGGAAGCCGTTCTCTGCTAATAAGCGGGCATATTGTGAGTTGGGTTTTACACCTGCCTGGAGGCCAGCGAGTTGTTCGGGTGTCACTTCACAATCGGGAACAGCGATGACTTGGGCTAATGGTTTGCGAGGCTGGCCATGATCATTTACGGGGAGCAGCAACAGGCCGCGACCATAGCAATCACCAAACGTTCGCCACTGTACCCGATGTGCTTCAAAGCCTTTTCCGTCAGCAACTTTAGAAGATCGATCGACTGACTCCAACATGTAGGGCGTTGTGTCTGTCGCCAGCGTATCGCGGACACCGAGCAACTGTTTGAGTTCCATGCGCAATTTATTGATCTCAGCGGCGCGTCCGGTGGGATCGTTAGGTAACGACTTCCAAAACGCTTGGCGAGCTTGGGCTGTCTCTGCAATTTTTCGAAGCAAGAAGCGATCCGCGCCTGCCACCAGTTCCGAAGCAATGTCCCCTTCGAGCCTTAAGCGTTCGGTGCCAGGAAGTATTGGTGAAAACCTGAGGTTCTCTTGCGCGGATAAGTAGGAAGAATACATCAAGCAAATCGAAACAAGGCCCAGAACGTACCAAGATCGGGTAGGGGAGTACATTGCCTAATGATCCTTGTGGAACAGGAAAGGGGAGAGGAGTTCTGCGGTGAGGCTGCCAATTCTACCCATCTTCAATACGAAATAGAAAGTCCCTGGCAGAGAAGAGGCAAAAGTCTGAATTGCTGGGGGTTCGGCGGTTAGTAATGCCCACCCTCAGCAAAGGCGCGCCTATAATGGAGTATTCGTGAAGCTCTACGATAAACACAAGCTCGAATCCCATTGAATTTTCCCTGGCAATCATGAACCACCACGCGCATTCCCATCCCGACGCACCACAGCATTCGAAGTGTGGTCATGGCTGCGCTCATGAGACCGAAGTGCACCATGCTGGTCATTCCTCTTTGACTCATCAAGCCGAGGTTCATTCAACATCAGGACAATTGGGAAGACGTTTTGAGGTAGTGGGATTAGATTGTGTTGAAGAGGTGCGAGTCCTCAAGGATGCGCTTGGCCCGTTGGTTGGAGGCGATCAGCATTTAGCTTTTAATGTGATCCGCGGCGAGTTGATCATTCTCCCAACGGCGCAGTCAATCAGCGATGAGCAGATCATTTCACGAGTGGCTCAAACGGGCATGACAGCTCGAGTGATCAACAACGCAAAGCCCAGCACTTCAACGCTCTTAAGCCAGTGGAAAATTTTTGCCGTAGCGACCTCGGCCATTTTCTTTGTGGGATCGTTTATCGCGGAAGTATGGCTGAGCGGCAAGGTGGAAGTGTTATGGTCGGAAGCTGCTACGATCCATGGGCTAACGCGCGGGCTGTTGAGTCTTACGATTCTTTTCAGTTCTGCCACCGTGGTAACCAAGGTTTGGTATTCGATTCGCAATTTGCGTTTGGATATGAACGCTTTGATGTTCATTGCAATTCTGGGAGCGATCGCATTAAATCAGTGGACCGAGGCAGCGACTGTTGCCTTTCTCTACGCACTCTCGCTTCAACTCGAAGCGTGGAGTGTTTATCGGGCGAGACGTGCCATTGATAATTTACTCAGAGATGACGTCGCCAAGGTAAGGACCATTGATTCCAGTGGAAAAGAAATGGAAGTCGCTGCGGAACAACTGCCGATTGGAACACGTTTCATTGTCCGTCCTGGCGAACGAATTAACCTAGATGGCGAAGTTGTATCTGGCCGAGGTGAAATCAATGAATCATTAGTTACAGGCGAGAGCTTTCCCGTTTTCAAGAACATTGGAGATGGCGTTTACGCCGGTACCATCAATGGACCATCGACATTGACTATCGCGTCAACTCGGACTGCTGACGATACACAACTTTCCCGCATTATTCGCTTGGTAAGTGAGCATCAGGCGAAGAAGGGTGAGTATGAAACCTGGGTGGAACAATTCGCCCGCTATTACACGCCTGCCGTGTTGGTCTTGGCTCTATTCACGGTAATCATTCGGTGGTTGGCTTGGGGTGAGGGCGTTTCAGATGCCGTCTATAATGGGCTGGCATTGTTGGTAATTGCTTGTCCTTGCGCTCTAGTCATTTCGACGCCTGTGAGCGTTGTATCGGCATTATCTTCGGCGGCGCGATATGGCATCTTGGTGAAAGGTGGGCAAGCACTGGAACGCGTTGGAAGAGTGAATTCGATCGCTTTTGACAAGACGGGGACACTTACTTGGGGCGCACCCGAGGTTGTGGAGGTAGCCGACTTTAGCGAGCATGGGACGAACGAGTTATTGATGCGATTCGGTGCGGTCTCTGCGCGAAGCGAACACCCGCTAGCCAAATCAATTTCCGCCTACGCCAAAGAGCATGGGATAACAATTCCAGACTTGCAAAATTTCGTCGCGGTACCTGGTTCTGGAGCGTCTGGTGAATGGAATGGTAAAACGTATCGCATCGGCTCCTTGGACTATCATTTGAATTTCCATACCCTGCCGACGTCTGCCGTTGAGATCATCGAACGCTGGCGGAAACAAGGCTATTCGATTGTCGTGCTGAGCAGTGACCGTCATTTGTGCGGTGCTATGGCGCTCCGGGACCGTGTTCGCTCGGAAGCCAAGAATGTTGTCACCGAACTGCAGCAGCGTGGTATGCGTTCGGTGGTTTTGCTCAGTGGTGATCATCAAGAAGCGGTGGCCAACATCGCCCGGGAGTTGGGTATCACCGAATACCAAGGTGGCATGTTGCCGCAGGGGAAGGTGGATTTCTTGAAGTCGATGTCGGGGCCCAATAACTGCGTGGCCATGGTGGGCGATGGCATCAACGATGCGCCGGCTTTAGCAGCTGCTGATCTTGGCATCGCGATGGGAGCAGGAACCGACGTCGCTTTAGAAACGGCGGATGTGGCGTTGATTAACAACGACCTGCATAGCCTCGTGTGGCTGGTCGATCTATCCCGTCGTATGCTGTCGATCATTCGACAGAATATTGGGCTCGCGGTTGGAATAAAAGTTTTCTTTGCCCTGTTGGCCCTTATGGGAACGGCAACCTTATGGGGCGCCATTGCAGCCGATCTGGGTGCGTCGTTGCTAGTTATTTTCAATAGCATGCGACTCTTGAGACGCTAGTGCGGAGCCACCCAATCTCGCTACATGGCTCGCAGCGGAGTTGACGCTGTAAGCGACACTCTTTTGGGGATGCGCGAACAGCAAAAGGGCTGTAGAACCCGTTCTTTTGAGCTTCGGGCACAGAGGTCTTAAGCGTTCCAGGCATCCCTTACGAGTGTGTAGAGCTGCCGATTTAGCAGCGTAAAAGTAGTGTACAGGGATGCGTGCGGTGGTTTGCCGTGTGCGGATCAGGCACAGGGGCAGAGGTGTGCAAAGTGTGCGAAAAAACGCAGTAAAAACAAGGCAAAACGGGCATTCAACTATCCCTCTTTCGCAGCCGTTAAACCTTTACATTCTTATCCAAAAAGCGCTTTCACCACCCTAATTGTTAGTGAACGATTCTCAAGAAGTTCTGTTGGTTCGTCGATCACCTTAGGCGCTGCGACACCGTAATTCGGGATCTGGCAATCGTGTGAGCCAAAATAGCACATGCGATCGAAATGGAGTTTTAGGCCTAGAGGGAGCGCCTGAGAAAGGTGTATGGGGATGACATTGAAAACAAGATTTGTAAAGACATTGGTAAGCTGCATGTTGGGAGCTGTAGCGCTCCCTCTCGCAGCCACCACTGTTGAAGCTGGTTCACCGGCCCGTGCCGCCCGAACCAGTGCTGCAGTCGACACGACTGATTTTGATTCCGCTGTTGTGCAAGCAGGTTGCCACGACACGGGAGTGAACTGCGACTTGAACAACTGCGATGATGGCAGTTGCGATAGTTGTGGCTGTGGAAGCGGTGGTTTGCTAAGTGGTCTGTTCGGTGGTTGCGATGCTGGATGCGATTCAGCTTGTGACGCGATGGGCTGTGACACTGGTTTGTTGGGCTACGGCATTGTCAAGCGAAGCGATCATTGCTTCGATGACTTCATCAGCCCGATGACCAACCCAGTATTTTTCGAAGATCCACGTAACTTGACCGAAGCTCGCTTCATCTTCATTCACCATAACTTGCCAGACTCTTTGCTTGGCAACTCGGTGAACGTGTAAGCGATGCAATTCCGCTTGGCGTTGACCGAACGTTTGAGTTTGATTGCAACCAAAGACGGCTTCATTGATACCCAAAGCCCAATTTTGGATAGCGGCTATGCGGACATCAACGCAGGTTTGAAATACAACTTGTACCGTGACACGAACAATGGCCGTTTGTTGTCCACAGGTTTCACTTATGAAATCCCAATGGGCTCGAATCGTTCGTTGCAAGGCAATGGTAGCGGCGAATGGAACTTCTTCGTAACCGGTGGTACACGCCTCGGTCAGAAAGCTCACTGGATCAGTGCAACCGGTATCCGCGTTCCAAACGATGACAATGCTGAAAACCAAGTTGCCTATTGGTCGAACCATTGGGACCGTCAAATCGGCGACCGCCCAATCTATGCGTTCACCGAAGTGAACTGGTATCACTACATGAGCAGTGGTACAGCTTTCGGTCCAGTTGAAGGTGGTGACTTGTTCAACCTAGGTTCTGCTGGTGTAACTGGCAACGACTTGGTCACACAAGCTGTGGGTGCTAAGTTGAAGCCACGCCGCAACACTGAGTTGGGCATTGCTTACGAATTCCCATTGACCGAACGCAAAGGTCTGTTGGAAGACCGCTTGACCGTTGACTTGATCTTCCGTTACTAAACCTCCGCCAGAGTTAGTCACGCAAGAAGCCACGGCAAGGCACAAGATTCCTCTCGCCGGGAGGTTCAGCTACTGAGCTGCACCTCCCGGTTTTCGTTTGGTCACGTTGGTCTCGTTTACCCCGTACGCCGCAGGCTAGGCGCGTTGGACTCGCCATCCAAACGTGTTCGAAATAGCGTTTGACGCCTCATGTGACGCTGGCCGCGCAGCGGTCTCGTTTAACCCGTATGCCGCAGGCTAGGTGCGTTGGACTCGCCATCCTAACGTGCTCGAAATAACGTTTGACGTATCATGTGACGCTGGCCGCGTCGCGGTCTCGTTTAACCCGTATGCCGCAGGCTAGGCGCGTTGGATATGCTACAGCGTTTGAGCCCATCCTGTGGGCGGTTCCATTACGGAGGTCAAACGGCGTGTCGGCTTCTGCAAGATGGCGTGTCCCACGCACCTAGCCTGCGCTGCGCGAGAGAGTAGAGGTTAGTGAGGAGTAGGGAGAGCAAAAGAGAATGCTGGCTGCATGTTGGGCTCAAACGCTGCTACGAGTCCAACGCGCCTAGCCTACGGCATACGGGTTAAACGAGCGCCAAGGCTAGGCGCGTTGGATGTGCTACAGCGTTTGAGCCCATCCTGTGCGCGGTGCCATGGGTGGTCAAACGGCGTGTCGGCTTCTGCAAGATGGCGTGTCCCACGCACCTAGCCTGCGCTGCGCGAGAGAAGAGGGTAGTGAGGAGTAAGGAGAGCAGAAGAGAATGCTGGCTGCATGTTAGGCTCAAACGGTCGAACGAGTCCATCGCACCTAGCCTGCGGCGTACGGGTTAAACGAGGACACCTCGCAAATGTATGGCTGTGTTGGCTAGATTGTCTCGGCCAACATTTTGGACAGTAACTGTTCACAGTACCAAAGCATGCGTGGCAGATGATAGGGACCTTTCCACATATTCCCTTTCAAACGCACCGACGGTGTGCCGTCGCGATGCAAATAACCGTACCACTCACCATGTTGGGGATCGGCGAAATGCTCAAAGCTCCAAACGGCTAATTGCTGAAATTGCTTCAGATAACGGCTATGCGAGGTGAGTCGATATGCCAACAGATTAGCGATCAACGCTTCGCATTGTGGCCACCAGAACTTCATGTCGTGCCAGTATTCCTGCACCGGCCCTGAGTTCAAATCACGAAAGTAGTAGATGCCCCCGTGCTCTTGATCCCAACCTCGCTTCCACATCGCATCCAAGATCTTGCAGCCCAACTCGATCCATTCCGCCCGGGAAATCCTCATGCCTTCATGCATCATAAACCAAGCACATTCAATAGCATGACCTGGATTCAATGTTCGACCATCAAAGTGATCTAAGATCTCTCCACTTTCGCCCACCGTTTCGAGCAGCACATCGAGGTCAGGCTTATAAAAGAAATGCTTAATCGAATGAATGCTCCACTCGATCCATTCGGAACAGCGTTTACCGGCAACTTCGACATCGCCTGCGATTTCCAAGGTGTTGCTGCATATATGCAACGCAAACATGTAGGGGCCTAATCCAACCATGGGGCGTGTATTAGCATCTACTTTGGGTGGAATCAGACCTGGCGTAAACGAGTATCTCAAATACTGCCCCAAGTACTTCAGCACGCGATCCAGGAAAACCTTTTCTTGCGTCACACGGTACATCGCCGCATTGCCTTGCGCCGCGAAAGCTTCGCTGTACACGTATCGTCGCATCCGCAATGGCTTGCCGTCGCGAGTCACCGTGAAGTAAAGTTTCCCATCAGGACCCGTTGCATGCCGTTCGATAAAATCTAAACACGAGTGAGCAAAGTTGAGCCAACCTTCATGGGGCCCATAGGTTTTGGCGGCAGTGGCATACATCCAAGCGGTCCGCCCTTGAAACCAAATGGACTTATCCGTGTCTAGAACCTTCCCGTCTTGATCGAGAGAGGTGATAATACCTCCATGCTCGCGATCAAAACCATGCTGAAGCCAAAATGGAAGTACATTGTTCAGCAACGTGCTGCGAAACAGATCGCGAAATTGTCTCGCGGAAAAACTATCGATCGAAGTCATGTGAAAGCATCATGCCCAAAAAAAACTGTCTGCTCGTTGGTTTCTGCTGAGGGGAAACCAACCCAATGTCCGGATCACTATCTATATCCTACACATTTTTTGAACGCTGCACTTGGTGTACCGCAGTCACCCGCTGTCGCGGATCGTTTAACCCGTACGCCGTAGGCTAGGTGCATTGGATGTGTTGTGGCGTTTGAGCCCATCCTGTGCGCGGTGCCATTGCGGACGTCAAACGGCGTGTGGGTTTGTCCAAGATGGCGAGTCCCACGCACCTAGAGTTCCGTCTCGTTTAACCCGTACGCCGAAGGCTAGGCGCGTTGGATGTGTTACAGCGTTTGAGCCGATCATCCAGCCTGCTTGGTACAGGTTCAGGACATAGGTGGCGCCACAGGTTCAGGACATAGGTAACACTTTAGGGTAAACACAGAGTCTTAGGAGACTTTGTGATGCCATGGAAAGAAACCAGTGTTATGAACGTTAGAAC
>JAFLCP010000063.1 GCA_017303505.1 Planctomycetota bacterium | reverse complement strand
CGAACTCGTCGGAATGTCGGCGCTGCTACGGAGGACTTCGAGGAATTGGATCTCGCCAATGACACCGCAGTCGACATCAATCGATTCGCGGGGTTAGGAGACGAATGGTTCACAACCGAAGAATGGGAATGGCCAACAAACTCCAAACGGCCAACCGCAAGCGGGAGACCAACAGGGCAATGGTAACAAAGCGGGACAACCGGGCAACGAAGGGAACCCATCCAAAGCGGGTCAACCTGGACAGAATCCAGGTAGCCAATCGAGTGGCAACGCCAATCCCGGTATGGCAGATGGACCGCGCAATGGCTCTGTTCCGGGCGATAACTCGGAAGGCATCAATGCCAATGATGGAGCCCAAGCGGCGAACTTAGATTACGCCAAAGAGGCAACCAATTTAACGCTCGACTACTTAGAGCGTCAGAAGGACCAACCCGACCCAGAGTTGTTGAAAGAAATGAATTGGACCAAAGAAGATCTCAATCGTTTCTTGGAACGTTGGAAGAAGACGATGGATACGATTGACAAGAACAACGGCAATCGAGAGCTTGCCGAACAAGAGTTACGTAGTCTTGGGCTTCGTCCTCCTAAATCGAAAGCGGGAGCTGTGGCCGGCAATGAAGATCAAGTCCGCGACCTACAAGACTCTGGTCCACGAGTCGCTCCACCCAAGTCGCTCAAGAATCAATTCGAATCCGTAAAGAAGGCCCTGCAACAACGCCAAAAACAGAAGTAGGGTGACGTAGGGTGAAGATATGACAAGCTAACCAAAGAGGCCGCACCAACTTGGTGAGTCCTTAAACGCGTGGTAGATCCTTGAAATCCTGTTCAATTGATTTCGAGTTCTCCACAAAAGGAAGCTTTGCCATGAAGTTTGTTGGTGCGGACCTCAATAAGAAGAGTATCACACTTTCGATTGTTGTCATGAACGGTGCAGCAAGTCCTTTTACTGCACGATCCCACACAGAAGAAACTCAACTATCTTGCTGACATTCGTTAAGCGATTCGTCTGACTTGCGCAACACACCGTCGAGTTGTCTCGTCATCGCCCTAACGGTCACATCGCGTCCGTCTCTCCCACATGGATACTATCGCTTGGATCGTTTACCCCGTAGCAGTAGCGTATGCGAAGGCTACGTCCGCGAACGGTGCCATCTCTTGTCAAATCTTGCCCGTCGCTCCCCGCATGGTGACCACGGCTTGGACCGCAGCATCTTACGGAACTGCGATGAAAATCGCGGCGGTTGCCAAGCCTTCTGCGGTGACCGCATCAGCTCGGTAGGGAGGACGATGATAGAGCGCAGGTGCGGCAGTACCAGGGCGATATGAACCCAATACGGATTGCTCTTCCCAAGGGCGATCCAGCTGCATGTAGTAAGGCAACATGGCGATATTGCCGATGAAACGCACGCCGGAGATCATAGGCTGCAGACATGGATAACGTTGTTGACCATGACGCTCCAACATGGGCTCTTCAAAGTACAATGGCATGTGGCAGATACCTGACGCTTGCCAGCAAGCACACATATCGAGCCAATCACCATCGCGATTGACGCCAACGGGTAGGGCCATTTGTTTGAGTTGATATTCTTTCAGCACATCGTCGGGAAGGACTCCCGTACCGACACCTTGTAAACTTGTGTTTGGAACTCTCAATTCGGGAATGGTTCGCGTTGGACTTGCGGGTTGAGCGCTAGGTTGTAGCGACGGGGTCGTTTCTTGTCCCGGTGGTTGAGTTCCGCTAATCTGAATTTGTGTTTCGGGTGGAATTACGTTGGTGGCAGGTGGCTGTGTAAGCACGGGATCTTGCTGATAACCGACTGTGACATTACCCGACGGTGCAGCCACGTATCCTGCAGGCTGCTTGCCATGAGCTGCAGCTTCTTTGGCCATCTGGACCCGCAACCAATCCGCTCCGTTTGTGGGAAGCGGCTGCTGAGCGACCGAATGGGAACAGAGGCTCAATGCGACGGTCAACGTAAGCGAAACGGTCCACAGTGGCAGCATTTTGCGCATGGCCCAATCCTTTCCATCCAATCGACAACACAAAACACCATTCAAGGTATGGTATTCCATTCCTGTTAATCGTCATCTCTGCGCCATCCGCTGAATTCCGCATGAACGGTTCCCACTGGGCTTTATAGATGCCTTGCGAAAAACCGTTATTGTCCGTTTCTCTGAACAGACCGCAAAGGTTTGGCTAACTGGTATACTTTAACAGCGAACAAGAACCGTCTATGCTCCCTTTCGCATTGCATATTGAGGATCGGATGACATCCATCGAGTTAAAGTCGCTCACCAAGAAATTTCAAAGACAGCCAGCGTTAAGCGATATCTCGTTCCGAGTAATCGCCGGCGAAAGAGTAGCCATTGTCGGTCCCAGTGGCAGCGGCAAGTCGACACTTCTGCGGGTAATCGCAGGTTTAGAGTCGCCCACGTCGGGAACCCTGTGGCTCGATGGCCAAGACGCTCAGCAAGTTCCACCGCACGAACGCAACATGGGAATGCTGTTCCAGAATAATTCCCTGTATCCCCATCTGACTGTGGAAGAGAACATTCATTTTGCCAAGAGCAAGAAGACGAATACTTCTGATTGGAAGCTACTTTTTGACGAGCTCGTTTCTTGGCTGGAACTCAGCTCGCTGCTTCAGCGAATGCCGGACCAATTGTCTGGTGGCGAACAACAGCGAGTTGCGTTGGCCCGAGCTCTCATTCGACGTCCACAAACGCTGCTTTTGGACGAACCATTGACTCATTTAGATCGACGCTTGAGCCGGCGTGTGCAGGACAATATCCTGGCGGCTCAACAACGATACAAATTCACTCTGTTGTATGTGACGCATGATATCGAAGCAGCGTTGTCATTTGCTGATCGCATCTTAGTACTTTGTCAAGGGAAGCTCGTGCAGATCGACACCGCCGACGGTTTGGCTCGACAGGGCGATCCGTTTGTATGTGAATATTTGGAACTTGATCGCCAATGTGTGAGCCACGGAGTTGCGTCTTGGGAAGCGAACAAAGTAAACGTAACAGTTCCGAATATCCAATTTGAGCTGGCGACATTAAGTGAGTCTAAGAGCCCGATTTCAAGAGCGGCAGAGCATGCTCCTGAGGCTAGTCACAACCAGCCTGTTACTTGTCGTGTCAAGTTGCTGGATTGGAAAGAAACCGCAGCATCATAACGAACGAAGGGAGTAGGCAGCCCCCCGGCACCTACTCCCTTCTCAGGTTTTCAAAACCTTTTCGCAAATTGACTAACGACGAATGTTGAGCAATTCGTCGAACAACTGTTGTGTGGCAGAGATAACACG
This sequence comes from Planctomycetota bacterium, assembly GCA_017303505.1. Classification (GTDB taxonomy): domain Bacteria; phylum Planctomycetota; class Planctomycetia; order Pirellulales; family Pirellulaceae; genus JAFLCP01. Next base: position 37,193 of record JAFLCP010000063.1, on the reverse strand, counting down.
CGAGTTACTGCGGTACTGAGTGGAGGCTAACACAAGGTTCACCAAGTCCGAACCAATGTCGGTGTTGGACAATTCCAACGCACCCGACACAACGCCACCGATACCGTTTTCGCCTGGACTACCTTCAATAGGCAAACCCGTGTTAATACCCTGAGCATACAAGTTCTGACCGCGTTGTTCCAAACCTTCGGGGTTGGTGAATCGAGCCAAACGGATCTTGCCTAAGTCACGAGACACACCGTTGGAGAACACACCTCGAATCAAACCATCTTCGCTAATCAGGTAACTCGATAGAACCCCTGGAGGAGAACCGTTTTGGCGTGAGGCCACCATCGATGGCTTATCCACGGCCAAACCGTTCATCGAGGTAAAGTCCAAATTGAATTGCAACGGCGATGCCGAAGGAAAGTTCAAACGATCGACGGCTACCAACGAGTTCGACGCAGCCACGAAGTTACCGGTACCATCGAATCGAATCAGACCGGTACCTACGTTGATCTTGCCACCTGTGGCGGGCGAGTTATCAGCCGAGTCTGCGTACCAACGATAGACAGTTTCGGTATCGGTTCGCCTTTCCAAAACCGAAGTGACACGCATACGAATGGGAAGACCAAGTGAGTCATAAGAGATAAAGTCGGCAACCGTACTTTGACCGTTGGCTTCTTGCAACTTTCCAAAGCCCAAGTTCGGCGTTGAAATTTCTCCGAACGCATCCGTCAACTTGAATGCCGACAAGTCGATGTTCAGCGCGTTATCGATTCCGTTATTCGAAACAAATCGCAGCTTACCATCTTGCAAATATGCACCAGCGGCGAGAGTCCCTGTTTCACCAGGAATTTTGTTCAACGAACTGGGGATCGGGTTGGTCGGATCATCTTCGGGGCTTTGCAATCCCATCGAGTCTTCCATAAACCGCATTAGATCTTGAACCGTCGTGGTATTGGTGATTTCAAGATCTCTAGTATCGAGAAGACGACCACCTTTGCGGCCATTGAACGACAGAGTGCCTTCTTTGAAAGCGGATTTATACTCGAACCCATCGCGGCGCACGATGTCCACTAACAGCGTATTACTATCAACAGTTGGACCATCCAAATCCACCTTTTTGTTGCCCGTAATGGTCAGATTGCTAATCTCAGCATCCGATTTGCTGTCCGTATAGGTTTCGCCAATGTCGATCGTATCCACCAAATAGAAACTCTCTTGATTGTTAGAGAGGTTTCGGTAGATGCGGATTTGATCGTAAGGAGGAATACCGCCGCCTGGAAGTGGAGGAGCTGGGAAGTCAGACAACTTAATTCGGCCCGACGCCACCGTTTGCGGCCCGATGAGCGGGGAGGGTCGCGTTTCAGGTTCGCCGTTTCGAAAGTAGGTAATCATGTAACTGTAATTACCGTTAAGCGACGTCGTATCAAGTGGAGTAGACGACAGTGGCGTACTGTTATTGTCCGTATAACTTCCGCCGGCAGCTCGTTCCGTCAACAAGAAATAGTCATTGCCGTTGGCTGCGGTGCGATAAATACGAATGTTGCTGTACTGTGACGTCGCAGCTGGCAAATTGTTTAATGTAATCGAGTTATCCGCATTCGCGTTACCTGCCGGAGTCGTCACAGTAATGACGTTGCTCGCTACGCTTTCGGTACCTGCCGAATCAACATAGGCAATACGATATTTGTAGGTCGTATTTTCTGGATGCGTACCACCTGTATCGGAGTTGACAACGGAAGTGCCACCTACGTTCGGTGTATCGGCAATAGCGATATCGATCGAATCGGAATCGGGTTGCGGAATCGCCCCATTCCCAAGAACGGCGCTTTGCAGCACCGCAGCGGTATCTGCCAATTCACCTTGTGGTGTGAGCGTACCTTCCATCGTTACTTCGGTAGTCGCTTGTGCCACAGCCTCAGTACCAAGCTTGATTTCTAATGGTACTAACTGGGTCGTTTGAATGTCGAAGTTTTCGTCAACGCCGAAGCCCAACAAACGGTTACCAGTTGGAGTCACCAATTGGTTTTCGCTGTTTAACTTGAAGATACCCGTTCGAGTATAGAGGCGTTCGTCACCCGACGCCTGAACCATAAAGAAGCCGTCGCCCTGAATAGCCAAGTCAGAAGGCGTCGAACTGATTTCGATCGTACCTTGAGTGAAGCGGGGTGTAATAGCGGCAACCTGAACACCCAAACCCGTCTGTCTTGGGTTAGCACCACCATTGTCGTCGCTAGGAGCCGCACCCAAAGATAACGTCTGCAAAAACTGGGTCGCAAAGACGATTTCTGATGCCTTAAAACCTACGGTCTGCGAGTTAGCTAGGTTATTACCCAACACGTCGATCTGCGTTTCCGCAGCGTTCATGCCCGTCAACGCGGTACTTAACGATGAAGCTAAACCCATCGCCGAATTCTCCAGCAGAAAACCAAGATGCGGAGCATCACATGTTGTGGCTGCTCCATTCGATCCGTTTGGTTATCCGCAAGATCAGCAATTCGATTTGCAAGCAATATTGTGACGTTTGCCGAAGAGATCTTAACGTTGGAAAACGTTAAGCTGCTTCTGGCTCTCGGATCTCACGGATATTGTCCATATCGACCTTTTGATTTCCAACGTGCAATCGAATTTGACGATTATCCCGATTCTGCGCGTCAACTTCGACGGTCACCTTATCCACTGTTCCCACAACCTCTTTGCCTTCGGTGTCGATCGCATCAATCTCTTTTCCGATGAGATTGCTAGCTGTTGAAAGTCCGCTACCAGAAGTAAGAGCCGTTAGAGATTCCGTCAATTGATTCGTCGCACCAATCGAGCGAATCTGGCTTACCTGCTGCAAGAACTCGCTGTTACTGGTTGGGTTCAACGGGTCTTGGTTCTGCATTTCAGTGATTAGCAACGACAAGAACTGATTCAAATCCACATCGCGAAAGTCGTTGCCTTTCGTTCCAGAGCTGGACGAAGAACTGGATGTCGATGAGCTGGTTTCACCAATTCGAGACATAAATCACCTGCGACCCTACGATTTCCACTATTGTTCAACAGCTAGGCCTAGAAGCCTCGTCTTTTAGTTCATTTGCCACCATGTGGCTACATCAAACTTCAACATCCAAACTACGACTTAAACTGCCCGTTGATAAGGAGGTTGGTAGACCTACAGCCTCATAGGCGCTAGTCCGCCCACTCGCAGTTTTCAAAGTCTCTGTCCTACGGTTGGAGGATTGATTCCAACTGCCTGAAGATTGACTGCTATTTTGTCCGGATGATTGACCAGAAAACGTCTGCCCCGAAAATTGGGACTGTTGATCCATAACCCGTACGTCGAATTTTTCGATCGTTAAACCGCTCTCTGATAGCTGCTGCTTTAGCTGCGGAAGATTATCCACCAGAGCTTGGCGGGCTTGCACCGTTTCGGTCACAATTTCAGCGGAGAGAGTCTTGCCTTCAACGCGAACCGTCATCGCCAAACTGCCTAGTTCGGGCGGATGCAAACGGAGCCGAATGTTCCCTCCCTGCTCTCCGATTCTCTCGAAGCCGCGAGCAACGCGTTGGATCAAGCGAATTTGCTGACGTTGATCAACGCCCGATTTTTCTTCGGTTTTCTTAGCATTTGCGTTCTTCTGAGCCGCATCGGTTCGATTTGCCGACTCGGTATTTCCTTCGGACTTTTGGGTGCTGTTCGAATTATTTTGAACGCCATTGATTCCTTGAGCACGCTCACCACCACGCAATTCAGCGCTGCCCGTTGAAGCCACAGGAGCTTGAGGCGCAGGTGCAGCAACGATTTGTGGTGTCGCGGTAGCCGATGGTAGTTGTTGAACTTCCAGTGGCTGTTCAGGTGGCTTCACCGAAACATCTGGTTTCTGCCCAACTTGCCGATCAGAGAGTTCATCCGAAATGCCCTTTTGACCATCATTGCTTTGAGGGTTTTCGGCGTTTTCTGCCAAGCGTTCCTTGCGAGAGCGGCGGTTCGTTTTCACTTCTTCCATGTTCTGAGTTGGTTTACCCAAAACGGACTCTTGATGCTCAACTTTCGTCTCTTTTTTGGCTTCAACTTTGGTTTGCTGTTGCGATTGAGCTACAACAGGTGCAACCTTCGGACCGGTATCCGATTTGTTGACAACTTCGTCTTTGCGACGTCGCTCGCGATGCTCGTGAACGCGCGGGTCAACGAGGGCGACCTCTTCAACCGCCGTCTCATCCACCTGTTGAGTCACTTCTACAGGCTTCTCTTCGGCTTGAACCACGACAGCTTGTTCGGCAACGTTCTCTATCCCTTTAGACTCGACAGTTGCCGCAACTTTTTCTCCTTCGCCACCCTCTTTAACGAGGCTCTTTTGCTCGATCGGAGTGTCTACTTTTTGAGCCGTTTGAACGGTTGCCACGATGTCCGTTTGCAGCATCGCTTCATCCGTTGCAACCACTTCTTTTTCCGAAGAGTCCGAGGTTTCTTTCTCCTCTTTCTTTGTCTCTTCAGGCTTTGACGCGGAGTCTGTCTCGACTACTTCTTCGGTAGCGGTACTATCTTCTGAATCCTCAGGAGCTTCGATTGGTTTCCAATCAAAGCCAGCCAGGAGTTGATCGAAGGTGGTGGATTGTTTCTCAGCTAACGCTTGATCGTCGCGCGAGAAAATACTTCGTAATGAATTAGGCCGACCAGTTGTACTCTGAGATGAATTGATCGCAGTACTCATTGTCTCCCCCTACGTCGTCGTCAACACAACAACTCACGCCAGGGAAACAGCACTGCGTGAACGATCACGAAGCTGGTGCCCCGGGTGCCGTACCCTGCCTAGATGGATCTGTCGCTGTACGTCCTGACTCGATCAGCGACGCCGTCGGCTCGCCATCGAGGAACATTTCTAACATTTCGTTCAGGATGAGACGTTCTTCCTCACCCTCAAACTCCGACATGACCTTCTTTCTTTTATCGATCGGCATACCCTTCAGAATCGATACAACTTCTTTCTTTTGGTTATTTGTCCACATTCTTAGGAACTGATCCTTAGACTGATCGGGGGGTAAAGCCTCCAAAGTTCGTTGCACCTCCCCCAAACTAGTGTTCTGTAGACCTTTGCTCAGCTCATCCAGCTTGGTGTCGAATGCAATACGCCGATCATCGAAGAGCTTCTTCTCCATTTCCAACTGTTTGCGCATTTCATCCAGAAGGGTTCTTTCACGTTGCAAAGCCATCGCGCGGTCATCGAGTTCTTTGGCCATAGCAGCGCGGGCTTCTACCACTTCTTCGCGCGTGGGAACAGGGACTTCCTTCGCTTTGGCCCACACGTTATGCAAGCGTTGCCCCGTGATATCAATCCCGTTGAGCAACGCGATCGTTTGCGCAATATGATCGCTTTTCAAATTCCCTTTCACAAAAGCCATGCCCAAAATGACCACTTGGGCAAGAACTGTTGCGACGCAGAACCACATAAAAAGCTTGCCGACCATCTTCATAGCGATCACCTACTTATTTTTGACGCATGTATTGAGTAGAGGCCCATTCGTCAATTTGTTTTTGCTCTGCTGCTAATTGCTCTTCGTCCCAGCGAGCTTTTTGGGTCTCTTTCAATTTCTCCATGGCCTTTACTTCTTTTTCCGCTTCTACCAATAGAGCCCTACGGCGTTCGTATTCCTCGTTCAATAACCGCAACTGTTGCATCGCCTGCTCTCGCTGAGCTTCGAGCATGAGTTGGTGCCGCTGAACCATGAGCAAGCGATCGATTCGAACAATTCCAATGCTGGCTTGCTGTCTTTGCCTGAGGGCATCTTCGATTTCTCGCTGCAGTTGCGCGATCTGCTCGACGACGATTCTCTGGGCTTCTTGCACTTCGGCCACCGACTCGGCAACACGATCCCGAGTTTGCTCTCGCAATGTGGCCACAGCCTTAAGTCGAAACTTGAATCCCGGCATCGCTCGAACTGCTCCAATTGAAATTTAGGTTCCGAAATGGCGTAAGGCGTGAAATGAGGTCTCAGAAATCGATTACCACCCAATTCATTCCCATTTCGGCTCGTTGACTTAGGCTCGATTCACTGCCGGAGTTCCGGTAGTAGCGGTGGGAACGGTTGTAGTAACTCCTGCACTCGACCCAAGTTTGAGCAATTGTTCGAGAGTCACTTCGAATGAGAACTTCGTTTTGGTGTCTTGGCTCAACAAAGCTTCAATGCTGGCTCGCATTGCAATCGCTCGATCGACCAACGGATTGGAGCCCGTCTTATAGGCACCGATCGAAATCAAATCTTCATTATCTCGATAGACTGCCATAAGTTGTCGCAACTCCCCTGCAGCCCGGGCATGTTGCGGTGTAACCAACTGGCTCTGCAATCGGCTCAAACTGGGCAGGACATCAATCGCCGGATATCGATTGCGCGAGGCAATGGAACGCGAGAGATGGATATGTCCATCGAGCAAACCTCGCAGCGCATCGCTGATGGGCTCATTCGTGTCATCACCATCCACCAAAACCGTGTAGATCCCGGTGATACTTCCCTTGCCGCTTCTTCCGGCGCGTTCGACCAATTGCGGAAGCATAGCGAACACACTCGGTGGATAACCACGGGTTGCAGGTACTTCGCCAGCAGCCAAGCCGATCTCACGTTGAGCCATCGCAAAACGTGTTACCGAATCCATCAACAATAAAACGTCTTTACCTTCAGAACGATAAAATTCCGCAATGGAGGTTGCCGTTTTAGCTGCTTGTAATCGCCGTAGCGCGGGTTGATCACTGGTGGCTACCACGGTTATCGCTCGTCGCCGTCCCTCTTCTCCCAAGTCGCGTTCTATAAACTCTCGCACTTCGCGACCTCGCTCGCCGATCAATCCGATCACCACCACATCTGCTTGCGTACCGCGAGCTAACATTCCCAGAAGTGTACTCTTACCGACACCGGATCCCGCAAAGATTCCTACGCGTTGTCCCTTACCCAACGTCAGAAAAGCATCCATCGCTTTTACCGATGTAGGGAGAATCGTATCGATCGGTGGGCGATCCATGGCATCAGGCGGGACGCCATTCAACGAAATCTTGGCAGCTGACTTTAGCTCGCCGCTGTTGTCCATCGGATTGCCATCGGCGTCGATGACTTTACCAAGCAATTGTTCGCTGATCCGAATCGCGCGGCACCCAGCCTTTAAGACGACTTGATCGCCAGGTCGAATTCCATGACTGGTATCCATCGGAGCGAGGACAGTGCGGTCTCCCTCGAAGCCGACTACCTCAGCCTCAAGACTCTCACCATTGCCTCGGCGTATTTCGCAAACGCTACCCACTGGCACGGATAAGCCCGCAGCACTCACCGTTGCGCCACGTATCGACCATACGCGTCCTTGAATACGAGCGGGTACAGCAGCTTGCAAAACATCTTTGAACCAAGCCGCTTTCAACGGTGGTCGAAAAAAAGTAGGTGCTGGCTTTGTACTCATTCGGGTTTCATTTCTTTTAGGTAACAGCAATCCATGCGTAACTGCTTATCTCAACTGTTCTTCCAGGCTGCTCAACTGCGACGAGACCTGCCAATCCATAAGTCCCAAATCGGTTTTTACAACGCATCCACCCGGCTCAACTTTCGGATCTTCGATAACGTCGCAAGTTGCCTGATTGGCAAAAGGCTTAAGCAGGTCGCCCACACGTGGCGCTAACTCTTCGAACTGTTTTGCCGATAAGCGTACTTCGATTCGTCGAGCCCCACTCCAGGCTGAAGTACTTTCAGTCAGCCACCCCAAGACAATCTCCGACTCTTTGTCGATTCGACTTCGTATTATCTTTTCTGCAATCGCCAATGCCAAAGACAATGTCTCATCGCGCCATTGACCTAGCCATTGGTCTGTGGCACTTTGCAATTCTTTGAGCACACTCTTTAGAGCTTGTGTCGCCTCAGCGGTTTGCTTTTCGGCAAGTTCCTTCGAGCGTTGCTGGAACTTAGCTTCCATTTCAGCTAATGCTTCACGTCGAGCATGATCGGCAGCTTCCTTTCGAATTCGTTCCGAATCGATTTTAGCTTGCTCAATCAGTTGCTGAGCCTTCTTGCGAACTTCTTCTAGCTGTGTTTTAGCGGCTTCTTCGACGTCATGAAGATTGAAGGCAATCGGCTGCAGTCCACCGGCTGCCACGTTCACTTGATTTGCTTTTAAGACTCCCGCCATGGCTCAATCCCTTATGCTGCTCGTGCGTAACCGTTGCTGGTCGGCTTAGAAATATTCTGCAGGTCTTCGCCAATGAGCAGTCTTTGTGCAGATTCTGCCACGATCATACGCGCGGCCAACCTATCTTCATCGTCGACTGGGCCTAAATCTCTCAATCGCTCGTTGAGGCGTTTCCAATCTTTCTTCGAAAATAGTAGTGCCACTCGTTTCAAAAGCTCTTCATCTGCCGTGCTGAGTGCCACCAATAATGCTCGAGGGTCACAGTTCTGCAGAATCATTGCCAATTGATTGAGCCCAATCCACTTCAAATCTTCAAAGTCGACATAGCTGTGGGCTGTATCAAATGCTTCACCCGAGCTAGGCGTAAGGAATTGCTCTTTCGAGTGGCCAGAGTTTTTGGCATTCGAATAAGGGAGAGATTCACCTCTGGAGATGTTCGACTGTTTAGCAGAGGCGTTTGGCTGTGCCTGATTGGATGTCGCAGCATCTGTGGTTGCCGAAGCCGCTGGTGTTGTCACAGTTGATTCGCCAATCATGATCGTTTCTCGACCGATCGAATCTTGGCCTTGGGCCTTCGCTTGATTATTGAGCTGCTCTTTCACCCAGTATCGCAGCGGCCCGGTTAACTCGTTGGTTTCCTGCATCGCTTGGCACAGTTCGACTTTCATTTGCTCGTCACCTGCTTCCAGGATCGACTTCAGGCGTGCCATGCCAAGTTCTTGATCCACGGGAGCCATGGGACGAGTTAAGGCTAACTTTCGTTGCAGCTGCTCTTTGATTTCATCGATGATTTCAGCTTCTACCTGTTGCAATCGCGAAAGCTGAACGAGGACTTCTTTGCGCAATTCGGAAGGCAATTTACCCAAGACTTGATTCGCAACAATCGGCTGAAGCTGCGTCAATACTACCGCAATGACAGTGGGGCGTTCGATGGAGACAACTTCAATGATTTGGTCTGCGGTGTAACTCTCCCAATATTTCGCTTGAACTTGATTTGCGAAGAAATCGGGGCTTAAGGTTTGACTGGTACCACTGGATGCAAACGCGGATGACTGAGATGAAGTTTGCGATGGCGCCGCGAATTGAGATTGCGCGGTGGGAGGCGTTGGCTTAGCCTTGGTAGGTTGAACGCGAGATTTGAATGCCGCCAGAACAGCTCGCTGTTCTTCTGCATCAATCCGTCCTAAATCGACCATCGCTCTGCGAACGGCCTTGGCCATGGCAGGCGGCATCTGCTGCAATAATGTACGAGCAGTTTGTGAATCCACGCTTGCCATCAGAATGGCTGCTTGGCGGATTCCTCCGTTTTCTCGTTCAGATGCCATGCACAAATCGCCTCTCTGCAACTCGACTGATTTGAATCGCTCCATGATTCAAAGGAATCTTTAGCAATTCTGCAAAGAAACGTCGAGATCGAAATAACGATTTGTTAGGGATTCGCCCTAGCTTAAGCGGCTTCCCCAATCCACGTACGGATCAAGTTAACTGCCGCGTCTGGGTTCTCTTGAATCATGGTGCTCAAGGATTCTTTCAATTCAGCCCCAGTGACTTCAACTTTGCGGACACGTTTTCCATCAGGGCCAATTTCAGTACCATCATCCCCACCCTGGCCCCCTTCCTCTTCGTCCGTAATTTCCAGATTCTCTTTCATCTTCTCCATGAGAGCGATCCCAAAGCCATCCTTAAATGGATCATCGGCTGCTGTGCTCTTGGTCCGGGACATCGAGAAGACCATTCCCATCGCTGCCAAAACAATTGTGAACAAACCCAATGTTTGCCAGGACTCTTGCAAGAACTCCATAACTACGGTCGTCATTGACGGAGGAGGAATAACGTCCGCAGGCACTTCGGTATAGCGATAGACAGATACCAATTTGAATCGATCATCCCCAGCTGGAACGGGTGGGAGAATTGGGGCCACTGCCAAATTGACGTTGTTTTCTAATTCCTTAAACAAAGTGTCCATATCCGTTTGGGCCGGAGCGGGCATGTCAGCAGGTGTCTTGTCTGGGTTCGCTTGCAACCAGCGTGTTTCGAGCGTCTTGCGGATAAAACCGTCCGCAATACCAATGGATGTACTAACTCGCTTCGGCACCAAACCAGCCTTGGCCATGCGTGTAATCTCTTGCCCGGGAATTCGCTTTTCGTTTTCGGTTGTCTCTTTCACCTTGCTTGCTTGATCGGGCGAGCCAGCTAACGATCCACCTTTATTTCCCAATGCATTGGGATCCGTTCCTGGCTTTCCTCCTTGGCTGGCTTTGGTCGATTCTGAATCTTTACGACTCGCGATGGTCTCAATGGTTACTGGCTGTGGATCATACTTCAACTGCTCTGTTTCACTGAAAATCGTATCATCCAGAATGACTTCAACTTCCAAAGGAAAGTCGCCCAACCAATTAAGCGTGTTACGGATTCGTTGCTTGTAATTGGTTTCGAAAAGCCGACGCTGTTTCATATAAGGAGCTTCGTCGCCCCCTATGGCGTTTTCGTCCGGCGTAAACCCCAGCCCTGTGGATAGGTCCGTGACGCGTACATTCTCAGCTTGAAGTCCCGAAAAGGCCCCAGAAACCACTCGAGCAATTTCTCGCATTTGTTCGGGCTGTAGTGGATGCCCAGATTGAGGTGTTACCAGAACTACGGCCGACTGCATCAACTGCCTTCCAAATCCCTGCTTGCTCTCACTATACTCGACCGTCGCATCGATAATACCCGACATGCGACTAATGGCATCGGCCACATCTTTTTGCTTTCGCTCTTTGTAAATCAATTCCGACTCACGAGCGGAACGAAATGGATTGCTGGTATCGACACGCTCGCGCCCATTATTGAGTGTTCGGGGAAGTGCATTGTTGTCATCGAGCGATTTAATGTATTGGTCTTTCTCGCTGGATGGGACCTTGATGCGACTGCCGACCACTTCGTAGTTACGCAAACTTGCCTTACTGAAGGCAACTTCCATCGCCTGAATTTCAGACTCTTTAAACGACTGGCCATTGAATAGATAATCGGAAGGCGCGCTGCTTGTTCCCTGAAACAAGAACGCGGTACTAACCGCAATGGCCACCACCAAAATCCCTGCAACGAGACGTGCTGCAGGCGTCAACGACATAAACATGTCGCGCATCTGTTTGCTAAAATCGTTTAGGAAATTCATGGTCCTCAATCCCTTCTCGTCGGCTGAGCTATCAGCCGTTTCATTCTTCACTCGAACTTCGCAAGAATCTTAACTAAAAGCGTATCGCGTTGAGTTCTTCATACGCAGTTAGGAGTTTATTGCGAATTTGTGTTAACAATCGAAAAGCCATTTCCGATTTCTGAACAGTCGTCATAACTTCTGCTTGGTTGACGTCACCACCGGTCAGCAATTCATGGATCGCAGCATCTGCATCATGCTGCATGTTGTTGACTTCGCTGACGCCTTCCCACAGGTAAGTCCCAAAGTTCTTCTCTTGACTTCCTTGCGTTGCCGCAGTTTGCAACGTCGACATGCCTGGAAAAGTCATCTTTGACTGCCAGGCATATTGTCCAGGAGAAATGGAAGCACTCATCTGCGACGCACCTTAGGTGAACGATTTGCGTTAGGCAATTAAGCTCAAGGTTTGACGCGACATATTCTTGGTGATTTCCATCACCCCAATGTTCGCTTCGTATGCCCGAGTTGCTTCCAAGGCATCCACCATTTGCTCGGTAAGATTGATATTGGGATAAGCAACGTAACCCTTCCACTTACCCTCAGTAATCGCTAAAGGATGATCCGGTTGATATCGATACAGCGGCTCCCCTTCTGCGGTCTCAATCTTTTCGACTTTGACTCCCGCTGTCCCATTCGAGCCCATCATGCTCTCGTCTGTCTGGAAAATGACATGTCGCGGTTGATAGGGAATGTTTTCGCCATCCTCATTCCGCAGTGTCGACATGTTAGCAATGTTGCTCGAAATCGTATTGAGTCGAGTACGCTGAGCCACCAAGGCGCTTGTGCTTACATCCAATGCGCTGATCATGTCAATCTACTCCCTTAGATTTATTTCCGACTAAACGTTTACGTTTTCTGTAATGGCCATCTGCAGTGTGCGAAACTGTGCTTTCAACAAGGCAACTGCCGTGTTATGCATGCTCTGGTTTTTTGCCGCTTCGGTGACTTGCTCTTCCATCGAAACATCATGTCCGTCGTGATAGAGGATTTGCTTGGAAGCATCCCGCGCCTTCTTCCAGATGTCGGGGTTATCTCCCAAGGCCGCCAACTCTCCTGGCGATTGGGTCGATTTGTTAACCGGGTTCTCGATCACCTCTCGCAACTCAGCTTGGAAATTTTTAACATCCAAGTCGCGAGTCTGGTAATCAGGTGTATCCATGTTGGCCACGTTCGATGAAATCAAATCATGTCGTCGCTCGGTAAACTGCAAAGTTTGTGTCAGGGCTCCAACAGCTGACTGTCCCAACATGGAATTCCACATAATTCCCCTCTCACTCGCTGCTCAAGTCCAAACCACTGCCTGTATCTAACACTTGCTGCTGGCGATACGCTTGGTCAACGCGCGCCGTACTCGCTAACGAACTCAATTGATCGCTGATCAACTGTTTTCGTTCATTCAACCTCCCCAAACTGGCTTCTTCCATAGTCAATATCTGCTGCATTCGCGAACCGCATATTCCCACCAACTCGCGACATTCCTGCCGACGACCTTCGCTCGACCATACGCGTTCGTCTGGGTTGACCGCCAACATTGGCTCTAGCTCAGTCCGCAGTTCTTGCAACTGATCGAAGACACATTGTTTCTGCCCCAGCACCGACAACAGTTGCTCCACTTCCGTGGTTTCCAGGCATTCCATCTGCTGACACGTCAGCTCATACAAACGTTGGATGAGCTCTAACTTGCTTTGCATGCAATGCAGTAGTTGATCCGTGGTTTGGCGATCGTTGGAATACATGAGAGGAACATCCATGCCCTGTGTTAACGTTGCTTTGGTTCCCGAAAAACGACCAAAATCGGCTCCGATTTTTGCCAATAATCGCTAGCCAAATGGCCCGATTTTTCGAGCCTTGGACTTGTAGCGAAATCCGAGAATCGAGGCGACACCAATAACTTGAGCAAAATCCCTTTTTTATTCCGATTTTCGGCAAAATTCGCCAAGGGAATTTGCTAGCAAAACGGGCGGTGGGAGAAGTGGGGAAAAGTCTCGCCTTCGGAATCGCTCACCCCGTAGGCATAGCGCTAGCGGAGTCTTCTGATGTTGATGGTAGGCTAAGTACAAACAATCGTAGCCTACGCTGCGCTACGGCTACGGGTCCAACGAAAGCGTGCCTCGACGAGCGGCTGCACTGGCGACAGTGTGCTACCAAGCCTTGAGCCAAGCGAGAGCGGCTTTCCATTGCTGGCGATCGTAACGCGTGCGCCGCGGAAACTCGGGGTCATGCTCCGCCGGAATCCGTTGCAATACTTGTTCGGCCTGAGCCAGCGTGCGTTTGGCTTCGTCGGGACGATTAAGTTTGTATTGACAGCGAGCCACTTGAGTCAGCGCCTCGAGTGCCTCAGGACGGTTCAAGAATCGGCTGGCCGCACTGCGATACGCAGTTAAGGCTTCATCGAATCGCTCTAACATGAACAGGCAATCCGCTTCACCGAAGAATGCACTACGCAATAAGCCCATGTGCAAAACCGATAGGCTCTCGCGTTCCTGCATTTCATTCAAACGGAATCTCAAATCTTGAAATTCATCGAGTGCGCTTTGCAGCAAATCGCGTCCTTGTTGTGACAACTGCCGCCGCTGGGATTCGAGCGTCACCAAACCGGAATCAACCATGGTCTCAGGCCACTTCGCCGCTTGCATTAACGCACGACCTGCCAAATATTGACTTTGCAAACTTCGTGAATCATCGCGATAACGCCGCACCGATTCACGCAACCGATCCGCCGATTCCATCATCTGCTCGAAGCTGTCTTTGAGAATCTTCACACGCGGATCAGCTTGATCGGTCCAGTCGCTACCTTGAGACGTAGCCTTCAAGTGCGTGATGTCCGCTTCGCGATAGAGTAATTTACCAAGCTCTAGCAGACTCTCACGCCATACATCACTTTCCGGACTCAGATCACCATCGTACAGGTTTTGTGTTAATAATTCCGACGACTTGTCCAACTGGTCGCGTTCGCCATAAATTCGAGCGGCAAGAAGCCGACCTGGGTAGGAAAGCGGATGCTCAGGGTAATCGCGTAGCAAAGCTTCGACGGGATAAATGGCTTTGTCCAATTCACCGAGATCAAAGTGGTTACCGGCAAGCTGATACAATCCTGTAGGCTGCAATTCTCGTCTCGCGGATCGCAAAAAGCGGCGCAACCATTCGTTGGAATCATCCAATAATTCGGCGTTGCGATATGCTCCGGCGGCCTCCCAGGCAATATCAGGATAAATCGCAGAGATCAATTCTAACTGAGCCAACTCAGCGTATTTTTCTCCCGCCATTTTCCAGGCTTCTTTGGGCATCCGTTCCAGCGGCTTAAGCAAGCCAACGGGACGATCCATTCGAGCTTGTAAATCAATGGCCCAGTCTCGATAGGCTTCCGCTTGCATACGCTTCGCATCCGATGGAGAGATCAGCTTTTCCATCGCTTCCGCCATTCGCACCAAATTCTCGAAGTCCTTTTGTTTGCGCAACATATCTGTCATCGCAAAGAGGCGAGTTTGGTACACTTGCCGAGTGATATATTGTTGTTCGAATTCGCCCGATAACGTGCAATCGCGTGCCACGGTTTCTAATGTCTTGATCGCCCCATTTGGATTTTTCGAGTTTAGCAAAATCTCGGCCTCTTCAATTCCCGATGCAATCGCTTCTGGCGACTTGGGGCTGCGTTGACGAATGGCGGTAAACGTACTGAGGGCTTCGCGCAATCGCCCCGTGCGACGCATCGCGCGGCCAGAAAAGTAACTGGCTTGCCGCTTCACATTGGCGGGGACGTCGGCGCTGAGCAATAGTATTCGCAATACCTCAAGCGCTTCTTCGAGTTGAGTGTTCGTCCCAATCGCTCGCCCCTCGTCATCCAATATCTTGTTCCCGATGTTCAGCAGGATTCGACCATTGAGCAATTGAGCTGCATGATAGTGCGGAGACTGTTTCGGAATTGTGCTGACGATGGCTTTGGAATCATCGAGCCGTTCTTCCCGGAAAAACACCTCCGCTTTAAGAAGTTCGACGTAACGTTTCGCTTCAGTCGATAACGATGGCTGCTTCAGCCACGCCTCGAGCGTCTCGTGTGCCTTAACAAAATCGGGAGAGGTTTTATTCAAGTGAACTTGAATCATCATCTCCATGATTTCTTGACGACGTTCCGGACATAAAGTGAGAGCCTTTTCCAAAGCGGGCATTGCTGCATTCCATTGCCTGGAATGAAAATACGCCCATGCCAACAAGTAAGAGCCCGTTTCTCGATAGCCTAAGGGGAATCCAACCTTGTCCGAAAATGCGAGTTTTTCACTCGCCTTGGTTAATAAAGCTTGAGCATCAGGGTACTCGCGATTTTCGTTGATTTGAAGAACGCGCGCGGAACCTTGAACGAATGCTAACCGCGATTGAAAGTCGAGAGCTTGCTCTTCGCTACCTAGCGACAGACTTTCACCTACCGCCATCGGAATATCCCACCGCCCCTCTTCTATCATGCGACAACTGACTTCGAGCTGTTCTTCGGGAGGCAGTGGTCTGCTTCCCATCAAGAGAAACACCACGCCCAACGTAGTGACCAACCCGATCACTGCTCCACCGATAATCAGCAACAACAGGATGCGACCGCCGCGCTGTTTGCGCACCAGCTGAGATGGCTGTTGGTCCCTTTTCAACACCCTGAAGCCCGAGAACATACCGTGGTTTTCCCAATTTTTCTGTAAGCGACTACCAGCGCGCTCCACGGAAAAATGTATGTTGCAATTCAGGTCCGAAGCGTCGAACCCGAGGCAATTAGATGGTCGCCCTAAACAACAGCGCAGACCGTAACGATTGTATCGTTTATAGGGATAGCGTACGGAACCTCTGGGTGCTTAGTTCAACCCCGAAATCCCACCCCAAACGCACGGGTCCTCAACTGGACTGGAAGCTTGGTTGGTGACAATTTCCATCAACCAGCGATTCATATCACTGAACATGTCAGCGTAAAGTTCGTCACCACAATTGTATTGACGAATAGCAACGCGAAGCTTGGCAGCATGCAAAAGTGGTAAACAATCTACCACCGCGTCGACTCCACAACTCTGCGATTGCTCGCCTACCATCCACAACGATCGTAGGCTACGTACATCTTTCAACGTCGACAATGGGCGGTGCGATTTTGGAAACGCGCCACCCAACGACACGCACCCAGCAAACTGCTTGGGGTTACGCAAAGCCAAACGCCAAGCCATGGTACCACCTGCACCGCGACCTGCTAAAAAGATCTTGCGATTGGCCAGACAAAAACGTCCGCTCGCTTTTTCAATCGCGTCAAACACCAACTCTTCGGCCAAAGCGATCGAGGCTGGAGTGTGAGCCCATGTGTATCGATGGCCATTAGGGTCCACTGCTTTTGTACCACGCGGTGCGACCGCCACATAATTACGAATGCTGATGTAAGGCATCAACTCTTCGAGTTCACGTTCCGAACTTCCGCAACCGTGCAACCACACAATCAACGGATACTCGTAACGCGATTCATAATGCAATGGTGAAAAGAAAAGTGGCGAGGACGCTTTGACAATTGACGATGACTTGAGAGAGGGATTCTTCTCAGTCGTTTGACCGCTTCCAAAAATTGCGTCAAAGGCATCACTGCTCAATAAGGCACCGTGATGATCGCCGAAAACACTAATCTTCGCATGAAAGACTTCACCGGTGTTGTCCAACACGGGAGTCTGCGAAGTCTCTTCGACTTGCTCACCAGCTTGGGTGTTAGGATTCGAAGAGGAAAACTTTTTCAAGTCAAAGCCGTTGAGGCCGGATAGTCGATTCATTGGCAATGTAAGTCTTTGCGGACCATAAGCACAAATTGAACCAGCCGTATGGCCAGCACTTCGATGTTCAGGTTTTTAAGGACGTCGTGAGTGAAAGTCAATGCCAAGTCTCGTCGTGAAATATTTTCTCGAAATGCTTGCATTGCAACAACTAGAGTGTTTTCAGCACCTTAACTCCCTTAAGAAGTCTTATTTTTTTTGTGGCGATTTGTCCCTTTCTTTTTTGAGTCAGCAACGACGAATCCCCAAATCAGAGCAATCAAGCCAAAGATCACGAACATGGCTAACCAATTAACCCAATTGCCGGGTGAACTTACAGACTCAGAAGTCATCTCGGTTATTTGAATGTTGGCTGCAGCGATGAGCGGTGCCATCTGTCGTTCTTTGCTGTTACCGCGACTGACGTATTCGGAACGATAGGACCAATTGCGATAAAAGATTCCTTTAACGTCAACCCAACGCTGCGTATCCCAACTTTGATGTTGCACACCTTGCGAATCGAATTCACCCGCCTTCAAAAAATCAGGTAACTCGATGGCTACCACGGTCATGGGAAATTCGTTTTCATACACGAGATCCTCCGTACGCCCTCCTGAGGCCTCTGAATTGTTACCGCTATTCGCTGGTGGAATGACGATGCGTTTTCCTTCAATGCGAATGAAGCCATCCATTTCGTAGTAGAAGGTGGAACCAGAGAGCTGCTGACTTGTTTTATTTTCGATCGGCACACGCGTGATTCGCGAGATGCGTCCCTTCACAGCCACCGCTCTGCCGATCCACTTATCTTGTTCACGTGTTGCTAATAACTCTGGACCTTGAATACGCGTCCATGCAACCGCATCCGCTGATTGCGGACCTTCGTTGTCATCGAACTTCGACGCAATTTTTAAGAGTTGATAGAAACTGTTTCTATCAGCGACTGCTAAGTCGAGTTTTTGCCTGGAACGCGCCAAGTCGATCCAGGTCAAGTCGGAACCCAAGGTTGCAAGCCGTTGCCAATCTTTTGAAATTTCAGGCTGCATCTGTTGGATATCAGCCACGGCGCGAAGTGTCCATTGCACAGAATTCGCTACTCCAATGTTCCCAAATAGCGATTGGGATTGATCCTTGTTTGAATCGCTGGAGGCCTCAGATACTTGACTCAATTCGTGATCCGTTAGATCCACAACCGTAGCCCGAAAGGGCTGTCGTAGTTTGGATTGATTGAGCCATTGCGAAGGAGCTTGTGACAAAAACAATACCGACTTCGCGGAGGCTGCTTGACCATCACCAATTTCAACTTGCAAACGAAAAACTTGTCTTTGTCCCATCCATTCTGCTTGTTGTTCGTTGAGCGTTACGATACTGCACTCATTGACCCAGCCCTCCCAATTGCGAACTTTCCATTTCGAATTTGGCTCATTACGCGACACAAGCGATGACAATCGATCTGCACCAAGTTGGCCTACCGTGTACATCAAGCGTCCCAAAGAGTTTGGGAATAGATTGAGTCCTGTCGGTTCATTGGCTGCATAGTGACGAATCTCAAACAATGCTTCGTCGTTTAATCGCGACGCGAGAAGTTGAACAGCTTTGCCAATCTCTTCATCCGTCTGACTCTCTATCGAATCATCTTGCGCCATCCACGGCGAGGGACTCGCGCAAACATGAGAAGAGATTGCGCAGCTCAAGATCATCGCCAGAAATAATGAACTGGCACTGGGCCCATCGCATTCCGTTTTTTTGGCTGCCCCCAGCACAAACTTCAGTTTCTTTGAATCTGATTTGGGTGCTTCTTCGCCTTCAACAACGACGGTCTTGCTGCTTTGCCATATCCAGGCGATCCAAGCGGCTGCAAAGAACCCGGCGAGAACGACGGGCCAAATCCAATCGAAATTCGGCGAGTCCGAAACCTTCTTCTCGGACTCTATCGAGCTTTCCTTTTCGAAATAATCACTGGCAATTCCGCACAAGGTCGGCGCCACTTCGACACCAGCCATAGAGTTATACGCCATCACTTTTGCCGGCAATCCAAACACTTCAATCTCGCCGCGAAGATCGTCTTCCGTTTTCCCGTCTAACTCAGAAGGTAGGCGAGTCACATAGGCCACAACAGGTCGGGCGGTTTGATCACTAGGCCGAATCCATAATGTCCAGTAGGAATCAAATCCCAATTTTCGTTCCTTAATGGGAATCTGTTTCGCTTGTTCGATCCAGCCACGAAATCGAATCCACTCTTTCCCACGCTGCAACGAAAGGGACTCTTTGAGTGCGGGATACGACATCACAGAAAGTTTGTCAGCGCCTGCCCGATTCCACTGATGGGCTTTTTGCAACAAACGATAAAAAACGTCGGACTCAGAACTCCGCCATGGGGAGCCGTCCGTCAGTTGGCTTAAGAGTTTTTGGTCGAGCCAATTTGAAAACTCTTTGGGATGTTCGGTCAGACCGATCTGAACGGCCAACTCAACATCGGGTTGGCTCCATTTCAAGTTCCCAATTGCCTGGATGAGGGCTTCTTGGGCAGTGCCTGGGGAAGCGGACTGTGGAGCATCAAGATCGAAAGCAAGCTGACAGGCGTTATGAAGGTCTTTGGCACTCCACGCCAAGTTATCCCATTCGCTCGCCACAAACTGGGGCAACTGCGTCAACTTTTCCACCTGCGTAGATTGTTGAACCGGGGATTCTGTATTGGAAACTCCCTCCGCATTTGCGTTCGATGTTTTGGTTTCTGCTGTTACGCTTTTGGCGGGTACCGTGCGCACCGGGACCGCCTCGTTACTCCTGAACGCCCGTGCGCCTTCCCCTTGAGATCTGCTAGAGTCGAAAGGAACGCCTAGGTATCGAAAGATTCGCTCATACGCCTCGGGTTCAGCGGAGCGTTGCATGACCCATACAACAAGGATCAGTAGGACGGCCAAGCTAAAGACTCGTCGGATGCCGCCTCCAGCCGGTCGCTGCAGCTGTCGAACACGCCCTTGCCCAGAACGACTGTACCAGCGATCAGATCGCAATCGAACCATTCGATACATTCCTTACAGATTGATTGGGACCGCAAATCTTCTTTCCTAGCTCAGTCTTCGATTTACAGCCATTTTCCCTGGATTATTGCCCAGTATCCCTGGAAATGTGTGGTTACTCTGAACTTTTTGCAACTTGAGGAAGTCCGTTTCCGTTTTCAAAGCGCTTACTTGCTATGTCGTCGTTCGCTTTATATCGTGAAGATAGAGTCGATAGAACGATTTCCTTATTCTAACCGACTCTTCGCGACTTCTCATCGCGAAAGCGATATACTCATCCCAAAACCAATCGATTCAATTACCGTGTAGGGCGGTTTGCCTCTAAATCTTTCTCTCCTCAGCTTTTAATCTGTCTCCCGATTCTATTGTTAGAATCCAGCCAGCGGTTGAGCGACGAGAGATTTATTGTCCGCAGCCAATTAGGAGAATAATGGATGGACCGTTTCGGGTCACACCAAGTTGATGCCTTTGGGAAACCATTTTCGAACGATACATCTATGGCGACATGGAACTATAGATTGCGAAAACTGTGTGTTCTATTGTGCGTTGGCTGCTCGACGGTTTTCGGTGGTACGCTTGTACGCGCTGAAGAACCGTTCAAGCGGTTTATGGAACGCTTGAAGGACGAGCGACTTTTTGATTTAGCCATCGTTTATCTCGAGCAACAAAACGCGGCGGGAACACTGACCGAAGCCGAGGTCGCCGCTATTCCTCTCGAGCGGGCTCTATTGCTTCAGCAGTCTTCGATTTTCCAGCGGACAGCTGATTTGCGAGCTGCACGACTCAGCGAAGCCGAAACAGCGTTCAACGACTTTCTTGCCAAACAACCCACTCACCCTCGACGCGGTGAAGCCAAGCTTGGCTTGGGTAATTTGATGTTATCACAAGGCGAGAAGAATTTTCTGTTGGGCAACAAAAATCCTCGGGACGACGCGAAGCTCAAAGTGGCGGGCGATTTTTTCCGTCGCGCTCGTGAACTGTTCGATTCAACGCTCACTGAACTAACTCCTATTCTCAATGAACTCAAGGGAGCCAAAGTCGGCGATGGCGAAACGGCCAAACTTGAGATGCGCGATCAATTGAGAGGTGAATACGCACAAGCCCAGCTTCTAGCGGTTTATGCGAAAAAGCGAGCTGCTGATTGTTTGGCTGCCGACAGTGAAGAGTTCAAAAAGGAACAAGCAGAAACCGAAGCAGCTTTCACCAAAATTTATCTCAACGACACCCGCGCCGATGGTATCCGCAATCTAGCATTGCTATACCGCGGACAGATACAAAAGGTGTTGGGCAAACTGCCGGAGGCCATGGATTCATTTCAGCGTATCGCGGACATCGTCGAAGTCCCCGATGCGATGCGAAGTTTGAAGACTCGCGCCGTCACCGAATTGATTCGAATGAAAAGCGATCCGGGGCAAGCCAAATTCGAAGAGGCCATTGCTGCCGGCGCGCCGTGGGTCGATAAAATGAAGCCCACAGAGGCTCAAGAAGTCGATTGGCTTGAATTGAAGATTGAACTCGCCAATGCTCAAATCTTGCAAGCGAAAAAATTGCGAGAGACGGGAGGCGGAGCGACAGCCACCAAGAATTTAGAAGATGATGCACGACGCTTATTGCAAAGCACTGTGCGAATTAACGGTGATCACCAAGATCGAGCCCGCAGTCTGTTGGCAGGTATCGGTGTGGAAGCAGCTGCTCCTGTCGCAGACACCAAACCTGTCAAAACATTCGGTGAAGCGCTGACTGCGGCCAAAACAAGATTATCTGATATCGAGTCGGTTGGATTGACCATCGAAATCTTGCGTCAACAAATCGCCGGCACTCAAGATGCCGCAGAAAAACAAAAACTGGAAGCCCAGATCACCGCGACACAAGCCGAAACCACCACCGGCATGAAAGAAGTGAGCGATCTGCTTTCAAAGGCACTGACTCTCTATGGCCCCGAAGACAATCGTGGCCAACTACAAGAAGCACGCTATCTGCTCTCCTATGCATTACTGAGACAAGATCGACTGTTCGAATCAGCGGCAGTTTCGGGCTTTACCACCAAGTCATCAGCAGGTGAAAATTGGGGATTGCAAGCGGGCATGATCTGTCTCAACGCCTATCAACGCATGCTGACCGATGCTAAGCCCGAGCAAAAGGAATTCATCTTTGGCCAATTGCAAAGCTTAGCCGAATATTTGCTAAAGACTTGGCCCGCAGCCGAAGAATCACAAAAAGCTGCAAATCTATTGGTTCAATTGACTTTGATTGCAGGCGATTTGGAAAAAGCCAAAGGTTATGTTGGGATGGTACCCAACACAACTGCTGGCGGTTCGAAACTTCGTCGACAGTTAGGCCTGAGCCTGTGGGATGATTACAACAAACGGTTGCGAGCCGCAGGTGATAACGCTGCAGACACCTCCCTGGCTGCGTCGCGTCAATTTGCCCTCGATACACTTCGCGAAGGTGTGATCGATGGAGTGGCACCCGAACAGGCCGATCTAGTCTCGGTCGAGGCTGCTATCGCATTGATCAACCTCTGGATGCTCGATGGCAAAACGGAAGATGCTGCCGCTTTGCTGGTCAACGCTGAAAAGGGCCCACTTCCTCTATTGGATGCGAATCCTGCTTTAGGAAGCGAAGGGACCACTGCCCTGCGTGCCAACCAAGTTGCCCTGCAAATTTACATCGGTCAGCTGGCGAACCAAACCGATGCCAGTGCTCTTGATCGAGTCAAAAGCACCATGGAAAAGTTGCGCTCGATTGCAGGTGACGACGAAGAAGGCCAGAAGAAACTCGCAGCAGCGTTCTACAAACTCGCTCGCGATTTGCAACAACAATTGGAAGCTGCGCCTGATCCTGCCGCTCGCGAACGCTTAGCTAGTGGTATCGCCGTTGTGTTGACCCAACTGCGCGATGCTACCAAAGATCCTGCAACGCGTTTCTGGGTTGGACAAACATTGAGCGGCATCGCCAAGGCCGTTAAAGGTAATAGTCCCTCATCAAGTGGTGCAGTTCAGAAACTTGCCGATGATGCCATCAAGACACTCGACAGCCTTCGCACTGACGCGGGCGTCACTCCCGAAATGGCCACAAAAGTACGCTTCGTTTCTGCACAAGCCTACCAAGTAAAAGGTCAATACGATGAAGCCCTCAAATTGATCGAAGAGATCTTGAAGCAGAACCCGATGATGCTGGATGTGCAAGTGGAAGCGGCTCGTATGCTGCAAGCGTCCGGCACCGGCAAGTCTTCAGAAATGTTGACCAAAGCCGTCAACGGTTATCTTCCTAACTCAAAAACGAAACAGAATACGATATGGGGTTGGGGCCGTATTTCCCAGTTAACTTCAGGCAAAGCCAATCTCGTAGATACTTTCTTTGAAGCAAGACTAGAATTGGCTCGCTGCCGCTACTCTCAAGCCATGCTCGACAAAGCAGCAGAGAGCAAAACCAAATTGTTGCAACGCGCGTTGACCGATATCACCCAAACCTTAAAGCTTTATCCTGAACTTGGTGGCCCAGCCTACACGGCGCAATTTGATAAATTGACCCGCGATTTACAACGAGAACTCAAGCAAAACGTGGTTGGACTGAAAGGATTAAGCTCCAAATGAACCATCCCCATCGAAACCTCCAAACCATTAAGCGTCCCATGAATCGATTTGTTTTCAGTTTTGTGGCTGTTGCTGGCTTTGCAACTTCAATGTTTGTAACCCCATCTTCGCTTTCCGCCCAAGATCGCTTGGTTCAGGAAAAAGGAGCCACGCTGTCGGGTATCATCACGAAACTTGATCGCGACAACGTCACGATTGAGGTTCGCGGCGAACCGCAGAATATTCCCGTCAACGAAATCAATCGCATTCAGTTTGAAGACGAGCCAACCATCATGGGGCGAGCTCGCGACTTAACGCGACAAGGTCAATTCGAACAAGCTCGCGATGAATTGAAGAAGGTTGATGCAGCGACCATCAAGAACGATAACGCCAAACGCGATCTAGCGTTTTATCTCGCTTATTGTGATGGCAGACTGGCCCTTCAAGGTAAAGGGGATAAAGCTGCTGCAGTGAAAGCGTTGGTTGCTTACGACAAAGACAATCCCAACAGTTATCACTACTGGGAAGTGTCGCAGCTATTGGGCCAGCTCGCGGGCTCAATGGCTCGTTATGATGCTGCACAGAATTTCTACAAACGCTTGAATGAATCCGCGTTTGCAGAAGTCAAAAACCAAGGTAAATACCAAGAAGCTTTAACTCTCTTGATTCAAAACAAGCCCGCCGAAGCTAAGCCTCTATTCACCGAACTCCAAGGCATCTCAGCCACAAACCCTAAAGAAGTGCGAATCAAGCAACTCGCCGAAGTCGCTCTTGCTCAATGCAAATTGGCCGAAGGTGATGCACAAGGTGCTTTGACATCCGTGAATGAATGGATTGCGAAAGGCGATTCAACAGACATCGAACTTTTCGGCAAACTGTACAACCTGCAAGGAGCTTGCTACCAAAAACTCGGTAAAACCAGCGAAGCCATCTTGGCTTATCTACATACCGATCTATTATTCGCAGGCGATGCTGAAAACCACGCGGAAGCATTGTATCATTTAAGTGTATTATTGCCCTCGCTCAATTACACTCAACAAGCAACCGACGCTCGGGCACGGTTAACCACAACCTATGCGGGTTCCGTGTGGGCCACGAAACAGTAATGTGCCTTTAATGTGTTGCTGAGAACATCGTTCAGCAACACGATTCCATTTCGTACAACTCAACCACTTCAAACACGCTTATCCATCCAGATTCGGAGAGCCTCATGCTCACTTTGGTAAACAAGTTCACGGTCAAGCTAGTCGTAAGCTTCGCCTTATTGTTGATTGGGACTACCACGCTGAACACTACTGCCTTGCGAGCTCAAGAAGATGCAGCCGCAGATGCTCCTGCTGCGGATGCACCGGCCGCCGACGCTCCAGCAGCTGACGCAGCAGCGCCTGCAGCCAAACCTGCCGAAGCCCCTAAACCAGCCAGTAAGAAGAACGTCCTGTTATGGACCTACGAATCGCTGGGATTGAGCTACTCGCTCGCGTTCCTTGGCTTATCGTTCACCTTCCTCGGACTTGTGGTGATGGCTCTGTTGACCTCACGACGCGATAACGTTTGCCCACCCGACTTGATTCAAGCAGTTGAAGAGAATCTCGATAGCGGCAACGTGCAAGGTGCTGCCGAATTAGCCGCCAATGACGAATCCTTCCTCGGACAGGTTCTCACCGCTGGCTTTAGCCGACTAGACCGTGGTTATGCCAAAGCCATCGAGGGCATGCAGGAAGTGGGCGAAGAAGAAACGATGAAACTTGACCACCGTCTCAGCTACATCGCTTTGATCGGAAACGTTAGCCCGATGGTGGGACTACTTGGTACGGTGCAAGGGATGATCGCGTCGTTCGAAGTTATTGCAAGCAACAACTCGACACCGAAGCCTGCCGAATTGGCCGCTGGTATTTCCACGGCTTTGTTCACAACGCTCGTTGGTCTAATCATCGCCATTCCAGCTATCGCTATCTTCAACATCCTGCGCAACCGTCAACAACGGTTGGTACTCGAAGTAGGCGTGGCGAGCGAACGCATTATCGGTCGTTTCGAAAACAAGAAGTAATCGTCCTATGAAGATCAAATCGCACAATCAAGCGAAAGCGGAAGCTGATCTAACACCTATGATCGACATGGTCTTCCAGTTGATCGCGTTCTTCATGGTGTTGATCAATTTTTCGCAAAGCGAACAAAACGATCGTGTCCAACTGCCCGACAGCCAGCTTGCTAAGCCGGCTGAAGATAAGCTGGAATTTCCGATTGTGATCCATCTCACCTCCGAAGGCACTGTGATTGTCGGAGGTGACGAAACAGGGGTGGAAGGTATTCGCCCCTTGCTCGGCCGTGAATTAGAAGTGCTGCGTTTAGAAAAGAAGACAGCCGCTGATGCGAACATTGTGATCCGTGGCCATCGCGATGTCGCTGGCGGTCGTGTCCAAGATCTCATCGAAAAGTGCCAGGCGATGGGTTTTGAGAAATTCGCACTTCGCGTCAAAGAAGAACCCAGATAATCCATAGAGGCGAGCTCGAATCCCAATGAAGATTCGCAAACATAATCACACTGAAGATAAAGCCGAGCTGCAGATGACATCGATGATCGATGTGGTCTTCTTGCTGCTGATCTTTTTCGTGATGACTTTTAAGATTAGCGTGCAAGAAGGCGACTTTAATGTTCGCATGCCACAACCCGGGACCGCAGCCGCTCCACAAGAACAAACCAGCCTTCCACTCAACCTGCGGTTGCGAGCGGATGGAAATGGGCGAATTGCTGAAATCATTTTGAACGACAATTCGTTTGGTCAAGATTTCAACGCCTTGAATCAATACATCCTATCGTATGTTGGTGGAACCGATGGACCGCAAGGTGAAGATTCGCCCGAAGTCGAGATCGACTTGGACTACAACCTGCGGTACGAACATGTGATCCAAGCCATCACGGCAGTTACCGGCCAACGTCAAGGAGATGACATCATTCGCTTGGTCGAGAAGATTAAATTCGCCCCTACCCGCAAAGGCGAGTAGGTTTAAGCACGCGGGTGATATTGCTTGTGAACCCGCTGCAATCTTGAGCTTTCTACCTGTGTGTAGATCTGTGTCGTCTGAATTGAGGCATGTCCCAACATCTCTTGGATCTGCCTCAAATCAGCTCCGCCTGCCAACAAATGTGTGGCGAAACTGTGGCGAAGCGTGTGAGGGCTGATATCGGGATCGATGCCCGCTCGTAGAGCATAGCGTTTCACTAATTCCCAAATCGCTTCGCGTCGCAATGGGCGACCACTTCGCGACAAAATCAACCAAGGGACTTCTTGTAAACTCCGTCCCTTGCTGAGCACAGGTCGAACTTGACGCATGTAAACGTCCAAGGCCTCGAGTGCACGTTTTCCGAGCGGCACCATTCTCTGCTTGCTACCTTTACCTTCGCACAAGCAGAAGCCTTCGGAAAAGCGGACATTGGCTACCAACATTCGACTCACTTCCGAAACACGGCAACCCGTGGCATACAGCAATTCGAGTATTGCCCTATCTCGTAGTCCGTGGGCATCATACGCTTGAGGTGCACGCAGAAAGCGATCGACGGCACCTATCGTGAGAACATGCGGCACACGCTGCCACATTTTTTGAGTTGCAATCAACTCGGCGGGGTTATCAACAATGGCACCTTCTAGTTGCAAGAACTTGAAGAACATCCGCGTCGATACCACATGCCGCGATACCGAGGATGTGGCCAGAGATTGCTTGCCGAGCCAACCCACATAATCGGTAAGGTCGGCAATCTTTAGTCCTTGAATCGGTTTGGCCTTCATCCAAATCGCAAAGCGTTCCAAGTCGCGTCGATACGCGGCCACGCTATTCTCAGCCAAATGGCATTCGGTCCGCAAATAATTCACGAAACGGTCGATCCATTCGCGACAGGTTTGCGATTTCGGAGCCTCAGGAGCTGCTTTTCCTTGTCGGATCTGACGTAGTTTGCTGATACCCATGATTGGCTCGAAGGTTGAAAGGACCTTTTCGGACACACCTGGGTCGGCGGCCCTTGCCTAGCTCAAAGTTGAGACGTAAGGTTCACAGAATAGGTTCGCACCTCGATGTGTGGAAGTGCGATAAAATCATTCGGATAGCTGTCGAATTGAGATCGCTATGAGAATGAGTTAACGGCAGTAACGCCTTTTACGATTATAGCGGCATTAAAGGTCAGCGGAGTTATCCATGAAGATTCTGGTTATTGGTGGGGCGGGATATGTTGGTTCTCACACCGTCCGATTGCTTCATCAAGCAGGACACCAAATCTGGATTTATGACAACATTTCGCGTGGGCACCGCGAAGCCGCTCGCGGGTATCAACTTATTGAAGGCGAACTGGAAGATCGACAAAAACTGGTCTCCGTATTCCGCGAACATGGAATCGAAGCGGTCGTCCATTTCGCAGCATTTGCCCTCGTCGGCGAATCGATGGAACATCCTGCGATGTACTACCGCAACAACGTCATCGCCACACTGGAATTGCTCGAAGCAATGCGAGAAGCGGGCGTGTGGCGAATTGTATTTTCCAGCACCACAGCGACCTACGGGCAACCTGAAATCGTTCCGATCACCGAAGATACCGTACAACTCCCCATCAATCCTTACGGCTTCTCGAAACTGGTCATCGAGAAAGCGTTGACCGATTATGCGCGAGCGTACGGTTTTGGTTGTGCCGCCTTGCGTTATTTTAACGCAGCAGGTGCCAGCCCTCTGGGCGGAATCGGTGAAGATCATGAGCCGGAATCGCACTTGATCCCCATCATTTTGCAAGTGGCTCTGGGTCAACGATCCCACATCGGCATCTATGGTACCGACTATCCGACGCCTGACGGCACCTGCATCCGCGACTATATCCATGTGGACGACTTAGGAACCGCCCATTTGGCCGCCTTGCAAAAACTTGAACCGGGTTGCAATTTCCAGCTAAACCTAGGGACAGGCAAAGGACACAGCGTTTTGGAGGTTCTCGAAGCCTGCCGACAGGTAACGGGGCACCCAATTCCAGCCAAAATCGAGGCCCGCCGGCCCGGAGACCCCGCAAAATTGATTGCCGACAGTTCTCGCGCTCAAAAAACGCTGAATTGGTATCCAAAATATATCGACATTCAGCCTATCATTGAGACCGCTTGGCAATGGCACCGTAGCCATCCCAAGGGATATAAATCCGTCCCCCAATAATTGCAGTAGCGAATCGGGTGGCGGTCGCACTCCATATCACAACCAGGCCGCCAGCCCCGCATGCAAAACATCATCATCGAGAAGCCTTACAAGTTCATTGCTCCCCACCGTGGCAACTGGTGGCCTACTCTCATCCAACGCTTTCGCCTCGTCGATTATTACCTTCGCAAACATGAAGGTGTGGAAAAATACCAGATCCGAGGCGCTGAGAAACTAAAGGCTTCACTCGATGCGGGCCACGGCGTTTTGCTCACCCCCAACCATTGCCGCTATGCCGATCCGTTAGCGATGGGTTGGCTTTCCCGGGCCGTTAACCGACATGTGTTTGCCATGGCGAGTTGGCACCTCTTCCACCAAGGAAAGTTTATTCCCTGGGCCATTCGCAAAATGGGGGGCTTCAGTGTCTATCGTGAAGGCGTCGATCGTCAATCGCTCGACACCGCCATCGATGCCTTAACAACCGCTCAACGCCCACTGGTTCTGTTCCCAGAAGGAGCCGTCTTTCGTTCCAATGATCGCTTGCAGGCCTTGCTCGACGGCGTCGCCTTCATCGCTCGCTCGGCGGCCAAGAAACGCCAAAAAGAAAATCCTGATCACAAAGTAGTCGTCCACCCTGTCGCTCTGAAATATCTTTTTCATGGCGATATCCACACCGCCGTTGATCCGATCCTCAAAGATATCGAACATCGCCTAACTTGGACCGATTCTTCGGAACGTTGCCTCATCGCCCGCATTCAAAATGTCGGTCTCGGTTTACTGTGCCTCAAAGAACTTGAGCACCTCGGCGCACCTCAAACAGGCTCTATCGCCGACCGACAACAACGTTTGATCGACCACTTGCTTCATCCTGTCGAAACCAAATGGCTGGGGCGAACGCAATCCGGCCCCATCATCCCCAGAATCAAAGCGCTGCGAATGAAAATCATTCCTGACATGATTCAAGGCAATATGGAAAACGGTGAACGCAGCCAACGTTGGAAAGAACTCGCCAATTTGTATTTGGCTCAACAAGTTGCGTCTTATCCTCCCGACTATTTGGACCACCCTGTGACCGTGACTCGGTTGCTTGAGACGGTAGAGCGTTACGAAGAAGACTTGACTGATCGCAACCGGCCAGCTCGTAACCTAGAAGTCGTCATCGAAGTAGGTGATGCGATCGAAGTCTCGACCGAGAAACCACCTAAAGGCATCGAAGATCCTCTCATGTCCAAAATTCGCGTGGACCTTGAATCGATGCTCGAACGATTATCCAAAGAAGCCACTCTTTACAAAGCGAGATGAGCTATCGTCTAGCGAGTTGCTGCGGTCGAATTGGCTGCAGCAAAACTTGTGAAAGGAGCCGGACTCGTCGCCGATTTATTTTCGGTGCCAGCGTTATTTTTATTTTGCAAATCGCGTTGCAATTGCAGGTTCTCACGTTCGGTGGCAGCCAACTTGTTCTTCAATTCAACCAACTTCTCTTCTGCGGCAAGCATTCTGGCAGTCAGCACATTCACTGGCTCGACCAACTCCCACCAGTAATCACCCTCGCGAAACCATAACTTCCCTTTCTCTTCGCCTGAAGCCACCTTGTTCAAATGGTTCTTCAGTCGATACACGGGACCTGCAAAACGATGGCTTAACTTGACAATATCGAACACAACAAGTGGGGCGAGCAGAAGCAGACCTGGTAACCAGAAGCCGAACGCCTCTAACATCGCGGTGAAATGCTCATCCAAAGTCCATTCGGGCTTATCGATCCACTGAAACACTACATGACCGATGGCGAAATATGCGACAACAGATAGCCAATAGAGGATAATCCGGCCTACTAAACCTCCCTGTACCATTTGGTCAATCCAAATTTTTCGTCGCATCATGGAAACAAATCCTACGTATTTCCTAGTTCGATCTCGTATGATCGAGATCCGTTCGTCGGGCTTATTTAATCGCGTTGTTGATTGCGTTGGCTGAGTTGTCAAAACTATTGCGTGCCGAGGTTGCCATAGCTCGTACGGCGGTAATGCACACCGCGATGATCAGTGCCAACATGACGGCATATTCCACCGCAGTTGGACCGCTCTCGTCAGCCATAAAGCGGCGAATGAATCGTCGAATGAACATTACGCGAACCTTCTAGGGGCAGTTTCGACCTATCAATCGCGGATCACTGGACACATTCCCAGACCGCAATAACGTTGTCAAAATCTAGGTTTTTCCTGGCAAATCGGACGCCCCACCGGACGGGTTTTCCTTAGACCACCCATTTCGTTGCGGTATAATCGATACAATATGCCAATGTTGAACCAAAAACCGGCATTTTAGGGGGACACCATCGACTCGCGTCGCATTTCCTCCCCAACTAAAGTAGCCTGTAAGGTTCTCGGATTGCTGTTTTTCATGCCATCGATTGTTGAAGCGACTCGCTATGTTAGGCCCTATCTTTCTGCGTGAATGGCTCAGTAGCCCCCGACGAACCCGCCATTACGTCCAGCGTGTTTCGTTTGTGGTGGCCGTATTCAGCCTCATCTGCACCGTCTGGTTGCTGTTGGCCGGTCTGCAACAAGTTCGCAATCTGGGAGACCTGGCCCAATTCGGGATGATGGCGTTTCAAATCGTCGCCCCATTCCAACTGGTCGTTTTGATGTTCTTGGCTGCCATCGCCGCTGCAAACCAAATTTGCCATGAAAAAGATCGACGCACTTTCGATCTGCTATTGCTCACCGAACTCTCCAATTCACAAATCGTGTTTGGCAAATACATTGCCGGCCTTCTCAACGTACTGCAACTCTTCATCGCCGGTATTCCGTTATTGCTGTTGCTCACGTTGCTGGGTGGAGTTGCCCCTCACCAAGTACTCGCTGTCAGTTTGGTAACTGGATCGACCTTATTGTGGAGCGCAGCGGTCGGCACTACCGTTGCCTTTTGGCGTGAAAAAACGTTCCAAACGTTGGCCGTAATCGCCCTGAGCCTCGTGCTCTGGTGCATTATTTGGGAACCCGTCTCAGCCGGACTCATCCCTGGCGTTCCACGCGAATATGCGACCTACGCCAGCCCACTCCGGGCCGTTTGGGAAGCCTGCCAGCCTCCCGTCACCGTCGCCGACAACACCTTGCAGATTCCCTTTTACTACTCAGCCGGTGCCTCGATCTTCGCGATCCTTCTCTGCCTACTGAGTGTCTTTCGCTTGCGAGTATGGAATCCGTCACGCCAAGTTCAACCTCGACTCACCGACGACGAAGCAGAACGGCTCGCATCGGAAGAATTAGGCACGAAAGGTTCTTGGAAAGTTCGCACCGCTCGCCCTATGTGGAACAATCCTGTCTTGTGGCGAGAGATGTGCACTTGGGCTTATGGTAAGAAAGTGCTCGTCATTCGCATCGCCTATTTTGTGCTTGCCCTTATGATCTCAGCCCAACTATACCAATCGGTACAAGCGGGCGAATTGTTTGGACGAAGTACATTGAGCGAAGAACTGTTGCCCCCAGCCGCCAAAACACTCGCGCCATTGTTTTTGGTGAGCCTCGTATTGCTCAACGCTCTCGCAGTAAACTCGATTACGAATGAACGTGATGGCCAAGCTCTCGATCTCTTGCTGGTCACCGAGATCAGTTCCTGGGAGTTCTTGTTCGGCAAAATCCTGGGGGTCTTTTATGTGGCCAAAGAGATGTTGTTGACACCTTTAGCGTTATGTTTGTACTTATGTTTTGTGGGCGCCCTCAGCTTTGAAACGTTCGTGTTCATCTCAGCCGCGTGGCTCGTCATGACGCTGTTTGTCAGCATGCTCGGCGTCCACTGCGGCATGATTTACAGTCAATCGCGAGCAGCCATTTCGGTAAGCCTGGGAACCGTTTTCTTCCTCTTCCTTGGCATCATCACCTGCATGTTGATCATGATCAGCTTCCGAGGTTCCTTCGGTCGACAACTCGCCCCGTTCTTGCTGATTATTCTAGGTGGTGGCACCGGACTCTATTTGGCATTAGGCCATCGCAATCCTTCTCCGGCAATCACCATCGCCTCCTATGCCCTACCCTTCTTGACGTTTTTCTCGATGACTAGCTTCGTCTTGAGAAACCAAGAACTAACTGTGGCGAGTGTCATTGTGGTCGCTTACGGTTTTGCTACCGCCGCGATGCTGGTCCCCGCACTCAGCGAGTTTGATTTCGCAATGGGCCGAGCGAAGACCATCGATGAAGAGGTGTAACCGCATATCGCTGCACTCGATAGAACATACAGCGCGAGGCTACCTGGAATACGCCCACTCGGGCTACATCGTCAGCGATGAGCCAGATAGCGACGCACACATAATCGTCGCTGTGAGCTTTAACTCTCGAAGAAAGACCGGCCCCAATGCACAGAACGACCGATTCGTTCTGCGTTCAACAAATGCCCAGCTAGATTGCTGAGCGACTGGTGTATTCGATCAAAGAGAGAAACGGATTGGAAACGACGAACTCTGCCGCTTCCCAGATGCGATGCGAAACCCAGCTTAGTCTTTTCGGTAACCTAAGTCTTGAATCACTTGCAGCATCTCTTCAAACGTAATGTAACGGCGGCGATGACGCACTTTATAACTATCAATCGCTTCAGCCAGCTCTTTGGCGTCAGGTGACAGCTCGCGATAACTATTCGCAAATTGGCGCCGTTCGAAACCAGCAGCTTCCGTCTCACGCGGAGCACGACGTTCCACAAACGGTAGCGTTGCAGTGGGTTGTTCTGTTTGTGCCATCCTCTTGTCCTTTCGCGTTCGATTAACCCGACATTCCCAAACCATCGAAAACGTAGCACGCAGAAATGGACATCGGTCTTTGGATTGAGAAGATTCGCTGGAACTCGCAGACTTTCGGTTTGAGCATGTTGGGTAATCGTCTCAACATGACATATTGCTCTAACCGTTACAGTCGGTACGTTCGGCTGATGAGCTCAGCGAATGGGTCTGGCATTGGGCTGCTTGGCAATGTTTTGCCCATCCATCGCTCGCCCCTGAATTTCTTGTCGCAAGGACTCGATACCCGGATGTGAAATCCCCATCGATTCCATCTGTGTCAGCACGCTTTGGCATTCAACCACATCACCCAATGAGTAGCGTGTTTTGGCCACAGCCAACATCGTGTCGGTATCGCAGCTCGCGAGTCGCTGCTCGACCTGGACCAATGTCTGTTTGGCTTCTCGCGTTCGCCCCAGATTAGCCAGAGATTCAGCCCTGAGCCATTGCGCTCGCACGGGCATACGTTCCAATGGGTGCTCATCGCTCAAACGATCCAAAGTCGCCAGAGCTCGTTGGGGGCGATGAGTGCGGTAATAAAGTTCGGCCACCGCCATTTGAACGGCTGGAAAATCGGGCTGGTAGATTAAGGCGCGGTGGTAGGCAGCTAAGGCTTTATCCCACTGTTGCCAAGCGACTAAGACATCGCCTTGCAAAGCCCATGCTCCGGGATGGCGACGATTGGTATTGAGGGCTGATGTGGCTTGTTTGGCCGCTTCATCCAGCCGACCTTGTTCCAATTGCATCTGCCCCAGCCGAACGGTTAAATCGGGATTTCCGCCCGATAATCGCACCGCTTCTTCCATGTGCTCGGTTGCCAGGGCTCGATCCCCTTTTTTCCACATGGTTTCGGCGTATCCCCAGTGGGCACGCTCGTCCATGCCGCTTTCTTTGAGAGCCTCGGAAAAATAGGTCTCTGCATCGCTCCATTTTTCTTGCTGCAGCGATTCGGCACCACGCAGGGATAACTGACGGGCTCCTGCCAGGGCTTCGCCCACCGGCGGACGTCGCCAAACACGACAGCCACTTGCTGTTAACAGCCCTATCAATACTATCCCTAGTAAATTGATAGAAAGAACGCTTTTGATTCGCGCATCCTGCACGGAACCCACGCTCGCTCCTCGGTCTGTACGGAGCCTCACCAATTGCCAAAATAGTCCGTTATGGAAACACTAACAGGGAATGGACTCCAAAATCAATACAGATCCCCCTCCTTCTTAGGTTGCTAGCACCATGGAACCTGGCGTATATCGTGGCATGAATCTTCAATTCCGTTACCCCGAGAATTGGAAGCTCACGGAGGAAACGGAACAGGGCCAGGTGAACGCGGTGAACGTCGAGAGCCCCGATCATGCCTTCTTTGCTATCAATCGCTACCGAAATGCGAGCGATGCCGAGGCGATTCTGGAAGAGGCGGTCGAGGCAATGCTCTCGGAGTACGATAATGTCGAGGAGGAGGAAGGAACGCTAGCAATTCAGGGAACAGAGTATCCAATGCGGATCGTCCGGTTCTATTTTTTGGATCTTTTGGTTGCTTGCCAATTTGTGGCGATCCCGGATGAGAAGGATCAACTCTTGTTTCAGTTCCAAGCGGAAGATCGGGATTACGAAAAACTCCATCTGGTATTTCAGGCGATGGTCCATACCGCCGTCGATTCGATTAAGAAACGTGGTACGGAGAAATAACCACGAAGAATCGAAAAGGTTGCGATACCGACCTGCGAGAAATTTAGGATTCCGAGTGTTCGAAGCAGCAATGGCTGTATTACTTCCGAAGAATGTGATAACCACATTCAACCTCAGTCGTTTTACCAATCGAGCCCATATTCCACTAACTCGACCTTGGACACGAAAATCTCAGAATCAGTAATAACATACTCTCCACCAATCCGCCAAAGCTCAAAGTCTTCGCACAGCGGCTCTAGCGCGTCGAGCATGTAGGTATCAAAGATTTGCTGAAACCTCAAATCGTTGGCGAATCCGTAATAGACTGCATTGGATAGCACAGACTGCCAGGGATCATATTCAGCCTTACTGGCAATGGCATTCGATACGTGGAGCTCGAACTCTTCCTGAAGTTCAGACTCCTCCTTTGCGGCGAGCAAAGTCGCATAATCGGTCACCAAGATTGGAAGTTTAGCGATCCTCTTGGCAAGCCGAGCTTGTTTCTCGACTTTTAGCAGAGGCAGTTTTTGCCCGATATCGCCTGTCGCATGTTTTTTCAGTCGCCCATTGATTTGCCGGTCTGTCAATCCATTCACTCCAGCACCGGCTTTACACAAAATCTGAGCCAATCTTTTTCCGTGGGCGAAGTGCTTACATACGGACGCAACAAACCGCTGTTCAGCATCGCCAAAGTCATATAGCAATTCCATCAATAGAGTATCGAAATGTCCGTCAGCAAATTCCGCTTCGTCTTGGCAGTAAGCGTGCCAATCATCAAGAAGTTCGTAGTTTGGATTTCCCATAGACCCCTCAGGTTCAAATTTTGCGGCAATACCTAATCGCTGAAAGAAGGTGGCCGATGATTGCAAAAGTCATGTAAAACGCGAACAATCCAAAAAAATGCCACCAAAGCGGATTTCGATCGCGAGCCCGAACTGCGGGACACATTTGGATTCTAATATAAATTCAATACAGACCAATTACGGGAACACTAATCTTTCGAGCCCGAACGACCGTTCAACGCATCAAAAAACGGACTCAATTTGGCTCTTTATCGTTGACCGTACTCTCCGCTTTTGTCTCTGTCGTCTGCAAGGTTTTGATACGTTTCTGCGTGACTTTACCGGTCGAGATCAGACGCAGGTTTTTCGTTCTAAAATCGACTGTCAAGCATGTTATTGAAAACAAGAGGAAGCCCACGAGAAATCCAAAAGAACCAAGAAAATACCGTTTCAATCTCAGGGAGTGAACCGATGCGCCCATCAAAGTGCCGAACAGCGCCGTCGAAACGATCGTCTTGAAAAAGGGACGATCCGTAAACACTGCATTGATATTTAGAATGGTTGAAAAACTGGCAAAGGCAAATGCCCCAACGCATGCTCCGATCCAAGTCCGGCCGCGAGTCACGACCAAAACAACCGCGGACAGGCAGAGTGGAATTACCGCTATTCGATGATCATCACGTCCAAGCCAAAGCATTCCTGCGCATAGAATCGCAACAATTGTGGTGAGAGTTAGAAGGTGAGAGATCGTCCACTTTATGTCGTGAGGCTGTCCGTTAATCAAGGAACTTCCCTTTCCTTCAACAAAACGACTCGAATACACGGCCACCGATGTAAGAACTTCCCAGGATCACAATCACCTCTGCGATGAGTACGAAGTACCAACCTCCGCCCACCGGAAATCTGTGCGGTGAGTTCGTAGCTCGTAGCTCCTACCTCGTGATCGTAATTCGTCGTCGTAAATCCTGCTCGTCATCGTCATCGTCATCGTCATCGTCATCGTGCTCGCTCGACCACGAATATCGCTGTGCGGTGTACGAAGCACGCCCCCCCTGCTCGATCAAACGCTTCTTGGTTTGCTTGCCGCTAACTTGGCCCGCTGCAGACAGTGCAGCCCCGCAGCGAAGCCCAAGAAAAAGACGGCAACTC
>JAFLCP010000062.1 GCA_017303505.1 Planctomycetota bacterium | reverse complement strand
GGACCTAGCCTCCGCTAGCGATGCGGCTACGGGCTAAACGAATTACAGAGTGTTGTAACCAGGAGTGGACCCTCGGATGTTAAAAATCACCATCTGGAATGAATTTCTTCACGAACGGCAGAACCCCGTTGTGACCGCAATATATCCAGATGGCATTCACAAAGCCCTGGAAAAGAACCTCGGCCCATACTTTGCTCCACAAGAAGCCACATTTACCACGGCAACTTTAGATCAACCAGAACATGGACTGAGTGAAGAACGGTTGGCAAATACCGAGGTGCTGTTGTGGTGGGGGCACCTGGCTCATGATCAAGTAAGTGATGCAATCGTTGAAAGAGTGCAGCAGCGAGTTCTCAACGGCATGGGCTTAATTGTGCTCCATTCAGGACATGCCTCGAAGATCTTTCGCCGCTTGATGGGGACCGGCTGCATGCTCCGTTGGCGCGAAGCGGCTGAACTCGAACGTTTATGGGTAGTAAAGCCCGGTCATCCGATCACCGATGGCTTAGCTGCCGATTATTTCGAAATTCCGGCAGCTGAAATGTATGGCGAACATTTCGATATCCCAGATCCGGATGAATTGATTTTCATCAGTTGGTTTCAAGGGGGGGAGGTTTTTCGAAGTGGCTGTACGTTCCATCGCGGGAAAGGAAAGATCTTTTACTTTCGACCCGGCCATGAAACCTATCCCATCTATCATCAACGAGAGGTATTGCTCGTTCTAGCCAATGCGATTCGTTGGGCTAAACCATGTGGTAGTAACTACACACACGATGCACGGCATGTGCCTCAGCCGCTCAACCCCTGGAACTGAAAAAAATTGTTGAAGATGTGGGTTTAACTTGGCCCGAAATCCGTCAACAAAAATAAGGGAATGGCCATGATCGCCAAAAAGACCAAGGATGTGGCCGACAGCAACTTGGCAAACTTGTTGGTAACCGACTCGCTCGATTTGCTTGTCGCAAATGCGAGTTTGGCAGCAACCAAAGACGTGCTGAGCATCACAAGGTATGCTGGTAAGATAAGGCGGTCTACCGTGCCCGGTGCATAGGCGTTCGTCTCAATCCCGTAAATATGAATTGAAAACAAAATCGGTGCAATCGAGGCTACGCCGAGCGCTAAAGTATCATTACGTTTTGAGTGGGTAGGAGTGTCCAGCATCACACTGTTCTCTATATGATGTGTCGGCTTATCTCTTCGCTTGAGCGAGCAAATCTCGATACACTTCGGCGACACGTTTGGCCATGTGGGCCGTTGTAAACAATGTTCGTTGGCGTTCGCGAGCGGCACGCCCCATCTGTTCCCAGCGTCGGCGATCAGTACATAGCAAATCGATTTTGTTCGCTAAGTCTCCTGCGTTTTTCGGCTTCGCCAGGTAGCCATCCACGCCATCGCGCACTGCTTCAGGAGTACCCTCAACAGCGGTGGCAACGACCGGAACACCGGCGGCCATCGCTTCCAGAACAACCATGGGTAGACCTTCACCAAAGAGACTTGGAAGCACCAATGCATCCAAGTTCTGTAACTTGGATGGGACATCGCGGGTGAAGCCGCTGAAATGCACCAAATTTCCCAGGTTCCAGCGCCGAACAAGTTTCTCGATTTGTTCTTGGTAATGAACCGTTTCAAAACTGCCCACAAATTCTAAATGAATGTCTTTGCGTTGAGCTGAGAGGATGTAGAGCGCTTCGAGCAGAACTTCTACGCCTTTTCGTGGCCGCATCAACGCGACCATGCCCAAACGCCACGGATTGGTTGGTAGCCGATTGCTCCAGTCGATGGCAGGCAATTGTTCTACGCCGTTGTGGATTGTGGTAACACGATGAGGCTCCCAGCCCTTGCGTCGCATTTCTGCATTAAGACTATCGGATACCGTGATGAGCTGATGGCACGAGAAAAGAGCTAATCTCTCTGTCCAGGCATTCAAACAGTTGAGCCACAGTCGCGTGCTATCGCGCGAAGTGGGACTATGGACATGGTAGACCCAAGGTGTGGCTGTGCGTTTTGCGATCATGGCGGTTACCATGGCCGAACGCGGAGTATGAGCGTGTACAACTTGGTAATGACCATCGAGAATGAACTGTGTAAGGCGAGGCACTACCGAAAAATCTCGCCGCGAATTCATTGGAAATTCGAAGACTCGATTCGGAGGCAAATCACACGCTTCCGAAAACTTGCCGGTTTTCAAACAAGCGAAGTCGGCTTGAAATCCGAACTCTTGGAGTCGCTTACCTAGGCCTTGCTGTACGCGTTCAGCGCCGGAGAAAAACTCGCCGTTGATGATGTGAAGAACTTTGGCATGCGACAGCGGCTTGGGGGGGACATTGATCGTTCCCATATCGTTTCGAGTTGGAACGATGGGAACAACGGATGAGTAATCTGCGGAGTCGATTCGAACTGTGTCCGACATGTCATACCACCTTGAAACCGATTTTGGCTAGGCGTCTCAAGTTCGCCTATCTGCACCTATGGAAACAGTAGGTTACAGAAGTGCCAAATCTGGTGATTTCAAAGGGAATGAAAGCGAAGTTAATCGATGCGAATAGCCTCTTACGATTGTAACGATTATTCCGTGCGAAGCTGAGCAAAAATGTCATTTAGAATAAGTCGATTGCGTTGTCGAATGGTCTGGCAACGTTCCGCGATGGGGACAGAGTCATGTACTCCCAGCAAAAACTCCAAGGAGCGAAGTTCATGTGGATCGGTGGGGAAATCATGGCGAGCCACCGTGTTCATCAAACGTAAGGCGGATTCGATTCCTCGCAAAAAACGATAGCCTTCGTCCAAAAGCCAGGCCTGTTCAGCATCCAGCGCACCCGCAGCCACCAATGGTTCCAGCGATGCAAGTGTCCCGGATCGGACAATGCCAGGATGAGAACCAGCCAACTTGATTTGTAACGCTTGAATCACGAACTCGATATCGAGTGTTCCCCCCTCCCCTCTCTTTAAATTCTGAGGTGTGGCTGTCTGTTGTAATCGCAGGCGCATTTCATAGATTTCGCTGGCGGTTTGTGCCGACCACGGGACACTTCGAATGATGTCTGCAATAGTGGCCATGGCGGCATTCTGAATGGCAGCACCGCCATATATGGGACGGGCTTTGCATAACGCTTGTCGTTCCCAGAGTTGTCCTTGGCCCTCAACGAAATAGCTCGTCAAATCGTCAACTGCAATGGCGAGTTGCCCGCTCTGCCCTGTAGGACGAAGACGAGCATCGATCTCATACAGCCTTCCCCAAGGTGTAATTTTTGAAACGGTTTGAATCACTTTTTGACTGAGCTGATTGTAAAAATGCCGATTGGTTGTCGGTTCAAACCTTGTACCTGGTTGCGCGTTTTGGGTATGGCCATCGCCTTCAAATAGAAAAAGGATGTCGAGGTCGCTGTGGTAGTTTGGTTCTCGTCCTCCCAATTTGCCTAGCGCGATAATGGTAAAGTCGCAGATCTCACCTCCCCTCTCTCCTGACTCGAGCATCGGAACGCCATAACGGCGAATCAAACGCCGATATTCATGCTGAATAACCTGGCGCAGGCAGACTTCTGCGATGTCGGAAAGGGTCGCATGCGTGTTGACAATACTCTCTTTGCCAAGGATGTCCCGTACTCCAACTCGCAAATGATTGAAGTTTCGGAAACTAAGCAATATGGGTTCAATATCGTCGGCGTTGCGACAAAGTTCAGTGAGCTCCGACTCGAGTTCTGAGTATTGAGGCAGTCGATCCAGCAATAATGAATCGAGCAATTCGTCGATCATGCCCGGATTGCCGGTCAACAATTCGACCAAGTACGGACTACAAGCGCACAGTCGAACATAGAGTTGCATCGATGGAGGATTAAAACTGAAAAGTTCCCAGAGGACTGCCTTGCCGCCCAAACTATCACTAACGTTAACCAGCTGAGCCAAGGTTCGATCGGGGAAAGGGGTACGGGCGATGCTCGCGAGTAATTGCGGTGCAATAGCTGCTAAGAAGTGGCGACACCGACGATGCGATAAAAAGGCCACACTCTCTTTCGACAGGTCCATCAAAAGATGGTAAGCCTCTTCAGGACGCGAAAACGAATGCTTAGAAAGGACTCGGTCGATGACTTCTGCGGAGGGCTCTGGTTCTAAAATCAAGTCCGATTCGTCGGCGTAATCGGCTTGATCGGCAAACGCTCGATGGAGGAGATGATCTACAATTCGCCTAATTCGGCTCGTCTTCTCCTCAAGCAATTGCCGTAGCTGATTCTCTGCCGGTTGTTCCGATTGGTCGCGGAACCCCATGCGGAGCGCTAGTTTCCTCAGTTCGTCCGGTGTATCTGGAAGAGAATGAGTTTGCAGGTCGAACATGATTTGCAGATAGTGCTCCACTTGCCGCAACAAGCGATAGCCGTCATCCAGAATAGAACTTTCTTGCAGATTTAATATTCCTGCATCGGCCAATTTGCTGATCGCATTCAACGTGTTACCGCTGCGAATGGATTTGGTATCACCGCTGTGCAATAGTTGAAGGAATTGCACTACAAATTCGATATCGCGAATCCCCCCAGGGCCGAGTTTTACATCGAGCACGGCGAATTGGGATTGGGTTCTTTTTTCGATGCGGCGTTTGAGCGAACCGATGCCAACAATATCGGCGCGGTTGAGATAGCGTCGGAAAATCCAAGGCTGCATTTGCTCTAGAAACGTTTGCCCCAATTCGCGATCGCCAGCAATAACTCTCGCTTTTAAATAAGCTTGCCGTTCCCAAGTTCTACCGAGACTTTCGTAGTAATTGAGGGCCGCTTGCGGACTACAGACCAATGCGCCATCACTTCCGAGTGGACGAAGTCGCATATCGACACGATAAACGCGACCATTGGCCGTTTTTTCATTGACCACTTTAATCAATTGAGTGGCGAGTCGCTCGAAATACTCAGTCGCTGCGGTATGGCGATTGGCGTCCCCTTCATCGAAATCGGCTAGAAAAATGAGGTCGATGTCACTCGAATAATTGAGTTCCGTTCCACCTAACTTTCCCAAAGCCAAAATAGAAAATCGGATCGGTGTTCCATCCGTGTGACGCGGTTCCGATTTGCGTTTTTGCCGATCGCGCCGGACCCACAGATAGGCGGCTTCTGTTAAAGCTTCTGCCAAGTAGGAGAGCTGCTCCGTGACAATTTCTAGGGAATGACGCCCAATAAAATCACCGTACGCAATTCTCAACAATTCGCGTTGGCGGCAATGACGTAGAGCCCGCATCATTTGGGCTTCGTCGGCAATTGCCATTACCTCGCTAGCCAACTCATCGAGCAGGCGATCGCGCGGGACTGCCTGACCTTCCGTGAGTCGGAGAAAGTCGAATGATTCAGGATCGGAGATCAATTGATCGGCCAGAAATTGGCTGACAGAGAATATCCGCATCAATGTGGGTAGGGAATCTGCGTCGCGTTCGAACAGTGACACGAGAGACTGGGGCGAGCGAGAGGTCTCGAAGAAACGATCGAGGTTATTGAGGACGGCGCTTGGATCGCCTGTTTCGGGAAGATGGCGTTCCAAAGCCTTGACCAAAAAAATTTGCAGGTCGAGTGTCAGCCCACTGCGTACAATTCGGAGCAGATTGGTTGCCCCGCGAACTACGTCATTGATTCCGAGTCGCTTGAGCCAGTGCTGTATCGAGTCAGGTTGGTCGAGCCATTGTAGATTGTCTATCGGCATAGGGGCGTTGAGGTGGAACCAATCGGTGGCTAAGTCATCTAATCCTGTTCTTGAAGTGTACCGCTTGTTGCCAAAAAGCAACGTTTTTCTCGCGTCAACACACAAAATGTTGCCAATGTTCGCCCGAAAAAATCCGTCCCGATTTTGCCCAAAAGCTGTAAGTTGTTGCTGTGTAGTGACTTACGGCGGTTTTTTTGCCTGCCTGACAGGGCTGGGTACCATAGTTGCTCTAAACCTCATTCGTCCCGCGACAAGCTCAA
This sequence comes from Planctomycetota bacterium, assembly GCA_017303505.1. Classification (GTDB taxonomy): domain Bacteria; phylum Planctomycetota; class Planctomycetia; order Pirellulales; family Pirellulaceae; genus JAFLCP01. Next base: position 34,981 of record JAFLCP010000062.1, on the reverse strand, counting down.
AAGCATCGGAAACGAAGCAAAACAGCTTGCTCACAAATCACTGCTGTTGTTTGACGTGAAAGAGGTTGCCATGGCCAAGAAATCTGCCCGTCGCGAAATACATGATGATCTAGATTCAGTCGATATGCAAATCGGCGGCGACGCTTTAGAGCTTGACGGAAACTATCTGTCTAGTGGGATCTACGGCGCCGAAGAAGATGAAACAGAGGAAGTGCCTTCGGACGAAGAGTTGAGCTCCGAAGAAGAAGAGGCTGAAGACGACGATAGCGACGCAACCGATGATCCGGTTCGCATGTACTTGATGCAAATGGGGCAAATCCCATTGCTCAGCCGCAATGAAGAAATCTCTTTTGCTCAAAACATCGAACGAACTCGTTCGCTGTACCGCCACTGGATGTTGGCAAGCGATTTCATGTTGCAAGGTGCAACCCGCCTTTTGGAATTGGTTCGCGATAACAAACTTCGTTTGGATCGAACCATCGAAGTGAGTGTGACCAATACGACCGAAAAGAAAAACGTCATGCGACGTATCGGTCCTAACGTCTCCACCTTGCGAGCCCTGTTGGCGAAGAACCACAAAGACTTCTACATTGCGGTCAACAAACGAGAATCCACCGAAAACCGCAAGGCAGCGTGGAAACGCCTCGTTCGTCGTCGCAACAAAGCGGTTCGCTTGATCGAAGAAATGAACTTGCGAACCAATCGCCTTCAGCCATTGTTCGAGAAACTTCAAGATATCAACGTCAGAATGCAAGAACTGTTGACCTTGAAGCACAATCTTGAGCATCAAGCTAATGCTGAAATGTACAAGAAGACTTGCGAAGAATTGCATTACTTGATGCGAATCACCTACGAAAGTCCAGCGACTTTGCGTCGTCGCATCGAGCGAACGGACATGCATCGTCAACAATACGACGCTGCCAAGCGAGAACTGTCGGCAGGCAACCTGCGTTTGGTAGTTTCGATCGCTAAGAAATATCGCAACCGAGGATTGAGCTTCTTGGATCTGATTCAAGAAGGCAACACGGGCCTGATGCGAGCGGTTGATAAGTTCGAATATGCTCGTGGATTTAAGTTCTCGACCTATGCAACTTGGTGGATTCGTCAAGCTATTACACGAGCGATTGCAGACCAAAGCCGCACCATTCGTGTACCGGTTCACATGATCGATACCATGTCGAAGGTGCGCTTGGTAACTCGCGAATTGGTTCAAGAGTTGGGACGGGAACCCACCGTGGAAGAAACCGCCACCCGCGCTGGTTTGACCTTGGATGATGCACGTGTCGTAATGAAAATGGCTCGCCAGCCGCTTTCGTTGGACCAACCTGTCGGTGACTTTGATGACAGCTACTTTGGCGAGTTCCTGGAAGATTATCGCGATGATGATCCTCTCTACGAAACCAACCAAGAAGCCCTTAAGTTCCACATTCAAGAAGCTATGCAGACCTTGAATTATCGCGAACGCGAAATTCTTCGCCTGCGTTACGGTTTGGCTGACGGTTATGCTTACACCTTGGAAGAAGTGGGCCGCATCTTCTCGGTAACTCGAGAACGCGTACGACAAATCGAGAGCAAGGCCGTTCGCAAATTGCAACAACCTTATCGCAGCAAAGCTCTGATGAGCTTTCTCGATGGGGTAGCTGAAACGCTTCTTCGCGACAGTTCGACTGGCACAGAAGCTACCTGATCTGCCTGATTTTTTTCGAAAACTCTCCGGGAATGTGGCTGAAACTTCTAAACCAAAATTGAGAAAATGCTACGATCGCTCTTTCAAGTCGCGGGACAACGACTTTTCGATCGAGATCCGTGGCAGCATATTTTCAATAATGGAATGAGGTTCAGCCACATTTTTTATGCGCATGGCACCATTAATCACCAGCCTACAAAATAGTCGCTTGAAGCTGCTGGCGAAGTTGCATGATGCAAAGCACCGGAAGCGCGAGCAGCGCGTCTTGGTTGATGGACAGCGTGAAATACTGCAAGCACTGGCGGGTGGCGTTGGGATCGAGGAACTATGGTTTGATCCCGAGAAGATCGACGTTGACAGCTGGTTGGAAGATGTTGGCTCGGCATCGGTGTCATCCATGCAGCTTCAGCCTGCTACGGCAGAAGTACTGCAACGATTGCAATATGGAGATCGCAACGAAGGTATGGTCGCTGTGGCCAAAGTGCCGCGGTGGAATTGGGAGCATTTGCAAATTAATGCAAAGCCGCTGATCGTCGTATTGGATGGTGTCGAAAAGCCCGGCAATATCGGGGCGGTTTGCCGAACCGCGGTGGCCGCCGGAGTGAATGCCATTGTTTTGTCTGATTGTCGCTGCGAAGCCTTCAATCCCAATGCGATACGCTCGAGTTTGGGGTTATTGTTTCGCTTGCCGGTCATCACCGCCTCGGCTGCTGAAGCGATTGAGCGCCTCAAGGATCTCAGGGTTCAAATCTACGTTGCCCGAGTTCAAGCGGCCGTATCGCCGTACGAAGCCAACTTGCACGATGCCGCAGCAATTGTGATGGGAAGCGAGGCAGATGGACTGGGCGGGCCATGGCTCGATTCCAGCTTACAGGGGCTGCGAATCCCGATGGATGAACGAGTGGATAGTCTTAATGTTTCGGTAAGTGCGGCAATTCTCATGTACGAGGCCGTGCGACAGCGAACCCTAAGACGTTGACCAGCGGCTAGAATTTCAACAAAAATGGGCTATTCGCCCGAACAGATTTTGCTCACTCCCTCGCTAAGGCTCTGTCTGCTAGAAGGCATTGTCTGTTAGAATGGGAGGTAAGTAGCTCGCCTTCCTGTGCGAAATCGGAAGGTCTCAATGGCTACCATGGTGTAAATGGTTGTGAACGAATGTTTGTTGTCGCGACATGGTGACAACGGATTTATCAAGATTTCAGGAGTAGGCAATGCGATTGATTTGCGGGTTGATGTTAGGTTTAGCTTTGTTGTCTTCGAGTTTGGTAGGCGCGGCTCGAGCTGAAGATGGTGTAACGATCGATTTGGCAGACGGTGCGTTGAAGATGACCGTGCCTGCGAGCTGGAAGGTTGTAAAGCCACGCTCGAACATCATCGAACATGAGTTTCAAGCGCCTAAGGAAGGCGACGTGGTTTCGCGCATCACCGTTATGGCTGCAGGTGGTTCGATCGATACCAACGTCGAACGTTGGTTTGGGCAGTTCACACAGCCTGATGGCAAAGCGACCAAAGATGTTGCTAAAGTTGAAAAGAAGAAAGTCGGTGACTACGAAGTCACAGTTGTTGACATCACTGGCACCATGAGTGAATCGATGGGTGGCGGACCATTCGCTCCAGGAAAGACGGTCAAGCGAGAAGGTTACCGCATGTTAGGTGCGATCATCGACACCAAAGATCGAGGCTTGCAGTTCATCAAGCTCACTGGTGCTGCCGAATTGGTCGATCAACAAAAGAAAGATTTCGATGCTTTTGTGGAATCGGTGAAGTCTGCCAAGTAATTGGATAGAACGTGACGGCTCACACCGTTACAACTTCGGCCACCTTGAATAACGTTTCAACACGTTTAAATCCGAGCCGTTCGTATAAGCGAACGGCTCCTTTATTTTGTACTGTAACTTCTAATTGAACCCGTTGGCAGCCGACATTTCTGAACCCAATTAAAGATTGAGTGAGCAGTGCTGAGCCGATGCCATGCCCTCGATGGGACATGGTAACGCCAACATTCTGAATCGAGCCGAGATGATGATCGGCTTGCAAGCCCTGTATGGTTGCACAAGGTTCGTCTCGTCCCGATTGAGGATCGTGAAAAACGATCATCCAAGTTGCTGCAGGGACAAAATTGTTGCGATTCGAGATATCGCGCATCAACCTTAGGCAGCCATCTTTATCGCCCAGACATGGAAAGACATTTGCGTCGAGTTCAAACCGAAAGCTCTGCCACTTAACGTCGGCATGGTCACGAATATACTTCTCGTTCCACGGGACAAAGAAGTAATCGCTGGGAAGACGAGGGGTTAGGTTGAGTGGGAGGTCCCGCAAGTCCTTTTCCATCCGATAGCGTTTGAAATAGGTTACGGTCATAGGTGAAATGCCCACTGCAACGGTCCGAATTACCACTGGTGATAATCTACCGGCTAGAAAAACGGCGGTCAATTTTTTAGTGCTTGCTTCGTAGCGGTCGATTCGCCGTCGAGTGGGATTTTTAGGTGGGTGGTGATCTCTGTAGGGGTTGGGCTAGCTTCCGCTCTGCATCACCAGAACGACCACTAGGACCACAACCAGGATAAGTGCCACGAGCGAAAGCCCAACCAAAAGAACTAAATTCTGGGAATGGCTTCTCTTTCTGCGGATCTGAACGGAACGCCGACTTTCAGCCGAGGAATCGATTCCCATCGGTTGCGATGCTGGAACGCCTTGGGCGAAAGTGGCCTGGGGGGAGGCGGCCTGGGATGTTGGAGCTTTTGCTAAAGGAGCTTGCGACGGAACCGCTGCCAACGGAGGCGTAACTGGTTCAGGAGCGGGTGGAGCCTGGGGGGGCTTTGCTGTGGCTGGGATAGGGCTGGGACGGAAGAAATCAGGGAAGACTTCTTTCGCCGTTTGCCATGTCCCCCAACCTTCTCGCCACACCAACGAACTCTCCCCTACCCTTTTCTCATTTAGCCAATCCCAGAATACAGAACCAATTGCTGGTCCATATTGGCCACCGCTGGGTGGCCTGACATACCAGGCTGCATTGGGGGCTTCTGAGATAACTTCAGGAATAACCGACGTTGGTTTCGCGGGCGCTGAGGAGCTCGCGCTAGCAAAGCCTATGGCAGGCTCTGTCGTACTTGTCGCTCGATCACTTGGGGTGCGAGTTTCGTTAGGCGTCGACGTCGCTTTCGATGTTACAACGGATGCTACATGTGTGCGATGATCATTGGTCGTGGTAACGGCAGCAACTTCGTTTGCAAGCTCGTTAGTCGATTCGGTTCCCTTTAAGTCAGCCGAAATTGGAAGTGAATATTCTTCCCCATTGGCCGGTATGCGAATAGAACCACCGCATTGCGGACACTTGCCCCGTTTGCCGGCCAGGAAGTCCTTAACATGCATCGGATGTTCGCAAAGGTGACAGAGAAACTTGAGTCCCATGGTTTATCTGATCAAACGTTGAAAATGAGGATGTTAATAAGCAACGGGTGAGGGTTGGCGGGGCAACTCTAGCGATAGGTGTTATGGCAATTCGTGCAAGCTTGGCTCATTTGACCTACCGCTTGTCGCGCCATGTCTGCGTTCGAAGTTTTTACAGCTTGAACGACTTCGAGAGAAGCGGCCAGCATTTTTTCACTATGCACTCGATAGTCGCTATCGTCCGCATCAGGCATACCCTCCTTGAGCAGAAGTGCTGAGTAAGCAGCCATCAATTCTGCATAACGCAGAATGTCTTCACTGCTCTCCTTGAAGGCACCTTCGTTTGCCGTCATCGGAGTCAAACTTTGTTGATGGGCGACATCACAGAGCTTCATCAATGGTTGGCGATCGACAATTTGCTCCCAGCCTTTGGGCTCTTCTGGTGGAGGCGCAGGAAACTCTGAGCCATTGAGCATATCGCCTAATTCCGTGAGGCGAGTTTTGGCTTCATTGTATGCTTGTGTTGATCCGACTTTCGCATTGGCAGCCATTTGAGCAAATCCTTCTTTGGCAGCGAGAGCCGACTTTTGCCAACGAACTTGTCCCGGGTATTCGGCCACGATACCGAAGAGAATTGCTAACTCAGAAAACTGCAACCGAGCATCGGTGAAACCACCAGCGGCGAATTTCGATGGAGTTGTAACGATTTGATCGAGTCGAAGTTTCGTTTGCTTTACTTCATCTTCGATTGTGGTTGTAGAAATGTACTTGGCCCAGCCTTCTTGTGATCCGCCATCAACAGCAATGGTGGGCGTGTTATTTGACATCGCATTTCCACCGGAGTTCGACGAAGGAGTTTTGCCTTGATCTTTTTTGGCTAACGAATTAGCGGCAGGGAGTTTACCTTCTAATGCCGTGGCTACATCCGCAAAGAAGATATCCTTAGAAGCTTCTGCATCAAACTTTGGTGCCTCAGCCCGCTTCGGACGACGAACAACTTGCTGCGCCTCCAGCGGAGTCGTGATGGCAAACAGAATCGCCACAGACCAAGCGACATTTTTATAGGAAATACGATGGGAACTCATGATTGCTGTCTTGAGACGAAAAAATGAGAAAGTTGTGTCGAGTCTTAGTTCTTCCCGAAAGGCGGAACCACCTCAGGCTCATGCTCCGTGGGCTCTAGGCCTTATGGTAGCTCGGTATACATTGTAACCTAAATGGGGTGCGAATAACTATGCTTTCAGCCTCCCTTCTGTCGCAAAGCAAAGGTACTAGGGTGGGGATGTACGAACAAAACGATCAATATCTTCTGCAACTGCAGCGCAAGGCGATGGCTTGTGATTGGGAAGTCCTGCTCCCCAAAAACTCTCCCGATTTTGCGGCCGAAGTTGCCGTTGAGGCTTTAGGCTTGCTGGAGAGGCTAGAGAATTGCTGGTCGATCTATCGCCCACACAGCGAACTTTCTCGCCTCAATAGCCAAAATTCGGTACGGCAATACGGTATTTCCGATGATGTTTGCGAATTGATTTTGGCCGGGATGGAGGCCTATCAGTGGACCAATGGCGGATTCGATATCACCTCCGGGTCACTCACTGATGCTTGGGGGTTCTCCAGGCAAAAAGCTCGAAAACCCGACCCAGGTGAAATCGAAGAGGCATTGCAACGAGTCGGGACAAGTCAGATCGAGCTCGATGTTGGCGCGAAGCAAATCAGTTTTCGAAAGCCTGGTCTAAAGATTAATCCAGGTGGAATTGGTAAAGGTTTGGCTCTCGAAAGAATTGCTCGTTGGCTGAGCGATAGCGGGCTGGAAAACTTCCTGATTCATGGAGGAAAAAGCAGCATTCGCGCCTTTGGTGAAAGACGTTTAGGATCGGGGATGGGCTGGCCAATAGCGCTTCGAAATCCCGCCAATCCGGACCAGGTTTTGGGGAAGATTCATCTTCGAAATCAGGCGATTGGAACGAGCGGTCACGCTCACCAATTCTTCCATTACCAAGGTGTACGATACGGGCACGTCATTGATCCGCGGAGTGGCTTTCCCGTGCAAGGCATCGAATCCGTTACGGTGATTGCTCCCAATGCCACCCTGGCGGACGCTCTGGCTACCGGCCTGTATGTTTTGGGGCCAAGCCAGTGGGAGCTCTTTGCCCAGCGGTACCCGGAAATTGGCATTATTGGCTTAATCCCGGCCCGTAGATCCGGAACTGTCGACATTCAATTGTGGAATATCGATGAAGGGGCCTGGGAGACCGTTTGACACTAAACCTTGGGCCACTAAAATGAAAGTGGATTGGATTTCCGACGTGCTGGTCCCGGCAATGTCCCCTCGTTTCGGTGGATGATTGACCTGCTTTCGCCAGCTGTTGGAGCATGTAGTCAGCTGGCAACCCGCTGCGATTTGGCGGCACAAGCCTCCTGGAAATCGTTTTCCGTGGACCAAAGTTGCTGCCCTGCATGATTCTCTTTCAGCATTTCTCGCGAAAGGTCACCCTATGCTTGGATGGATTGGTTATCAAGAATTGTTGATCATCATGTTGATCGTTTTGGTCCTCTTCGGAGGCTCGCGATTACCGTCATTGATGAGAAACCTAGGCCGCAGTGCCAACGAGTTCAAACGCGGTATGCGCGATGAACCCGAAGCTGACTCCAACGCAACAAACGAAGAGAAGTAAGTCGATCGAATCGCGTAGCCGTTTTGTGCGGCAGTGAGTTACGAGACTAATGTGTTGATTCGTTTCTTGTTGGGATCAAGCCATGTTTAATTTGGGACCTGCCGAGATGGTTGCCTTTGGCATAATCGCCATCTTGTTATTTGGCAGTAAGCTTCCGGAAGTTGCCCGCAAACTCGGGGGCAGCTACCGGGATTTTCGCAAGAGCATTGGGGACTTCCAGCGTGAATTTCAGAATTGGGATCGCGACCCACCCCCGAAGCCTGTGCAACGAACCTATGAAGAGCAAACGCCATCGTCGATAACCTCGACGCCAAAGTTTACGCCACCGCCACCTGATGAGGAATGACGAAATTCGAGGTAGGGCGACTGGCCATGCGAATCGCAATAAACACCATGCCTAAATAGCATGGTGTTTGTTTTTGTGCTCACCCTAAGTTCTCTATGCTGCCCGTCTTGTTCTTATTTTGTGGGTTAACTTGAGAACGCAATCCACATTTCACTTTGGTAAGCTCTGACGATTCCGCAGGATTTATTGATTGTATTGATTATCAGGCGCCGATAACTCTTCATAGCCAGGGATTGCTGTTTACACGTGAGCCAGAAGCTGCTAGCCGGCTTCGGTCCCCTGGTTCAACACGATGAAGATTGAATCGATCACAACGACGTTATGCGGGGGCATTCTATGTTGCGTTTTCAAGGTTTGGCGTTGCGCGCTTGTGTTTTGCTGAGCCTGTTTTCGACAGGTTGCTGTTGTGTTCAGTCCTCGCCATGTGGAACTGGCTGTGGGCCGGGAGCTTGGATGGCGCATCAGTCATGTGCCAATGGTTGTGGCGAATTCTACGTTGATGAATGGTACAACCATCCACCCCAATGCGATCCCTGCAATACATGTGGAGATTATGTAGGCGGTTGTAGCCACGGCTCGTGTGGATGCAGCGAACCTGCTTGCGTTCCCTTGCTAAGTCGTCTTTGGGGAATGCGATATGTAGGGCCATGTTGCGATACAGGTTGCTCTTCGTGCGACGGTGGAATGATTCACGAAGGTCATGTGGTAAGCGGTGGTCATTCAACTGGCTGTGCTTCGTGTGCTAGTGGTCACGCCCACGCAGGCCATATGGGGACAACAAGCCACATGGGGTCAGGTGATGGTGAAGTGATCTACGACGGACCAGTTCGTGGCAACACGGTACCAACGCCTGCTAAACCTACTCCAGCCAAGCCACAAGCCGCGCCTAGTGCTGCTCCAATGCCGGATGCTGGTACGACCACTCGCTCGACCTCCCCTGCTCTTCGCAAAAAGAGCTCGATCCAACAAGCTTCTGCTCAGCAACCTGTTCGACGCAAGTAAACCCGAGCCGAGGTTCGAGAAAGCCATAAAAACAAGGATTTCGTGAGGGCATCGAGCAAAACTCGATGCCCTCTTGACCTTCCTGGATCTCTGGTCTAAAGTTTTTCAACCCTGGGGTGTGGTGTAATTGGTAGCACGACAGATTCTGACTCTGTTAGTTGGGGTTCGAGTCCCTACACCCCAATTTTTCGTTTAGCTCACGCGAGCACTACTGTTTCTGAAGAGGTTCTCGGTCCTCTTCTTTCACTCACAGTAATTTCTCTCTGCCGCCTTCTGCTCTTGCTATCTGGGAAATCCAACCCGGTTGATTTTGCCAGAGGGAATGCCTTCCGCTCCATTCATAAAAACACCCTCCAGTCCCAAGTCTCTTAGTAGAGTGGGAGTGAAGGGTGGATGTAGGCAATTGTGGTGTAAGGCTGCTTGGTTAACGCCGCGAATCAAAGATCTGTTTTACATCGGCCATCGATAGAATAATGATCCCCCAGATTCCGACTGGCAAACCAAGAAAACAGCAGCAATTCCCAAAGTTGATGGTAGCCAAAATACAAGCGACCAAGGCGAATACCCAGCTCTTGCACTGGGACATCATGACCCCACCCGCGATAATCGCGATGTTGACGAGAATAAAAATCGATTGAATGGTCGCAGCAACAGGGCCATGCGCACCATCCTGAAACTGCTTCATCCACTCAGGTGCATTGGGATCGATTGCAGGTGGATCCAAAAAGACGGCTGCAAATGTGCTGTAGATACTCATGAGCAATCCCAGAGACCCGACCACGATCAACGCAACGGCAGGTAGTATGATTTTGATATTGGATGGCGGTGGAGCACTGGAAGGTGCATTGGATGTAAATGGGCTCGAATATGGATTGGGGGAATTAAAACCGTTCGACATTTATGGCTCCTAGGTATGAATGCTCCATGGAATAGGGTATTCCGGCGAGGGGCATTCTATAGGGTTTGGAATTCACATTAAAAGTACCCAATCCAATTTGTTCGTAACAAAACAAAAACTCCCGCTCAGAACGGGCTGAGCGGGAGTCAGGTTAAGTCTCTATTGAGGCCAGGATTCCGATGGGATTAGTCCTCGATGTAGGTTTCGAGAGACCGAGCCAATTGGTAGAAATCACTGTTTGTTTCGATGTATCGAACCTTGGTCACCAACGTGTTCGGATCGACGAGTGTCTCAAAAGGGACATACTGAATGTCGAGTTGACCAGCGACAGATACCATGACCCCGTTGAGTTTCTTTTCCACCAAAGCACGGAAGGCACCGACACCAATTTGTGAACCGAGCATGACGTCGAAAGCGGTAGGACGAGCGCAACGCACTTCATAACCAAGCTGTAGACCGGTGACTTTCTTGCTCTTGCCGGTTTTCGCTTTGTAGGCGTCCATGATGAGCTTGCTGACCATTCGGCCTAAGTTCACATTCGCAATTGAAATATGTCCGTGATCGTCGCGAGTTACGCCTTCCAAGTATTTGGCTGGCAAGTATTCGGCCAGGCCTTCAGCCAGAACGATCACACCATATTCACGGCCATCAGCATCCCGCTTTTGCATCAGCTTGACGATGCGTTCAACAACCTTATCGAGGTGCATAATGGTTCGTGTTACCGACTTGCCCGAAACTGGATCGGTAACGGTCTCGCTGCCGCGCAATGAACCGACAATATCCTCAACGCTCAATACCATGCAGGCTTCACCTGCGATTGCGGCACCGTACGCCAACCAACCCGCGCTGCGTCCCATGGTCTCGGCGACGAAATACGCACGTCCCGCTTCCGCGTCATGATTGAGGTTTCGAATTTCTGAGGCCAGCGTCTCGGCTGCAGTGAAGTATCCGAACGTGAAGTCGATACCCATGTAATCGTTGTCGATGGTCTTGGGCAAATGCACGACTGGCAACTTCTTCGACCCTTCAGGAAGCAAATCCTGAAACATCTTCATCTTGTTGGCGGTCTTGAGGGTGTCATCACCACCGATCGAGATTAACGCATCAGCACCTAAGGAGAGCAAACCTTCGTAGGCTCGCTTCAATGGTGCGGAACGCTCAGGGTCTTTTAGGTGTTCGGGAGCGGAAACAACTTTTCCGGGATTCGTTCGAGCTGTGCCGATCATGATGCCTTGAGAGGTGCGGGCATGGTGAAGTTTGGCCTGATCGAATTTGAAGTAGTCCTTTCCTTCCACCAACGGCTTGTCTGGTGTGTAATCGATCAGGCTGCTGTAGCCGTGCTTAATCCCCAGCACTTCAATTCCAGCATTCATAAACGAATAGGCGGCGGTTGAAATCACCGCGTTTGCTGCAGGGGCTGGACCACCCGCAAATAAAATCGCAACCTTCTTAATACCCGATGTGTTAACTGCAGGCATGAATCCCTCACTCCCGAAATCATCCAATGAACTATTTGCTTAACAATTCTCTTTCGACCCATTTAGTATCCACAAGTCCTTGCACAAAGTCGTTGTGCGACAGAACTTTCTTGTGGAAGTCAGCGGTCGTGCTGATACCTTGAATTTGCAATTCCGAAAGGCAACGCAACATACATGCAATCGCTTCGTCTCGGTTCTCTTTGAATACGATCAATTTTCCAATCATCGAATCGTAATAGGGTGGTACGACATACCCGGCTGAAACGTGCGTATCAAAGCGAACTCCGTATCCACCTGGGATGAAAATTCGCTCGATCTTACCGGGGCAAGGTTGGAAGTTGCGAGTAGGATCTTCGGCATTGATACGGCACTCCATGGCAGCACCGCGGGGCACAATTTGCTCTTGTGTAAACGGCAATGGCTTTCCGGATGCAACCGCAATTTGGGTCTTGATCAAGTCGATACCTGTCACCATTTCGGTCACCGGATGTTCGACTTGAATTCGAGCATTCACTTCAATGAAATAGAAGCGATTTTCTTGGTCCACGATGAACTCCACCGTTCCGGCGTTCGTGTAGCCAGCCGTTTTCACCAAGCGAACTGCCGCTTCGCACAGTTCCTTGCGTGCGGACTCGGGAAGTCGTGGAGATGGACTTTCTTCGATGAGCTTTTGATGTCGGCGTTGAACGGAGCAGTCACGTTCATGGAGATGACAAACGTTGCCGAAGTGGTCAGCAATGATTTGAACTTCAACATGGCGAGGCTTTTCGATATATCTCTCTAGATAAACACCGCCGTTGCCAAACGCCGCTTTAGCTTCATTTTGAGCTTGTTCCAGGGCCGCTTTGAGTGCGAGCTCATTGGCTGCAACTCGCATCCCTTTTCCACCACCGCCGGCGGTCGCTTTGATAAGAACTGGGTATCCGATCAGACGTGCTGTCTTTACTGCATCTTCTTCGTTTTCAATCAAGCCTTCGCTACCGGGGACCACAGGGACATTAGCCAATTTGGCCATTTGTCGCGCTTGGTTCTTGTCCCCTAGTTTCTCCATCGCTTCAGGAGTTGGACCAATGAAGTCGATGTTGCACGAGCGACAAACTTCGTTGAAGTGGCTGTTCTCGCTCAAGAAACCATAGCCAGGGTGAATGGCATCGACATTCCCAATCTCGGCCGCGCTGATGATCTGATCGATCTTCAAGTAGCTGTCGATCGATCGGGGTGGGCCAATACAGATCGCTTGGTCGGCGAGCCGAACATAGGGAGCGTCTTTATCCGCTTCGCTGTAGACGACAACAGTTTCGATTCCCAGTTCACGGCATGCGCGCTGAACGCGCAGCGCAATCTCGCCACGATTCGCAATAAGAATTCTGTTATACATGAATCTAAGGTTATCCGCGGGTGTCTACTTTGAACAACGGTCTACCAAAATCGACCGGCTCTTCGTTACCGCAAAGGATTTCAACCACTTTGCCTCGGACTTCAGCCGGAATTTCATTGAAGACTTTCATCGCTTCAATGATGCAAATGGTCGATTCTGGTGTGATGGATTGACCGACCTTTACGAAAGAGTCGGCCTTTGGATTTGGGCGAAGATACAATGTGCCAACCATAGGCGACTTGATGGTCACAATGTGTGGGCCATCAACCGCTGCCGGTGCTGCCGGTGCTGCTGGAGCTGGCGCGGCCGTTGGAGCGGCAGCCACTGCGGGTACTGCAAATTGGGGCGCAGGCATCGCAGGTGCAGCCATCATCGCGACTTCTTGTGGTCCGCGGCAGATACGAATGCGTTGACGAAAATGGCGCAAATCGACTTCTCGCAGATCATGCTCCTTCATCAGTTCAACCAAGCTGCGAATTCTTTCGACGCTGAATACATCATCAGCCTGTGCTTCTTGCCCTTGGTTTTCACCTGAGTCTGTCATCCGCAAGTACTCCCCGTATGAACCGGTTCGCGTAAGAAATGAATCATTTATTGTTTGTTGAAATACGAGTTGAGTTGTCCTAACCCACTCGTCTCTTAAGCTTGCCAATCACCAACACTTCGTAACCATGGATTCTAAATCCTTGGGAAGTGTCGACAAAACCCGGCAACCATCTTTGGTGACCAACACATCATCCTCGATTCGTACGCCACCCCAACCAGGAATATAAATCCCCGGTTCGACAGTGACTACCATACCGGGCAGCAATGGTCGTCTTTGTTCTAACCCCATTCGAGGTGATTCGTGCACTTGCAAACCGATCCCGTGACCGAGTGCATGTCCGAAATGCTTCCCGAATCCCCCCTTTTCGATTACGTCACGTCCCGCTTTGTCCACTTCACAGGCGGCGATTCCTGGCCGAATGGCTCGGATAGCTGCCTCGTTTGCGTCTAAAACAAGACGATAGACCTTCTCAAATTTGGGCGGGATTTTACTGGTCACTAATACCCTGGTCAAGTCGCTGATGTACTCCCCCTCCCTGGCCCCCCAATCAATCAACACAAAGGGCTCGCTCCCAATTTTCACATCCGTGGGGGTCCCATGTGGCAAAGCGGCTCGGGGACCAACTCCAACAATCGGCGGGAAACTACACCCAATGCCTCCCAAGGCCCGAATTTCATTCTCTAACTGATGGGCAACGTCTCGCTCGGAATGGTCCGCCCGTAACCCCGCCCGGACGATCTGAAACGATCGCTCAGCCATCTCAATCGCACGCTCAATTCGTGCGATTTCTTCTTTATCCTTAATTTCCCGTAAACTCTCCACATGCCCCGCTGAGCCGTGAAGTGAACAACTTGGCAGTTTGCTTTTCAAGATTTCATAGCCAAATAAAGCCATATAGTGGGATTCCACCCAAAGTTCATGGCATTTCGCTTTTGCCACTTGGGCCGCAGTGGCTTCCAGCAAGGTGGTGTCAGGCGTACGAATGAAACACTCGAGCCCGGGGCACTCGTTTTGAATTTGCTCTTCATACCTCGGATCGCTGAGCAACAGGAACTTTCCTTGATGAACCCAGAGATAGGTGCTGTCGCCGGTGAAACCGGTCAAATATGTCACATTAGGAGAATGAGAAATCAGGAAAGAGGAGACGCCATTTTGTTTCAAATGGCGAACCAATTTTTGTCGGCGGCGTTCAAAATCAAAGGTCATTGGCACAACTCGAGATGTACGAAAGAGCAGAGTGTACGCATTCACTCAAGATATGTTGTAGATCGGCAAGAGACCCTACAATATACGGTGATCAAGTAAGTTGCATCCCCAATCATTGACCGTAGCGAACAAAAGTTCGCGTCCCTGGGCAATGGAAATGTGATACGAACGAAGGTTGGGTGGCCGCATACGCAGTCGCTCATTACAGGTGAGGTGAAAGAAACATGGCAGCGAAAACTTTCGGTACAGAAACCACCGTTGAGACATTTGATCGCGACGTGTTTGAGGCCAGCGAGCATAAGATTGTCATCCTGGACTTTTATGCCGATTGGTGCCAGCCGTGCCGCATGTTAGCCCCTGTCTTGAAAGATGTGGTTGAAGCCAGGCAAGAACAATTTGCGTTGGTGAAGGCCAACACGGAACAACTGCAAGATCAAGCTAGCGCGTTTTCCGTTCAGTCGATCCCCGTGCTCTTTGCGATTTCAAACAAGTCTGTTATCGATCGCGTTGAAGGACTCCTCACTCAAGCTCAACTGAATCAATGGCTCGATTCTTTGTTGATTCAGCAACGGTTTGTGCAAGCCTATGCACTTGAAGATACAGATCCTCAGGCTGCACTTAAGGCCTATCAAGAAATTGCGGGGCTTGGCAATGTGGCGGATGAATTAAAGATCGCCATCATGAGAGCTGCCTATAAAGCGGGAGATCTCGAAACAACAACTCGTATCATGACCGAACTTGAACGCCGGGGATTCCTGGAACCTGAAGCAGAAAAAATCAAAGCCCAATTGAAGCTCGTGCATTCGACCTCCGCTGATATTGATGAACTAAAAAAGAAAGTCGAGCAAATACCGGCCGACTTTGGAACGCGACTCGAGCTAGCCAAGGCGCTCGTCGCCACACGCGACTATGAAGGTGCACTCCAGCATGCATTGCATATTGTTCAACTCGATCGCCAGCAGACTCGCAAAGCAGCTCAAGAACTGATGGTGGACATTTTTCGTATTCTACCCGAAGGGGATGAGCTGATCGGAAATTATCGCCGAAAGTTGGCGATGGCGATGTACTAATCGATGCTGCCGAGCAAGCGTTTGGTAGCGATGACCACATCGGGTTGACGCATCAAGGATTCGCCGACAAGCATGGCTGAAACCCCATGTTCGTATAACATTTTGGCTTCGTGCACGTGGTAGATGCCACTCTCTGCCACAACAACGCGGCCTGGTGGAATTTGTTCCTTAACGCGAATTACGTGCATTAAATCCACTTCAAACGTTCGCAAGTCTCGATTGTTTACTCCAATCAACTCGGCTCCTGTATCTAGCACCGCTGATAAGTTGGCTGGGTCGTACAATTCGATAAGGGCCTGCATGCCCAGCGAACGAGTGTATTGAAAAAGGGATTTGAGTTCTGAGGGAGATAAGCACTCGGCAATCAACAGCACGGCATCGGCCCCAACCGATCTCGCTTCAGCAATTTGAATCGGATCGAGGATAAAATCTTTGCGAAGCAGTGGAATGTTGACTGCTTTCCGTATCGCGGCGAGATAAGACAATTCGCCTTGAAAATAGTGTCGATCGGTCAACACGCTTAAGCAACTTGCACCGGCCGATTCATATTGCTGAGCGATGGTAACAGGCTCAAAGTCCGCCCGTATCAAGCCTTTGGATGGACTCGCTTTTTTTACTTCGGCAATCAAGCGGATGTTGCCAGGGAGTCGCAAAGGAGCGACGAAATCTAGCGGCGCAGGCACAACCTGACAGCGTTGCTCCATTTCCGAAAGTGAGCACTGCGCATACAACGCCGCTATTTCGCTGCGTTTGGTGGCAACAATTTTGTCGAGAATGGTATCGGACATAAATGAATTAGTGCTTGAAGTGGCGGCGGCCTGTAAAGATCATCGGAATTCGGTGCTGGTTGCAGGCTGCAATCACCTCATCATCGCGTTTCGATCCACCTGGTTGAATGATGGCTACAATCCCGGCTGAGGCGGCACGTTCAATCGAATCAGGGAATGGGAAAAACGCATCGGATGCGAGAATGCTGCCACCGACTCGTTCGCCCGCTTTTTCAATGGCGATTTCAACGCTGTCCACACGGCTCATCTGCCCTGCCCCAACCCCAATCAACGCGGTATCTTTCGCGAGCACAATGGCATTGGACTTCACATGTCGAACCATTTCCCAGCCAAACGCGATGTCATCCCAAAGTTCATCGGCAACATGCACATTGGTGACTGTATTCCATTGCAACGGCGATGGTGGCAAGACATCCGCCTCTTGCACAAGAACTCCACCGCTGATGAAACGGTAAGTCAACTCTCGCTCCAACGGTGCAATGTGTCCCACTTGCATCAGACGGATACTGTCGCGCCATTTGGGTTTCGAAGTCAGAATACCTACAGCACTCGCTTCGAAATCAGGAGCCACAATGGCTTCAATAAACCGACCTGGCTCAGCCAGCACTTCAGCGGTCTCTTCATCGACAGTGGTATTGAAACCGAGGACAGAACCGAACGCACTTACGGGATCGCCATCGAGCGCTTTGCGGGCTGCTAACGATTGACGATGTGATGCGGCAGCGCCGCACGGGTTATTGTGTTTGATCACCGCACAAGCGGGTTGCGAAAAAGCACGCACGATCGAGAGAGCCGCATCGAGATCCAAGAGATTGTTGTACGACAGCTCTTTGCCGCTGACTTGTCGAGCATTCACAAGACCTGTGCCGCGTGTTTTGGAAAGTTGGTACACGGCCGCTTTCTGGTGCGGGTTCTCCCCATAACGCAAGGTTTGTTTCCGTTCCATCGAAACGGTCAACGAAGGAGGGAACTCACCCGACAGTATATCTCCTCGCATATATTCAGTGATGGCCGCATCGTACGCAGACGTCATCGCGAATGCTTCTGCTGCCAAGCGTCGGCGGGTCGAGAGTGTGGTTAAGCCCTTCTCTTCGATCTCATGCAACACCACGGCATACTGCGTGGCGTTGGTCACAACGGTCACAAATTCGTGATTCTTAGCTGCAGCCCGAATTAGGCTTGGACCACCGATATCGATTTGCTCAATGGCTTCTTGGCGAGTCACGCCACGTTTGGCAATGGTCGCTTCAAATGGATAAAGGTTAACCACAACCAAGTCGATGCTTGAAATGTCAAGCGACTGCATCGCTTGCAGATCTTCCAGTTCGTTACGACGAGCGAGAATGCCACCAAAGATTTTGGGGTGCAGCGTCTTAACCCGGCCGTGCATGATTTCCGGGAAGCGGGTGTATTGCGAAACATCCGTCACTTCAACGCCGTGGTTACGGAGAAACTCTGCCGTTCCGCCAGTGCTGAAAATGTGGATACCGGCTCGTTGTAAGCCTTGTCCGAGTTCTGCCAAACCCGTTTTGTCACTAACACTGATCAACGCGCGGCGAATTGGCAAAGAATCACTCACTGGCAGACCTCATATCAAGGAGCGAACGAAAAACGTATCGAGTCAAGATTGTAACAGGCTGGCGATATTCCGAAACGGCTGCTTGCGGAAGGGACGATATCTCTACGGTGGAGGTGGAAAATTTCGTGCCAAATCACCAGAAATCGCGGAAAAACTGGGCCAAAACGAAGATTGCCACGCGAACGGGTAAGTTCTCGCGTGGCAATTTAGGTTCTTTGTTTCGAATTTTCAGGAAAATCGGCGCGGATTTGAACTAGCCATTTCCGAATGGATCATCACCGGCTGGTGCTTCCATTCCCGCATCGCCATCGCCAAAAGGATTGTCCGCGCCTGCGTCACCATCACGCTTAATCTCCGGCTTGGGCTTTTCCTTCGGTTCTTTCTCGGCTGGAGCTTGCACGTTTTGATGAATCAGTGGCGATGTTGCCCCCTTCTGAGCCAAACATTGAATGGTGCCGTTAGCGGCAATCACATAAATGCGATCGGAGACAGGATTGGCCAAGCCGTGTACAAGGCCCGAACCAACGGTTCCTACAAGCCCACCGGTTGCAAAATCGTAAGCGGCGAGTTGTCCCGATTTGTTGCGAACAAAAACACGATCTTTGGTGATCGATAGAACTTGCTTGATCCCTTTGATGCTGGTATCCCAGCCCGCTAACACTGATCCGTTAGTGGCATCATACGCCAATAATTCACCTGGATCCGAAACGACAAAGACCCCATTCTGAGCGACTAACGGTGCGGAATACAACACCGAACCAGTGCTTGTAACCCATTTGATATCGCCACCAGCCACTGGGTTGATGCGGAAGATTTCGCCGCTGCGAGAACAAACAATGAAGCTATCTTCGTAGGGGACTGGAGTGGCGAAAATGGGTGATTGGGCTTCCAGACGGGCCGTGGCCACAGGTGGGATCGGCTTTGAATTGGCTTTTTCCGTTGGATCAATCGTGAAGAAAAATACGAATCGCGGTTCCACGGGAACGGCAACCACATTGAGATCTCGGTTGACACCGGAACGGACAATAGAGCGACCGCCATACACAAACCGGCTTGGTTCCCGAGTGCGATCATCGGTTAGATAACCGATGAATTTACCCGTAATAGATGGAATGAAAATTCGGCCATTCAATTCGCCTGCTGCAGAACCGGGGGCATCTTCACAACGGAAGGAAAACAACGACTTGCCCGTTTCTGTTTCCAAGGCATAAATCGTCGAGCCGTTCGTCACGATGACATGTTTATCATTCATCATGGCAGGAAAAGTCGGCTGGCTCGTCTTGCCTACCTGAGTCATCCACAACGACTTGCCCGTCTCTGCATCCAACATCTCTACCGAACCATCTGAAGCAGTCACTAACAAGAAAATGTTGGGACTAGTTCGTTCGGTGATCACAGGTTTGAGACCCGCAAATCGCATCCTTTTTGCAAGTGTTTCAGCTTGAGCCTTGGCACCGTCGATTCCGATCGGTTTGCCATCGGCTCCAAGGGTGTTGGTATCGAGAACAATTTGCTTTCCTTCTGCGGCCAGTTCAATGGATGTTTTGGCGGGCGCTGAGGATTGCCAAATCATGACCGAAGTCTTGGATGGTTCTTTGAGACTGGTGTGCAATGCGGCTGACCAGCGTGGCTCAAGTCCAAGTCGCCCTGCTTCTGCGGTGGTCAATTGACCATAAGCAGTGGCCGAAGAGAAAAGGGCGATCAACGTCCAGATCCAACCGAGCGTATTTCGAGTCATAATTGATTAGACCAACGAGAAAACTGCATAGGAAACGGGATACCGACCACCCTTCTGCAGGCCGACGATGCTTAGCGAGCCCGTGGATAAAACTGGGGTGGTCCAACCCTAATATAATTGGCCAGCCCCCATCCGGCGAGGTAAATTTTCCCTAGAAAGCTCATCTTTCGCAATGTGAATGGACGTAAAAACCGGTTCGCAGTTTGCCCTAAAGGTCCGCCGGGGGCAAAATAGTTGCCTTTATTCGGCAGGAACGTTGAACAAAGTGGTTTACAAGGTTAACTTACCTACTTCCTAGGGCCAGGGGCGTGTTCCTTTTTGACACAATTCTCTCGCCTGCCTAGGGTCGGGACTTGCCCGATTGGTTCGCCATGTGCCTTTATTCCCTCCTCGCACCGGAAGTTTGTAGATAACCATGAGCACAACTCCTAAACCCCCATCCCAAATGGTGTTCATCGGGTGCTTTATCGCCCTGATCACCACTGCCTTTGCCTTTATTTCACGCGCGTTCATGATCAACACGCCCGAGATGTGGCCGGCTGACTTTGGACTCGATAAGGTCCAAGGTCAGACATTGTTTGGACACGGTATTTGGCCGTTTGCAATCAGCATCATTCTCTTCAGTTTGGTGATTGATAAGATCGGTTATCGCGTGGCGATGATCTTCAGCTTTGTCTGTTATGCGGCATACGCAGCGCTTGCCCTTCTGGCTTACAACGCAGTAAAGGTTCCTGGACTTGAAGGCGAAGCGTTGGCAGCAGCTCAGGCTCGTGGTTTACAACTTTTGACATTTGGATCGATCATTTTGGGCTTGGGTAATGGAACGGTAGAAGCCTTCATTAACCCTGTGGTTGCCACCATGTTCAGCAACGAAAAAACCAAATGGTTGAACATACTTCACGCAGGATGGCCAGGTGGATTGGTCTTGGGTGGCTTGATCACCCTGGGGCTTGGTTCCGCTGCGACCGACGACTGGCGTTTGTTGATCTACATCATCGCAATTCCAGCAGTCGTTTATGTGGTCATCTTGATGGGAGCCCAATTCCCAGTGAGCGAACGCGTTTCGGCAGGGGCCAGCTATCGAGAAATGTTGGGAGAGTTCGGCGTGATTGGTGCTGCTATCGCATCCTATTTGATCTTCAAACAATTGGGCGACATCTTCAAGCTGCCTGATGCGGTTGTATGGGCCGTTATCGCAGTTGCGGTTATCGGCTATGGCATTTATTGCAAGTCGCTTGGCCGTCCGATGATGATTTTCCTCTGTCTCATTATGATGCCTTTGGCGACTACGGAACTCGGTACAGACGGTGCCATTACGGGCATTATGGAAGAACCGATGAAAGCTGCAGGACGAAGCCCACTTTGGGTTCTCATCTACACCTCAGCCATCATGATGGTCTTGCGATTCTTCGCTGGACCTGTCGTTAAAGCTCTCACTCCGCTCGGTCTGTTGGCAACCTGTGCCGCTTTGGCAGTTGTTGGTCTGTATTGCTTGTCATTCACCCAGTCGTTCTTTGCGATCTTTGCAGCTGCAACTTTGTATGGTGTGGCTAAGACTTACTTCTGGCCAACGATGCTCGGTGTGGTGGCTGAGCAATTTCCAAAGGGTGGCGCCTTGACCCTCAACGCAATTGCGGGCATCGGCATGTTGACCGTAGGTATCATCGGCGGTCCACTCATCGGTTACATGCAAGAAGCTAATGCCAAGGTTGTTGTAGATGCCAAACTTCCAAACACCTACGAAAAGGTCAAGAAGGACGACAAGTTCTTCTTGGGCGCGTACACCGCAATCGATGAAGCCAAGGTTAAGGATCAACCCAACGCCACGGAAATCGATGAAATCGTAAAGACGGCAAAACAAGGTGCATTGGCAAATGTAACCATCTTCCCAATCGTCATGTTGGTCAGTTACCTGGTTCTCATCGGCTACTTCAAGTCTCGAGGCGGTTACAAACCAGTCGCTATTGATGGTCAGCCTGCCAGCTCAGGACACTAGATCCAGCTCAGATAACAAGCTTTAGATCGCTTCACTTAAACGCCCAGAATCACCCAAGATTCTGGGCGTTTTTTGTTTGGGTGATGGGCGAGGATTAATGCGGGGCGTTGTACACCTCACAAGAATGGTGTATACAAAAATGCAGTCTGGTGAGTTTGGCGTACAAGCCCACCACGGATGGAGCATTTCAGGGTGGGAAACGGATTTACTTCAAAGCTAGCCGCTTTCTCAGGCCGAACATTTAGAATGCCTGACGCACTTTACCGTCGTCTGATGTGCCGAGTTGTTTTCAGTTTTGCTAGAGCCAAAGCCATGGAAAAATTCTCACGCTACCAACAAGGTGTTATCAAGAACTATTACCGCAACCGTGAAGGGATTGCCATTCAACGTGTGCAAGAACTGGTCACGGAACTCTATCTTGCCGAAGGTAAAAAACGGAAGAAAATTTGGGAACAACTTCGCCCTCATTTGATTTCAATCGGCCTGACCGAGAAGCAAGTAGAGCATCTCGAAAAGGAAGATAAGCCCGAAATGGTTGCCAATTTGATCAAAGAAAAGATCTAAGCCTATCTCACGTTGGACGTTTTTGCACGGACGCGCAGACTCCACTCATTCCATTCAAAAGTCATTTGCCTCATGCAAGTCCGCCCCAACTATTGGAAGTTCTCGATCGCGAAAGAATTTGTTTTTGGTCGAGGCTGTGTGCAACATCTTGAAACTGTGTGCACCAAGCAACAACTGAAACGTCTGCTAGTTATCACCGACAAGAATCTGATCCAAGCGGGTTTATTGGAACGCGTTCTTCATGTCGTACCGCAGAACATTACTTCAGTCCATGTCTTCGATGGCGGGCAAGCTGAACCTTCGTTGAACGTTCTGGCTGAGGCAGTGGCGATGGGGACTCACGTCAAACCTGATGCCATCGTGGGGCTTGGTGGAGGGAGCAACATAGACGTTGCCAAAGCTACCGCCTTGTTGCTGACACACGGCGGAAATTTAGCCGATTACTTTGGTTTTGACAAAGCTCCAGGGCCAGTGCTTCCATTAATCGCCATTCCAACAACGGCGGGTACTGGCAGCGAAGTATCTCACTCTGCCGTGCTGACCGACCCTGAAGCCCATATCAAAGTTTCCACGCTCAGTCCTCATTTGCGGCCTGCTGTGGCGATTGTTGATCCAGCCTTAACCGATAGTTGTCCGCCACATGTTACGGCTCACAGTGGCATCGATGCGTTGGTACACGCGATTGAAGGCTACACGGCCCGCCGATGGTCGGACATGCATCTCGCGGATCCACAAGCTCGGGCGTATGAAGGCGCGCATCCACTTGGAAAATTGTTGGGTTTGGAAGCGATACGGCTGATTGGACAGAATTTGGTTCGAGCTGTTCATGAGCCTCTTAACCAGGAAGCTCGCGACCATATGGCTTTGGCTGCTAGTTATGCGGGGATGTCGTTTTCCAACTGTGGTGTTGCGTTAGTCCATGCTCTGGAGTATCCGCTGGGAGCAGCCGTTCATTGCAGCCATGGTGAAGGGAATGGATTGTTGTTGCCGCATGTGATGCGTTACAACTTGTCGACACGCGTGGCTGAATTCGCCGAAATTGGGCTCGCCTTAGGTTATTCACAGCCGCAAGCGTCAGCCCAACAACAAGCGGAGCAGGCGATCGACGGAGTAGTGCGCCTTCAGGGTGAAATCGGTATTCGCCCAACGCTTCGGCAACTGGGTGTCGAGCGGTCGACATTGAGTTCGATGGCGAATAAGTCGTTTCAAATCAAGCGTTTGATGGATCTCAATCCACGTTCTCCGACAGAAGCCGATCTATTGGCGATCTTGGAAGCTGCTTACTAGTAATCGTTTAACCCGTACGCCGCAGGCTAGGTCCGGAGTTGACTCGCCATACAGATCGACGCCCACATCGCCGACGACTCAATATCCGTCATCACGTTGTCGAGGTTTGTGTAGTGTGTGCATGGATAAGAAGACGAGTCTTGCACAGCCTAGCCTTCGGCGGAGTCGTTTAACCCGTACGCCGCAGGCTAGGCCGGAGTTGACTCTCTGTTCTCATCGATGTCAACATCACCGACGACTCCACCTCGGCCAGCGCGATGTTGAGTGTTGTGTAGTGTGTGCATGGATAAGAAGACGAGTCTTGCACAGCCTAGCCTTCGGCGGAATCGTTTAACCCGTACGCCGCAGGCTAGGCCGTAGTTGACTCGTGTCGCTATCGATGCAGGCGCTACCCAGGACTTGACCTCTAGCGATAGCGATTGGTTCAAACTTACTTTGGAATCTACGAGTAGGACGAGTCTTGCGCGGCCTAGCCTTCGGCGGAATCGTTTAACCCGTACGCCGCAGGCTAGGTCCGGAGTTGACTCGTGTCACTATCGATGCAGGCGATACCCAGAACTTGACCTCGAGCGATCGCGATTGGGTCAAACTTACTTTGGAATCTACGAGTAGGACGAGTCTTGCACAGCCTAGCCTTCGGCGGAATCGTTTAACCCGTACGCCGAAGGCTAGGCCGGAGTTGACTCGTGTCGCTATCGATGCAGGCGCTACCCAGGACTTGACCTCGAGCGATAGCGATTGGTTCAAACTTACTTTGGAATCTACGAGTAGGACGAGTCTTGCGCGGCCTAGCCTTCGGCATACGGGTTAAACGAGTTTGCCGAAGGCTAGGCCGTAGTTGACTCGCCATACAGATCGACGCCAACATCGCCGACGACTCACCCTCGGCCAGCGCGATGTTGAGTGTTGTGTAGTGTGTGCATGGATAAGAAGACGAGTCTTGCACAGCCTAGCCTTCGGCGGAATCGTTTAACCCGTACGCCGAAGGCTAGGCCGGAGTTGACTCGTGTCGCTATCGATGCAGGCGCTACCCAGAACTTGACCTTGAGCGATAGGGGTTGGGGCAAACTTACTTTGGCATCCACAAGTAGGACGAGTCTTGCACAGCCTAGCCTTCGGCGGAATCGTTTAACCCGTACGCCGAAGGCTAGGCCGGAGTTGACTCGCCATACAGATCGACGCCAACATCGCCCACGACTCAATATCCGTCATCACGTTGTCGAGATTTGTGTAGTGTGTGCATGGATAAGAAGACGAGTCTTGCGCGGCCTAGCCTACGGCGTACGGGTTAAACGAGAGCGCCAGGGCCACTCGATTATGCGCCGACCTCGCGGAGCGGTGAGAAACGCACATAGGTCAAATGGCGATATAATTCGCTCCGTTGAATCAATTCAGCGTGCGTGCCACTGTCCACCACCGTATGATCATGCACCAGAACCACCAGATCCGCAGAACGCAACGTGTTGAGTCGCTTGGGCAACACGATGACCAGTGGCCCCGTATCGGCAAGTTTCTTGGCGGCTTCGGTTGTGGCGGTTTCGATTGGCAACGATACCGGAACGTCAGGTTCTTCAGCAACAATCAATGCGGGCGATTTGAGCAACGCTCGTGCCAAACCTAATCGATAACGCAGGTCATGGTTGAGTCGATCATCGTCCATGGTCACTAATGTGGATAATCCATTCTCAAATTGTTGCACCGCATCGTACGCGTTCATGGCTCGCACGGCATCCGTGAGATCCACCATGTCGCGATGCACAAGTCCTGCCCGCAAATTGTCTTCGATCGTCCCTTGCAACAATGGGCCAGTTGCTGATACCCAAATGCACTTCTTGGGGAAATCTTCCGCATCAATTTCGCTGACTAAATGTTCGTCGAACACCATGCGACCGCTGACCGGACGTCCGAAACCCAACATCAATTCGGCCAATGTCTTCGCTTCAACAGCTCGGCTCGATACGACCGCCACCACTTGTTTAGGCTTGAGATCTAAGGTGACATCGTGCAGCAATCTTCGCCCTTGACTATCTTCAAGCGTAACATGTTCAATCAACATTCGATTCGCGAGCGATAGTGGATGTTTAGTCGACGAATTCGAAGTGCTCAGCATTGGAACTGGGGTATCCAAAAATGCGAGAACTTCACTCGCCACTCTCTTGGCGGCTGGAAGCAAGCTTCGTTGTTTCTGCAAACGAACGAGCGACAAAGCGACGCCGCTGATCGCTAAGCCCAATGTTATGGCAGAGGCGAGGTCAAAGTTGGCCCGCCGGTCCAGAAGTTGGACGCCCAATACAATGCAAAAAATGCTGATTAAACCTGCGGAGAAACAGATCAAAAGAGGCGTTTTCCAAGTTTGTGAAGCGGCCAGCATCGACGCTGCACCACGGAAATGTTTCACTTCTTCGTTCAATAGATCGTGGGCTGCCGACTTGGAACGAACCGTTGACAATAAGGCGATGCTCCGGCAAACATCTGCCAATCGCTGTTCAGCTTGCCACACTTTCTGCAGCGTCGCGGGCGCCTCATTCCTCGATCGATGGCTTAACCAAGCCACAAATTGCCCCAACAGCGCAATGCAAATCAGAGCTGTGGCGGTAATCCAAAAGTTCATCAAGGCAGCTATCGCCAGAAACAAGAGAGCCTGAACGGCGAGTCGCGGCCAAGACTTTTGCCAAGCGAAGAGACTGGTGCGAATGTTGGGGACATGGTTTTCAAACCATTGAGCCAGTTCGGCGTTTTGTCCAGAGACACCGCGACTGACCGCCAGTTCTTCATTCTTGGTAGCTGCTTGCACATAACATTGAACGGCAGCTTGGATGGCGAACTGATATACCATGCGGTAATAGGCCAACATCAATAAGGCATAGGCGATTCCAAGCCCCAAACCAACGCTGACCAAAATTACAAGCAACTGCAGACCGCTCTTGGTGCCGATGGCAGCCGAAGAGACTTTCAAAAAAGGCCCGAGGTTCAAGACACTTTCAGGGGTAGACAAGCCATTGCCAACGGCCACAACTTCGATGAAAAAGCCGAGCAAAACCAGCAGCAACGGTGGGATAAAGGCCGCCAGAATGCCAACTAGAATGAGCGGAATTCGTGCACCGCTCAACCCTAACCGTTGCGTCAATTTATTCAGCGAATCTCCGGCTTGCATACACGCCATCTCCCTCTTGGATGTCCAAATCTATGTTTGCAAACAACGTTGCCACATCTTCTTGGACGAGGCAGCCGATGCAACACACTTGTTAGGCGCGTTGTGATTCATCCGCTGCTCAAGAGCTCAAGGCTTATGCGAGGTCACGATCTTCGAAGAACAACAAGGCAATGAACATAGACAACGCTACATACAGCCCGGTGTAAACCAAGTTACCGCACAAAAGCGAAAATGGAATGGCGTTATTTGCATCGATCGCAGCTTGCATCGAGTAATGATCCAACATCGGGATCACCACCGCGATCAATTGAGCTACGAAACGTACAATTTCAAACTGCTGTTCTGAACTACTCACCAAGGTTGGGGTCAGGTTTCCAACCAAGTAAATTCCAAAACAAACGGCAAAGTTAGCCAGCTGTGGCATTCGAGTTGAAACCGCCACGCTAATGGCACTCAACACGCTCGCCTGCATCAAAGCCATGACCAACCCTGGAATTGTACGCGATACTTCCAAGAAACAACCCTGCCAGTTCGGAACAGTTTCGGAGGTTTCTCGAGCTTCAAAGAGTGGCTTGTAACCGACGGCGAACAATTGGACACTGCCCAAGATGATGAACATAAGCAGCAGAACCCAGAAAATCCCAAGGAATTTGCCGATGACAAACGAGCGACGTTGAATCGGTTTGCTCAAAACGGTGAGCGCCGTACGTCCTTCAATTTCATCCGAAACCGATCCGCTAGCTGCCCAGACACCCTGGAAAATTGCCAGCATTAGGATGACCGTAATGCCGCACTCTTTTAGGGACTTGGTATCTTCACCAAACGTGTAGAACGGCAAAAAGACGAAGGTGACGATGGCCACTAAGCCAATAAACATCAGCACCAAAAACAAAGGTTGTGATAGTTCGGATTTGGCTGTCGCAAACGCCACTGCCGACAAACGAGGAGCCACAGAGGCTTGAGCGATAATGGCGAAGCCAAAGAAGAAAACCGCCACGGCTGTGATCACAACCATCATCGTTTCTTGAACTGGCGGGAACGAAACCAACAAGATTTCGACATTCGCCGGTTCGTTCTCCAAGTTGAGAATGAAGACACCGGCACCAGGCTCCATGGAAATCGGTGGCGATTCTGCGGCGCCTCGCACCCAAGAAACGTCTGTGCCAGCGTTAATACGCTTAGGAGTCATGTCGGACTTTTCAACTTCTTCGGCATCGCTGATCAAAATGTTCTTGTCCGATTTGATTTGGAGGCCAGCCAACAACGACGGATTGAATGGAGCATCCACCATTTGGAACAGTTTGCTACCCGATGCATTTTCTTTCGCAACATCGATTTCAAATGTCTTGGACCAACGTCCGGAATCAAAGACGGCTGGGATCGATTTCAAGGTAGTGATCGGATCGTCGACTAACCAAGTTGTGCCGATAGCCAGAAGGGTCCAACCACCGCACCAAACCAAGAAATACAACGAAACGCCTTCCGTAAGTGTGCGCGAAAGCTCTTTCGCATTTTTTGGCATGGCTCCGAAAACTAAGCCCCAGCCCACCACGATGGACAGAAGCATAACAGCCAAGCCAAACATGACTTGTTCTTTATTGGGTTGCAAAGCTTCGGACAGATTGAAAAATGACTTAGTAGCCTCGGCCGAGCCAGAATCATCAAAGAGATGGCATCCACCTACATATAGGAAGCCGCCGATGAAAAGAGATAAAACAAGAGAAACAATGTGTGCAGTAGGACGTTGGTTTTGAAGTAAACCAAACAATGGAATGAAGCTAAGGCCGCGTAGCAGAATTACGGCGAGTCCCAGCAGGACGATACCTGCGCCGACACCCGTGCCAAAAAGCCACATCGGTGTCATCCATTTGGTGACCCAAAAATCGGACGCTCCAAGAATAGACAGGGATGGCAAAAGTGATTCCATGCTGTGCATTTGCTGGACCGTTAGAAGAGTAGCAGAGGAAACGACCGGACGTCATTGTCATACAAAACCGCCGTACGCTCGGGCGATGACAGAGGTTCATCGGTATCCGGACATATTGCGACTACCCCTCTAAGATATTCGGACCGGATATTCCGAGAAAGGGTGGGTAAGCTACTTCTTCGAACCTTCTTGATTTGTTCACCGTCAGAACCGGCACAAATTGCCCACTTGGGGAACAATTGCTCACTGAACTTGGTTTTTCGTTTAACCCGTATGCCGCAGGCTAGGCCGCGTTGGACTTGTCATACTTGTGGATGCCAACCGAAGTTTGACCCAACCTCCTTCGGTTTGATGTCGAGTTCTGGGTATCGCCTGGATCGATAGCGAAACGAGTCCTGCGCGGCCTAGCCTACGGCGTACGGGTTAAACGATGCGCCGACCAGCTCTACCGTCTCGATGTCGAGTTCTGGGTATCGTCCGCATCGATAGCGACACGAGTCCTGCGCGGCCTAGCCTACGGCATACGGGTTAAACGATGCGCCGACCAGCTCTACCGTCTCGATGTCGAGTTCTGGGTATCGCCTGGATCGATAGCGAAACGAGACTTGCGCGGCCTAGCCTACGGCGTACGGGTTAAACGATGCGCTTGCAAGCCACTTATCTCAATACGGAACCGGCTGAGTTAACCAAGCATACCACGACCATTCTGGTGGCTTTACGCCTGGAATAATGCGATACCAAGGCTCAGAATCCAAATCGATCGGTTTAACACTCGCCACATCCAAAGGACTGCTTAACTTCGGTTCTGGAAAAGCCCAACCTTCTTCCGGAGGCGGAAGCTGAAAGGCCGTGTGATACTCTCGCTGCCGCAGCTCAATCCACTGAAACGTCTTTTGGTATTGTTGGTTGTCCGATAACTCTAAAGCTTTCAGAATTCGGGATTTGGCCGTCGAAAAATCTTCGCGAGCGGCTGCTGCCAACGCCAAATTATGCCAAGCTCGATGCTGCGTGGGATAAGCTTCTACCACGGCTAACCATTCTTCTTCCGCTTCCATCCACCGCGATTTTTTGGCCAAAACAACACCCTTTCGAATCCTGTCCGATCCGGGCCATATCCAAGCTACAGCTAAGTTGGCATGATCTTTGGTCACATGCGGGCCAATCGCTTTCCAAGTTTCGCGGGCGTTGGCAGCAATCACTCGCTTCCGCGCATCAGGATATTCCCAAATTAGTTCTGGGTAAGTTTCGTCGGCGATATTGCGGTCCATTATTGTGGTAAAGGTCGCCACCCGTTCGCCGGTAACTGTATTCATGGCGCGCCAAGCAATGGTTAAATGCTCAGGCCGACGCGCGGTTGCAGGAGCAGCTGGCGTTTGAGCATCAATCGCCGCTTGTATTTCCGGTGGAAGATTGCTGGCCGATTTTTCCACGGTCAGTTCGTCGCG
This sequence comes from Planctomycetota bacterium, assembly GCA_017303505.1. GTDB lineage: Bacteria > Planctomycetota > Planctomycetia > Pirellulales > Pirellulaceae > JAFLCP01. The sequence goes on along the minus strand of JAFLCP010000062.1, from coordinate 4,826 downwards.
GATCACTTCGCCCATCAACAAGAAATCTGTCCCATGTTTTTTGGCCGCCTGCATCGCACCAATTTCTCCTTGCGAACCAAGGGTGGGGGCAGTGGATGCGAGGACGACAGGCTGAGTATCAACCAAGTCGTCAGGCGTTAGGACGGCGATTTGCTCTTGTTGTTGCGGTCTTTGCTTTAAGAAGATCTCACAATAATCGCGGGTGGTTTCGGAGGGCCCCTCAAGGTTACCAATCGCCACGGCGTACTGGGGCGATTGGAGCGTCTTGGGTTGAGTCCAAACGTACATGGGAACGGTAAGTCGACAACCCACCAAAGATGAAAATAGTAACAGCAGCCATACGACCGCAGTTATTTTGTTCATCCTAGTGTTGAGGAATACGACCACGATCCCGATAACTCACCATAGATGTTGGAGCGAAACGCTGTCTTTCTCGCGATTCGGGACAGATAGCAAATCGAGTAAACGGGATCAAGAGCAAGGTCTAGAACAAAAAGAAGGCTGTGTCCTTGCGAACACAGCCTTCTCATTTTTATCGATTAGGATGAGGAACTAGTTCCACCACCATGGCTGACCTACTTTAGCATCGTTTTCTTCGCGGATGCCATTGAGCTTGCTGTCAACGACTTGCTTTTCAACCACGGTCCAAGAATCGACTTGAACACCACCGCTGGCCGAAACGACCCAACCCGCTGCACCCTTGATGAAAGAGCAGTGTGGATCGATGGTCTTTGGGATTGGCATGTGAGCGACTTCAACGCCACCCTTTGCGCCCTTGAGAACGCTGATATCGCAACTCGCAACTTCGCTCAAGTTGTTGTTTTCAATCAGAGCTGCAATCACACAGAAGTCAACGATGTTTCGTAGGTTCCCAAACACAGGGTTCGCAACCGAAAGATCATCGTAGTTTTCGGTGAATGAATCAGCCCATTTCTGTGCCAACTTGTTGCTCTTGCCTGTTTGTTCGCGAGAACCATCGTTACCAACAACTTCTTCTTCGGTCATCGCCTTAATGCCGCGACCGGTCAGTTGATAAGCTAGGCCATCTTCGCTCTTGCGAATCGCATCGTAATCGCAAGCCAGCCACCAACGCGACTGAATTGCACCAGCGCGAGCACCGTTGCGAGCAACCAATTGCAGGTAGCTGCTGAGGCCATTCACTGGCGATGGGTCGATGTTCATGGCAATTCGCTTCATGTGGTAATCTGCCGAAACCATAACGCGTGCCAAATGGCTGGTTTCAGGAATACCCGACAAGCGGATCATTTGTGGACCAAAAGCTTTTTGCATGGCTGGTTCTAAAGCAGCCGCATTCGCGTTGGGCGACAGAGTGATTGATCCCAAGAATTTCTTGAGGTTTTCGATACCCTCTGGAGTTGGATCAATCGAGCAGCTCATCGCTTCATTGCGAGCAGCTTCGACGGTGCGGAAAGCAACCAAAAGGTCGTCGAGGTGCAAAACAGGTTTGCCTGAAATTTGCCCAACAACTTCTCCGTTGTCGCCAACTTTCCAAGGCTCAGCTTTACCAGCAAGTACGATATCTTGCTTGTCTGGATAAACCAAAACGTATTCAATGCGTTGGATGCCACCAAGGTAGGCAACGTCATCAGGGATGTCGCTTCCCGTCTCAACGGCGTGAGCTACAGCTTCCTGCAACTTACGCAATGAAACCTTGCGAAGACCGTCGGATTCTTTCATGGCATCAGGCACAGCCGCAACTTGCTTTCGCAGTGCGTCAAGCAATTCTGACCGCTCAATTGCAGTGGAGGTGCGTACAACGCCTTGAGCGTCGATGCTGATACCACCCACTTGATTACCGTTGTTAAAACCGAAACCTGCAATCGCGGATAATCCGGCCAATGTGGCACAGAACGCGATGCCAGTAACCATTTTTGAGAATACAATCAAACCACGCATTGTCACTCGTAGCGACATCGGCATCACTCCGCAGGCTTTTACTAGGCACAACCGCCAAATCCGACCACACTGAATACTAATCACGCACTTCGCACGATGCAACAGAAAGCTGCACGGTTTAGTCGTGAAGTGTGAAACGATGAGAGTTTTGTGCTGGGATTACGATGGGATTAGGAGAGGATCACTGGAATTATTATGAATTCTTATCTAGTTATCCGTCAAGGTCGGCGTTGGAATGACATTTTTCGTCTGACGCCCGGTCAAGCCATCACGATTGGACGCGGTTCGACCAATGCCATTGTAATACCTGAAGAGATGTGTTCGCGTGTACATGCTGAGATTGCCGATGTTGATGGCTCGTGGGTCCTAAAAGACCTAAAGAGCCGCAACGGCACACTTCTTAACGGAGTCGCCATCGACCAGCCGACGCCCCTCAAGCCTGGCGATTCGATTCAAATTGCCTCCGGGCATATGGAATTTGTTCATTCTCTAGCTGGGGTCTTTGAAAACCCGGCAGACCCAAATCGAGGTGGCGATGTCGATTCTAATGGCCAAACCGAGTCCATCATCGCTCGCCGAGATCAAAGCGGAATATTGGGAGATCAACCTTTTGGTGTTCCTGCTTCCTTGAGCTCAAAAAATGAACTCGATAGTGCTGTCTTCCAAAAGCTCTTTCAATTGGCCTTCGATCTCTCATCCACCCACACTGCAGAAGATGCTGCTGAGTTGGCGTTAAAAGTGTTGATCGCACAATGTGAGGCTGATTGCGGTGGCGTATTTTTATTTGGATCAAAAAATGATCCGGATGCTTTCAACCGTCCCACGCTTGATTTTTCGAACGTTGAGCCCGTTGCTCCTGAACTCATTTTGTTAGCCACGCTTCAGAATGGAACGAAAGGCTATCGTAGACCGAGTGACTTTCTGGTGAAAACCATCGCAGCCGATGGGCATGGCTTACTCGCTCGAAATATTTCAGGCGATCGTGAACTGATTTCGCAGAGCACATCGGCAGCTCTTCAAGCCACAAGCCTCATCGTCGCTCCGATTCGACATGAAGGTCGCGTGCTGGGCATGATTCATGTTTATTCGAGCAACAGCCAGAAAGAGCTGTCTCAACTGCATTTGCAAGTGGCCGTCGCGATTGGCGATACCATGGCGTTGGCTCTCAAGAAAATTGCCTCACAACAAATATTGGAAGACTCGTTGCAGACGGCAAAACGCAAAGCCCAGCAACTGCAAGAACAGCTTTCACAACAGTCATTGTTAGTTGGGGATAGTCAGCCTTTACAAAAAGTCAAAGCGGTGATCGCTCGCGCGGCCCCCACCAACGCAACCATTCTCGTGCGCGGTGAAAGTGGCGTAGGGAAAGAATTGGTAGCTCAATTAATCCATGAAATGAGTCCCCGCAAAGATGGACCGTTTTTATGTGTCAACTGTGCTGCGCTTTCACCCACACTTTTGGAAAGCGAACTTTTTGGGCATGAAAAAGGGGCCTTTACGGGGGCGATCGAACGCAAGATTGGACGATTTGAAGCGGCTCATGGCGGCACGTTGATGCTCGACGAAGTGGGGGAAATGACGCCCGAAATTCAAACGAAGTTCTTGCGAGTTCTAGAGACACGCACCATTGAACGAATCGGAAGTCACAAGCCCATAGCCGTTGATGTCAGGATCGTTTCAGCGACCAATCGAGACTTGGAGGAGGCTGTTCAAGATGGGTTGTTTCGCTCGGACTTATACTTTCGGCTGAAGGTGATACAACTCCAAGTTCCACCCTTGCGTGAGCGGACCGACGATATCGCCGTTTTGGCTCGACATTTTCTAAAACGTTTTTCGCGCGAGATTGGCCGTCGCTTAGAAGGCTTCACAAAAGAAGCGTTGGAAGCCATGACTTCCTATGCGTGGCCGGGAAATGTGCGGGAGCTTAAAAATGTCATCGAACGAGCGGTCGTGTTGTGTGGAGGTGCCTGGATCACGGTAGATGATTTGGCGTTGGATGGACTCCGTTTGAAACGCGAAGTTCTGCAGGCGGATGGGACTCCGTATAAGCCGATCTCATTAGATGAAATGGAGCGCGAGCATGTACTGGCAACGTTGCGCCATACACGTGGCAACAAAAGCCGAACCGCATCCATCTTGGGTGTCGAACGCTCGACGCTCGATCGAAAATTGCAGAAGTTTGGTTTAACGCCCGAGCATTGGAAAGACGTGGCCGAAGAATAAAGAACCGTGGTTGCTCACACACGCAACGCTCTTGCATGTGCGATTGAGGCTACAAGGACTTTTCGAATCGCAGGACTTCGCCATCTTCGGGATCGATAACCGTTCCTTTCCCTTGAAATCCAGCTTTCTCCAAAACGCGAATCGAAGCGAAATTATCTTCTTTCGTGTGAGCGCAGACTGTTTTAACGCCATCTGTCTGCAATGCAAATTGGGCGAGAGCAATGGCTGCCTCTGTGGCATAGCCTTGTCGTTGATGCTCATCATCAATACCGTAAGCGATTTCCACCACGCCATTTTCGGGAGGTGATTTGAAAGCGCAGCTGCCGACTGAAATTCGATCGGAGACGCGTACTAAATCGAACCCACAAATCCACGGAGTGGGCTCGGTCGCGTTATTCAGTCGTGCGAGCCAAACGGGTGAAATTTCGCGTTGTACTTCGGGTGGCAACGAATTTACCCAAGCCTTCGTCGCTTCCAAGCTGCGCAGGGTGAGTTGTAAGCGAGTTGTTCGAAGCGTCGAAGACATTATTGATCCTTGTTGATTGTAATCGTGTACCCAGTACGCCGCAGGTTTTGATGTTGCGCTTTTTGTTTTGCTAGCACGAAAACTGCTATTGAAAGAAAAGCGGATCCAATCCATGAGAAGTGTGCTGTAAAAATCACCAAGCATGGAAGAGGACCCGCCA
>JAFLCP010000061.1 GCA_017303505.1 Planctomycetota bacterium | reverse complement strand
AACCGCACCGCTGGGACTATCGACAAGATCTCTATCCTCGTTGTGACAATAACTAGTCGTTGGCGTGAATTGATGCTCAGCTAACCGCACAACCCATACCGCCGGAACGAGCGGAATGCCTCCCTCTCGAATTCGCAATTGTTAAGCGATCTGGCTTGAGTAAAACTACTCCCCTCGATTTGTTCTCATCTTCGTTGCTTCATCCTATCGCCCCGTTTTTCGCACCCCACAATTGAGAATGACTCATACTTGCATTGACACCGAAGTCTGATTTCAAGTATTCCGCCATGGGAAGAATGCACCACCCTCGGCAGGGAGCAGCCCGAGGACGGAAGAGGAAGTGAGACGGAATCCTATGGCACCAGAAAAACTCGCTTTGCCGCCCTCAGCGGCAATCCAAGGCTCGGTTTTTCTACGCCATTTGCTAGCAACGTTTAGCATTTTGATCCTGCTAAGTTCAAACTTGCCTGTTCACGGACAAGAAACTGACACTGTTGGCAACCTATCACCTTCAGAAGACTTCAGTACCTCGTCGGGAGACGACACTTTTCCTCTGAATGTTGATGCTCAGAATGATGAGACTCTCAACATCTTTCCCAGCGTCAAGGATCAGTCGCGCGGTGAAGTCCCTGAGTTCGGCTATAACAATGGCCTCATCTTTGCGAGTCCCAACGTCGGCTCAATCCCCACCAACCAGTTCCCATTTTCGATGAAGGTGAACGGCTGGATGCAATTGCGGCATGCAGCCTTCGATTCCGAAGGGCCCAATCGCAGTCGTAACACGCTCTCACTGGAACGTATTCGCCTGGGCTTTGACGGTCACGCATACACACCCGACTTGCGTTACACGCTGGTCCTCGATGCCAATAGCGATTCTGCTGCCGAAGTTAGTTTTTTGGATGCTTATTTTAGCTATGACTTTGGCTGTAGCATGTTTGACTTGAAACCAGGAACGTTGGGATTCAGGGCGGGGAAATGGAAATCACCTTTTAGTCGTTCGCGTGAAGAAAGTGCGCGTCGATTTCAATTTACCGAGCGATCTGTTGCTAACCTCTTCTTCGATATGGGTCGCTCGACGGGCGTTTCGATTTTTGGCGAAGGTGATGTGTACAACATGCCAGCCCGATTTGAGATTGCGATTACCAATGGAATCAATAGCGGTCGTGATGCGACTATCTCCTCCGAAGACTTAGACAGAAACGTTGCGTGGTCAGGTCGAGCCAGTGTAGATCCTCTTGGCCCCTTCACACCGGGTGAATCTGATCTATCGTGGAGTCCAGAGAGCATTTTGCGCTTGGGAGCAGGCGTTGCCGGGACCATATTGGATCGCGAAGGTAATGTTGAATTTGCGAGACCGAGAGTCGTCTCCTCAGGAGAGCGTCTTAGTGACTTGCTTCCCGGTACAGTTGACTCTTACGATTTTCTGATGTTCACGATCGATACTCATTGGAAGGTACGAGGCTTCTCTTTCATTGCTGAGTATCACTGGCGAACGCTTTATAATTTTACGGATAATTCGATACCAACACTGGCAGACACTGGCTTGGTGTTGCAGACAGGCTACTTCGTGATTCCAGAGAAGTTAGAACTATTAGCGCGGTGGTCGAAGATTACGGGTGACTCAGGCACTTTAGGCAATGAGTTCCAAACGACCAATGAAATTGGAACTGGTTTCGCATGGTTCATCAGAAACCAAGATGTGAAATTTACGGTCGATCTATCCTGGATCGACGGAGTTCCGGTCAACAGTCCGCGTCTCAGTCTATTGCCTGGCGATGAAGGCTTGCTCCTTCGTTCGCAATTGCAGTTCGGTTTTTGAGTTTGGACAAATCGCGAATCCCGCTGTTACTTTCCCGACACCGTCGCCGCCGGTTCCTTTGGCAGTATTCCAATCACTAAAAAATACGCAAGCGTATACATTACGACGGTCGCATCGACTGTGGCGGGAATCCAAAATCCTCGCGCAAAGTCTTGCCCCGCATTCGACAAAACCAACCACACCATAAACGCTTTCTCGATGCCACTGAAAGCCAGAATAGGCAAGCGCCAAGTTGGTACCATCGCTGCCCCGATCATGAAGATGCCCATTAGGCCAACCATGATACCCCAGTGTTGAACAATGATTGTGTAATCCTGCTGGTAGTTTAGTTGTGCTAACTCTGTCAATGCCCATTGGGGAAATAACGCATACAAGCCAATCAGCGCAGTCCCCAAACCAGTACACACAAAAAAGGGCTTAAAGGTGTAGGTAAAGAAGCGCTGAGCAGTAGTCATGAAATCAGATCCTTTCACTTCCGCCTTAGGCCAGGATTTGAAAAACAGCGAATCGAAATACTAGCCTACAAAAAAAGCACTGCCGTTCCCGACAGTGCTTTCTCTTATTCAAGACAACAAGGAATGGCTTATCGATTCACGGGGAAGCGTTCTTCGATATCCTTCAACATCTCCATTGCTTTCTGCGCTTTCAGAGTGTTGTAGTTGATGTTGCCAGCGGTCAAGCTGGAACCTTCTTGGAATGGGAATTGCGGAATGGTGGCAAAGAAGCCACGCAGCTTTTCCTGGATCGGCACAAACAACCACATGTTGTCTGCATACCAACGGAGGTAACCCATTTCACCTTCTTCGTGCATTTTTTCGTATGGGTCTGCACGGAGGTTGTGAATGACAGGCCAGTTTGGAACGATACGTTCACCGGTTGCGATATTACCCTTCACGATGGCGAAGTGAACCTTCCAATCTTGCCAGCGAACCGCGTTCAATTCACCACCTTGACCAAAGTAGAAAATCGTATCGCGTGGTGATTTTTCAACTTCACCTTTGAAGAATGGCAAGAAGTCATAACCGTCCATGTGCACTTTCCAGGTCTTGCCATTTGCTTGGTAACCAGTCTTCAATTTCTCGACGACATTTGGCACTCCAGCAGCATGCAAGAAGGTTGGCAACCAATCTTCATGCGAAATCATTTCGTTGTAAACCGTACCTGGCTTGATCACACCTGGCCAACGTACGACTTGTGGAACACGGAAGCCACCTTCCCAAGTTGTTCCCTTTTCGCCGTGGAAAGGTGTAATACCGCCGTCTGGCCAACTGCCAGACTCGGCGCCGTTGTCGGTGCTGTAAACCACGATCGTGTTATCGTCGATTCCCAACTCTTCCAGCTTGTCCAAAAATTTGCCGACATGTCCATCGTGCTCAACCATGCCGTCAGGATAAAGACCGATGCCCGTCTTACCTTGCGACTCCTTCTTCAAGCGAGTCCAAACGTGCATACGTGTAGTGCTCATCCACACAAAGAATGGCTTGTTGGCTTTGTGCGAACGCTCGATGAAGTCCAAACCGGCCTTGGCAAATTCTTCATCCGCTGTTTCCATACGTTCGCGAGTCAAAGGACCTGTGTCTTCGATACGACCATCAGCGTAAGAATGAATCACACCGCGAGGTCCATACTTCTTACGGAACTCTGGATCCTTGGGATAATAGTAAGTTTCAGGTTCTTCTTCCGCGTTGAGGTGATAAAGATTGCCGAAAAACTCGTCGAAACCATGGGCGGTCGGAAGATGCTTATCGCGATCGCCTAAATGGTTTTTGCCAAATTGCCCCGTTGCATAGCCTTGTTCTTTCAACAAGTCGGCAATCGTTGGAGCCCAATCTGGTGCACCGTGATCACTGCCTGGCATTCCGATGGTTAACAAGCCAGTGCGGAATGGATGCTGACCTAAGATGAAGCAAGCGCGACCGGCTGTGCAACTTTGCTGCGCATACGCATCGGTGAACATTGCCCCTGACCGAGCGATACGATCGATGTTCGGCGTCTTGTAGCCCATAATTCCATGGTTGTAGGCGCTGATGTTGTGAACACCAACGTCGTCACCCCAGATCACCAAAATGTTTGGCTTCTTTTTCTTCTCTTGGGCGGAGGCTTCAGACGCAACACACAACTGCATCAATAAGCCAACAACCGCAATCAATGCCATGAACCTGTACGGCTTGGGAATCCCCCAAACACTTTTGAACACAACCATAGGTGTCACCTCAATAGGGTTAAAGAGTAATCACGACTCGCCAACCGAGTTCCAAAGCTCAAACTAGCCGTTATTGGATGACTGTCAACGTTCCCCATTGTTTATTCAAGAAATCGCAAAAATTTAGTTCGAAAGGTGTAGATTTACCTAAGTAGTTTTACTCACCTCCACACCAGCAACTCGTCGTTCACTTTAAGTTTTCTGAAAGATTTGAAAAAAGAATAAAGGCCGCGCAGGTTACCCTCAACTCACCGTCCTAGGAATGACGATTCAGGTCCTACAATCGCTAATCCTGTCGCGATTCCTACGGACAGCTTTTTTGATATCGGTGCTGTTGATCCATAGAGTTTCTGTGTTTGATTGTGTAAGTCTGGGGGCAAGATGAACCGAGCAAAACTGTTGTGGGTCCTTTCCTGTGTCGCCACCTGCTGGCTTAATTTTCAGCAAGCTTCTATAGCTCAAACCTTCGGGATTGAACTACACAACAACGTCATGCCAGCGTCGGGTGGGATGGGGGGGGCGAGTGTAAGTAAGCCCCAGGATTTACAATCGGCTATCGCCGGCAATCCATCGACACTTCGGCAATTCCAAGGTACTCAATTCTCTTTCGGTGGTGCTTGGGCCGATGTGGATTACTCCGTCACACAGAATTCTCAACTTCCACTCGTGGGAGTGAGTCCCTACAGCGCCACATCTTCGACGCCTGGTGGCCTTCTTGGCAACATTGGCGTAACACAAGACCTCGATAGCTCTGGCTTGCCAGCCACCATGGGCCTAGGCTTGATTACTGACGCCGGAGGTGGTGTCAATTTTCGTGGAGTGCCTGAATCAAACGGTACCGCCGCTCAGTATGTCGCCCTTGACATTGTGGCAGGCGTAGGCCTCTCTGTCACAGACAATTTGACCCTGGGCGCATCGGGCTCGTTAGGCACATCCTACTTCGATGGTCCGTTTACCGATTTAGCTGGTATGACAACAGCCTACGGTGTTCGAGGTACATTGGGTGCCAATTATCAAGTAACTCAATTCACCTCCGTCGGCGCCTACTGGCAAACCAAGAAGCATTTGAATTTCGAAGATGCTCTGCTGCTGCCTGTTCTTGGAACCGCTCGTGACATCTCCTTTGAACATCCATCCAATGTTGTTTTCGGTATCGCCAACAATCGCTTAATGGATGGTCGGCTGTTGCTGGCCACAGATATCGTCTTCAAGCAATACAGCAATGCGGACACTCTGCGAGCCATCTATCGCGACCAATGGGCCTTCCAGTTTGGTGCACAGTACAGTGCGACTCCCAAAACGGCTCTGCGCCTTGGATATGTCTATGCCCAAAACCCCATGAAAGCAGCCCAACTCGAAGGCTTTGGCGGCAACCTCTTACCCGACGGAATTCCTGCCGTTCGGTATGTGCAGGGCCAATTCGCTGCGATCACCGAGCATCGCATCACTTGCGGTGTCGGTGTCAAAGATCTTCGTCCTGGTATGGATGTGGACTTATTCGCTGGTTACGGCTTCGATGCAGATGATCAGTTTGCTGCGACATCCGTGAGCCTTACTGGCAACTACTGGGTTGGCTTCGGCTCAACCTGGCATTTTGGAGCCCACTAATTCGAAATTAATCCAAGTCGCAAGGCACACCGAATGAGTTCGGCAGTCGAATTCGCGCCCAAAATGCTCATGATGTGAGCCTTATGATTTTCAGCTGTACGAACAGATATATGAAGGATCTCCGCGACTTCCCTCGCGGAGTGTCCTTCAGCAAATAGCTGCAACACCTCTCGCTGACGCGGCGTTAAGTTTTTTGTCTCTTCTAACTCCGCATTCCCTCCCTGAGAAAACGCTTGTAATTGAGCCGCCATTTGAGCGCTTACATACGTTTGTCCCGACAACACTGTTTTCACAGCAGTTAACAGCTCAAGACTTGCCGAGTTCTTCAAGACAAACCCCGATACGCCAATTCGGAATGCACGAACGGCATAAATGGCATCGTGGTGCATCGTAAGGATAATGATTTTTGGCGCTTTCCCTGCTTTCAGGATTTTCTCGCAGGCGTCTAGCCCATTGAGCAGCGGCATCGTGATATCGGCCAAAATCAAATCTGGTTTTAAGCGTTCAGCCGCCGACACCAGTCCCCAGCCATCCTCCACGATTTCCGCAATTTCATAGTCATCTTGAAGTAGCTTTGCTATCCCTTCAGCGACCAAGCGATGATCATCGCCAATCAAGATGCGGGGACGTAGCATGAAAGAACCCTAAATTTAGTAGTTACGATGATCTTCTCGAAAGCATTTAAAACTCGATCTTCATTGACCATTCTCAATGCCGAGATGGGCGAAGTAATTGACTCGAGTTAAGTCATGGGTATGCGAACATCAACACAAGTTCCGGTACCACCGACGGACGTGATATCCAGTATTCCTCCGACCAACTGAACTCGTTCCTGCATAGCGATTAACCCCAAACCCGGTTCAGCGTTTTCTCGCGTTGCGGAGATACCGCGTCCGTTATCCTTGATTTGTAGCCGAACCGACTCCGCATCAACATCCAATACAATTTCCCCTTCTGTTGCTCGAGAGTGCTTAACCATGTTTCGCAAACTCTCCTGGACAATTCTGTACAAGCAAAGCTGAATGTCTTTCGGAAGGGAGCTTGGTATCTTGCAATATCTCGTCGTCAAGCTGATCTTGCTCTGCAGATGGACGGCGTTACATTCGTGTCGAATGGCATCTAACAGTCCAAGCTCTTCCAAAATAGAAGGATGTAAACGACGTGAAAATTGATGAACATCTTTCGAGATCTCGATCAAACTTTCGGTCAATGCGTTGGCCTCTAGTTGAGAGGTTTGGCTTAGTGTAATTTCTTTCCGAAAACGCCCCGCAGCAATCGCGGCCGCCGCTAAGCGTTGCGTAAGATCATCATGCAATTCTCGGGCTAAACGACGACGCTCATCCTCTTGTGCGGTGAGCAGTTTTCGGGCTAATTGCTGAGCGTTTCCACGGCTTAGCTGCAGTTCTTTCTCGGAACGTTCTCGAGCTAAGATGTTAGCCAACAAATCTGTCAATACGCAGAGTCGTTGAACCCTGGAATCATCAGGCTGACTAGCGGGGGACGAAACAAACAAAGCTACCCCCAAATTCAATCCCTGTGTCGTCAATGGAAGTACCCAACCGGAACAGGGCTTTTTCGAACCCAACCATTCATCACACGAGAATTGCTCCGAAGATGGGTTGCTGCACACAAACCTCACTCCTCCGCTTTTCAGTTGCTCCCATCGGTCAACTTGCCCCGAGAACGTGATTTCAGAAATAGGAATGAACTCTGCTTTTGAACCTGGAGATGCTGAAGAACGCAAGGTCAGTCGCTGCCCCGTTACTTCATAAATGGCCCCCATAGCTAAGCCCAAATGCTGTTGGATCGCATTGAGGGCATTTTCGATTTCCCCCGGAAGCTGATTCAGTGGGACATGAATAAAGTGTGATCGCATTTCCGACAAGAACTTCTCGAATTCATACTGGCGAGCTAATGCTTGCTCCGCTTGAATTCGATATTTCCTGTTGATCCAGAGCCCGCCGATGAGAAGCGTTTGAACGGCAAACGCCAGGATGACCGCCAGAATGTAATGCCAGTATCGCTCCCAAAGACTGGGCTGGCGAAACATGATTCGCGCATTCTGTGGAATTCGATGTTCAACGATATTCCAGCGTTGTATTTGACGCCAATCCAAAAGAGTGAGGTTATCTCCCGTGCCAGAAAAGGAGAGTTCGGCAGGGGACTTTCCATTTAGAATTTGAGCTGCGACACTCCCAGCCTTTCTTCCTTGCGTTTCAACGGGTGCCATAACGCCGCCTAATACACCCGATCCCAAAAGAGTATCGTACACGCCAAATACCGGCACGGATGACGAGTCGGCCAATTGCGATACAACCTCTTGTGGCGTGATGTAAGACCGACCATCTCGATCTCGATCATGAACCAAGTAGAGTATGATGCTGTCTATGGGCACACTTCGAGCCAAATCGCGCATCTCCTGCACAGGCATTCCAACCCAATATTCGAATTCAGCAATATTGTTGTTTTTAGTCTCCCGCTTAAAGTCCTCTAGCAGCGCCAAGTTTTCCCCACTGCTGCCACATACCACAATGACCTTTCTCAACTGAGGTAGAAGCTGTTTAGCTAACTCGATCGTTTTTACATAGTCGACCCAATAGGTAACACCGGCTGTTCTTTCATTGATAGTCAGACTCGCTTTAGTTGTTTCATTGATCGAACAAAAAACTACATAGGATTTCGGAAATAGACCTTGAGCATGATTGGCGAATGCCAAAGCCGTAGGATCGAAGACCGGAATGATCAAATCGGGCGGCGTGGCGTTGTATTTGAGGAGCAATAAAGCGAACCACTTCTCGATCGCCTCTTTTCCTCCCAATCGATCCGAATCTACGTATTCAACATCAATGGTTACCGGTTGCTTTAACTCAGCTTGTAAGGACGCCCGGATTCCCTTATCCCACTGCTGTGTGATGGGCAAAGCCACTCGATGTGTGTAAAGAATCAACACCCTTTTGGTAGGCAGATCGTCCACAAAAGCGACCGCCGGACTGCAGAAACAGGCCCAGAGAATTGCGCCCAGCAAAATGCAAATGCAATGATTGCCCTTATGATGTAACGCCGCGAGGATGAATTCCGCTACTCTCATTTTACGCGCACCCAAGTTACAAAGTGCTCGCCACAACGCAACCATAGCGTCACTTCGGCGAGGATGAGAGCCTCAAGAAGAGACAGAGAGCGCAAATGACCACGGCAATTCCAATTCCTCCTTGCAGCACTGCAGTGTAATCCACCGCGTCCGTCGCTTTGCCAAGGAAGCCAACCGCCATGGCCACAACCACAACCCCAATGATCTTGACCTCTAAATCGGCCAAACTCTCGATTCGAATTCTTTTCAGGAGCTGCGCCTCATCTTGACTGATGAAGAGTTTGTAAATACCAACGGCTACGATGTAACAAATGGCCCCTACCAAGAACATGTCGATGGTTTCAATGACGGTGAGAGTAAGCGTTTTCGCATCCTTGGATGATAAATCACCTTGGGTGAATAAAGCCCACTCTTGTTTCAACACTACAATCAAACCTAATACAACCACACCAATCATCAACAGCAAAGAACCGATGATGGGCAAGATGAGAAGATATCGACTCAACACCAAGAGCTTTTGGAGCATAGCTATCGATCCTAGCGTTGGCTGTACGAACCACGCTCTTGCATGTAGCAACATAAGAACGCACGAAATATTAAGAAAATGCGCTTGCAAGCAGCAGGCGTGAGTATGAGATTAAAGCCCACTGTGAGCAACTGGGAGAATTACTCAAATACAAAGATTCACTATTTATCCATGTTCTGAAGCGAACTGGTTAAAGCCACGCAAATGCTGGTGCTGTATTCGAACACACCCCAGTGCGAACAACATACTGAAAGTTCGCCCTAGAAACGCTTGGAAATTCGGTGGATCGTTACCAATTACTTGCCCGAACCTATGAGCCTTACCGATTTAAGTTCCAAACGGGCGGATCACAACAGACACAGTAACCGTCGGCTTACGCGACACGCAACTAGCAAAGGCCTAATCCCCGATGGTGAGGTTTTCCATTCCTATGGCCACCAAAATCAAATTGAAACAAAGTGCCATATGCATGATTGGCTCAATGCTCGCTCTTAGTTGCGGACACTTGGTGGATAGGGCCCAAGGTGAAGATCTTGTCTGTGACGCAATTAGTTCGAAAGATGCGAACCTAAACCTCGAATCGCAGCAACCTCCTCAGTTTTTGTCTGTAGCGCCTGTGTACTACGGGGAGTTCTTTGCCAATGCCAAAGGGGGAAAGTCGACGAATGATGCGACACAATACGCAGGCTTGTTCGATTTGGGTGTGACTTTCGACCTTGCACATTGGACCCCAGAAAATTCGAGCTCCCTTTATCTTTTGGTCCAAAACACCCATGGTCGTGGCCTAACCGAGGACTTTATTGGAGACACTCAAGTCATCAGTAATATCGACTCGTTTGACAATGTGATGCAGATCGGCGAGTACTGGTGGGAATCACAATGGGCTAACCAGCTCATCACACTTCGTCTGGGAAAACAAGATTTGAACAACGACTTCCAGCGAATTGACCAGGCCGAGTTCTTTATTCAGTCAACCTTTGGACTCAGCCCATCCACA
Organism: Planctomycetota bacterium; assembly: GCA_017303505.1. Lineage (GTDB taxonomy): Bacteria > Planctomycetota > Planctomycetia > Pirellulales > Pirellulaceae > JAFLCP01. The sequence goes on along the minus strand of JAFLCP010000061.1, from coordinate 31,240 downwards.
GCGTTTCCAACATATCCGCATCAATCTGCTGGGGCTGTGGCATTGGTCCATCTGCATGAATCCCTAACTTGGAAATTGGGAGCTTGGAACGCCTTTGTAAATAACGGTTTGTGGGGATTCTCCGACAATGGATCTTTTTTGGTAGTTAGCGAGTTAGAAGCCATGTACTCTTTGTTTGAGGCGAGTCATCCGGGGACCGTCGCGATAGGAGCACTTTACGAATCCGATGGGCAACTGGACGGGGAAGCGGTCGCAGCGGTGCGAGAGTACTACATCCAGGGCGAACAAGTCCTTTACAAACGACACCCTGCCGATGATGCTAGTAATCAGGGACTAGCGGTGTTCGCTGGTTACTATCCCCGTTTTCCCGGAGAGCAGCCCATCGCCAAATCGATTGGTGACAGCGCGGTTGCCGGCTTAACGTACACCGGCCTTTTGTCAAATCGCCAACACGATGTGGTGGGCATGGGGATTGCTTGGTCCGAATTGTTCCAAGGCGGCACCAACCAAGAGTCTGCTACAGAGCTTTTCTATCGGGCTGTGTGGTCGCCAAATATCAGCCTCCAACCTGACCTACAATACATCTCATCGCCTTCCGGGATTTACAGAGACTCAATTGCAATTGGTATGCGAATGGAAATTCGGCACTGACACAACGGCTGTCCCATTACTGAGCATTCCATTACCTGCAGCCTTTGAAAACCGAAGACTTTGATAACAAAGGCTTTGAAGACACGATGAATCAGTTTTATGGCACAAGTTCAACGAAATTCACCGCCGCTCAAATTTGGTCGGTAGCATTGGCTGTTTGGTTATTGGGACTCTGTTTGCTACCGGACACGAATCCGCTGAGCTCTCCAGCTTGGGCTGTCGATGCAGCTTCATCGCTCTTCTCGATTTCTGAAGCCAAGGCTCGCCTCTTGTCCGCTGTTGTGCTGCGGGCTGTTGGCTTATCGATGATAGGCATTCTACTGTCGATGTCGCTGAGTGAAATGCCTCTTCAACGGGCGGCCAAATACGTTTTAATTGCGACTCCATTTTTAGCCCTGTTGGTTAAATGCCTGAACTTTGGGTACTTTCCGATTCGCATGCAGTTCGCTTTTATCATCGTCGTCTCTATCTTTGGAGCACTTGTAGGACTTGCGTTTCGCAAGAGCCGGCTGGCCGCCGTATTAGCCACTTCATTAGCCGTTGGGATCATTGCCTGGGGTACTGCGACGAGAGTTCCTGCAAATCTTGAAATGGCTGCCCGCATCACTGGATATCATATCATCGATCATGCCGATCAAATCGGCAGCGGCGACGAAGCCTATCTGCAAATGATTCAAATGGCTTTCTCTTTTGCAGAAGAAAATTCGCAAGGCACCGATGCCATTCTTCCCAACAAAGCTGCCATACTCGCTCTCGGTGTGATCATGGGGGATGATAAAGTTGCTCTCGTAGGTGGAAGTGAATTGGACACGATGTACAAAGACCAAAGAGCCGCACTTCGGCAACGAATCACAATCCATGGAAGAAATGATTTACCAAAACATTTCGCGGTCAGCGCCGCACTAACGGTGCTCAGTGACGAACAACGTGCACTAGCGGTCGGCATTGCCAAAGAACTTTCGGATTCTCAAGGAAGCGGATCGGGTTTTTCGTTTGTGGATATGGTCGCCAATAAATCTGGTATCCGCTTCGCCGTTGCTGGTACCAAGTCTCAGTCTTCCGCCAAGATGCTTCAACAGAAAATTGCCAATGCCGAAACTCCTTTCACATTCATGCCGGAAATCAGCGAATTACCTGAAGGACTCCCGAGCAATATCTTCGAATCTGCCTTTGGCGGAATTGGGGGCGAGCGCACACGCTCACTATTCAAAGAAATCGACCAACGCGTTGATAAATGCCCTGGCCTAAAGTTCGATTTGCATTAGAACCTAATTCGAACTAAGCTTCATTTCAAATTTCACACCGCATTCAAATCGGAAAAACCAATATGTCTTTTTACCAAGGCCGCGCGTACTCCATCCTTCATCCCACCGATTTTTCTCAAACAAGCGAAATCGCATTTGCTCATGCCTTGGCTATCGCCATTAAAAACAAAGCCGACTTGACCATTCTGCATGTGGAAGGCGACAAGTACAAAGAGATAGATTGGCATGAATTCCCCGCAATTCGTGAGACTCTGGAACGATGGGGAAAAATGGAACCCGGTTCACAAAGAAGGGACATCAGTGCAAAACTTGGAATTCAAGTCGATAAGCGCATCGCTATTGATGCCAACCCTGTCCATGCTGTTGTTGAACTCAGCAACGCCGACAGCTTTGATTTGTTGGTTATGGGAACCAGTGGAACGAACAACTACTTTATTGAGCCACCTTCGTCTCTAAAAATCTCCCAACAAACGCGTTTGCCGACGTTGTTTATCGTAGAAGGAGCGCGCAGCTGCGTTGATATTGCAACCGGCCAAACATCGCTTCGCAAAGTAGTATTAGCTGTCGATCATCAACCCAATGCGCGGCCTGGCCTCGCTCGAGTCTGTACGATGGTGCACAATCTGGCGATCGATAATCCCGAAGTTCACTTGCTCTATGTTGGCAACGAGAATCAGTTTCCCGAAATCGATTTGCCTCAGGACGGCGAAATCACCTGGACGAAAGCCACTCGCAAGGGAACACCTTCGACCGAAATCACCAGTTATGCGAAAGAAGTTGACGCCGATCTTATCGTGATGGTCACATCGGGCAAACGCTCACTGTGGGACATGTTAACCGGCAGCACCGTACAGAATGTGCTCAAGCACGCCCCATGCCCAGTGTTTACACTTCCGGTGGAATAGCACATGCGACCTTCGCCAAACTTAGAAGCGAAGGTTCGCACGCACGCCCGTAACCAAGGTGTAATCGATACTTTCTCGGGCTGGTAACAAAACCTGTCCATCCCAAGTAATCGACAGCCGCGAATTCACCGCAAAGTTATGGAAGATTTCTCCACCCTGAGAATTACCGACTCCACCGAGGGCGGTAGCGAGAGCGGGAGATAGATCATTGCTGGTCCCCGCATAGAACCAACCAATACCAAAGGTGTCAGCATCCCGTCCAAAGACACGGCTGTTGCCACCAAACCCAGCACTTAGAAAATTGGCGATCGGATTCGTGGCTGGGTCCGCAATGCCCGCACGGGCAAACACACCCCAACCACGTTTCGGATTGCAAGGATCGACAACTAAGTATTGATCCATATTCCAATACAAAGACCAAGAGTCATCAGCTCGATCGATTGGCACATTGGGTAACAAGATACGCGGATCTTGATCTAAAGCCACATAATTGCGACTGCTCCATGTTCCGCCAAACAACTGATGGCCTGGCATCTGAAAGAAGTCGGTTGCAATCCGCAATTCGGGCGACAATACTACGCCATCTGCAAAGAGCTCATCGAAGCCGGAGTTTCGCACCGACTCACGAGCATTGAGCACCAAGAACGTAAATACGGGCTCACCTTCATCCAATACGACAAACCCCGTACCCAAAGTTGAATACGCAATCGTTCTCAAACCGATTGGCGTAATAACAAAAGCCGAATTAGAGAACTGTGTAATTCCGCGTCCCGATGCAAAAGCGTTCAAATCACCATCGAGCGTGTCGAGCTTACCTGCGAAAACAGCAAAGTTCTCGGAGAACGCTTGGGTGAACAGTACGTTTGTCAAATAGAGGTCGCGAGTCTCTGGGGTTGGCAGGTCTGATGCGAGTACAGGTGGAAGCAAGGAACCTGCTGGTTCTCCAATCGATTCGCCCATTCGATGCTCTGCTCGAATCTTCAAGAACAATCCCGGCGGTCCTCCCAATTTCATGAGATCCGCATTCATGAGATAGTCGCCATGTCCTGCGTAGCGAAATTCTTGCGTCTCACCGCCACCAGCGACTCCATAATAAAAGCTAGTGAGGTTGTTATCGAAGGTGATGCCACTCTCTTTCAGGTTGCGGCGAAAATTCGTTTCACCACCGTCCCACCAAGAGTCGCCAGTGCCACAATGGGCAAGATATTCATCGCAAGCCACGTCACAGTTCGAATCACTTTCGTTGGAGCGAGTTGACTCAGACGCAGGCTGTGTCGCTTCTGGTGTGGTCCCTGCTGGAATAGAGTCGCCGTCGACAGAGGTTTGAACTGCGGAGTTGGTACTGGCGTAATATCCGTCGTCGGCACATGTGCTGGATTCACACCACAAGGTCCCGCAAGAGGCAGCCAAAGCTGCACTGAAAATCGCTCGGGACAAGTTCCATCTATGAGTATAGAAGGCCATGCACCCCTCCTTGGGTCGCTGACATTTTGCGATTCTTGATTTGCAAGTTGCTCTGCCTTGGCAAGCCGGCTCGGTTCCACCCAACCAACTCCCGTCGTTCCATCGGAGACTTCCAGCGGGTTGTATTAAACTAACAACCCTTCTAGCGGTGTAAACAAAAAAACCCCAGGACTCGTACAGAACAAGCCCTAGGGTTTCGCTGATCGCTACACTTTATTTATTCGTGAGGATAGAACTTTATCGAGTTCCGCCACCACCTTCTTGAAGCTTACGCAACACTTGATCCAAGTTGAAACTACCTGGAGCTTGGCGAGGGGGATAGGCCTTGAATGTCTCCAAATGTTGACTTACGAATGCAACTGCGGGTAGCAATACAAACGCATGGTCAACGCGCCAGCGAGCGTAATCACCAGCCTCATGATCGGCTCGCTCAAATGGATCGGTTCGCAAGCAGAAGAGTTTTGGAAAACGCAAGGTGACCAATGGCTCTTGCCATACATCAAGCCCGTGTGCGCGTTGTTCCATGAACACAACCTTCCAACGGTTATAACGAAGGTTAGCCAAGCTTCCGTCATCGGTCCAATAGAAGAACTCTTGACGTGGCGATTCTTTCACTTCGCCCTTGAAGTACGGAATCAAATTGTATCCATCGAGATGCACATTGTACTCTCGACCGATCGCTTTGTGCCCTTTGAGTAACTTCTCTTTGATGTCAGGCTCGCCGGCAGCAGTCAACAACGTCAACAACATATCTTCATGGGAGCAGATACCATTGAAAACGGTACCAGGCTTGATAACCCCAGGCCAACGAATCATACAAGGAACGCGATAACCACCTTCCCAGTTGGAGTTCTTCTCGTTGCGGAATGGAGTGCTACCACCATCTGGCCAAGAGAAACACTCGGCACCGTTGTCGGTCGAATACATCACAATAGTGTTATCAGCAATACCCAACTGATCCAACTTGTCCAACACTTGACCAACATGTCCATCATGTTCAACCATTCCATCTGGATAAACACCCAAACCGGTCTTACCTTCAGACTCTTTCTTGAGGTGAGTCCAAATGTGCATACGGGTTGAGTTCCACCACAAGAAGAACGGCTTGTCTGCTTTAACAGCCCGCTCCATGAAATCGATCGCGCCAGCCGTAACTTCTTCATCAATCGTCTTCATACGTTCGATGGTCAATGGGCCGGTATCGGTGGTCTTACCGTTGGCGTAGGACTTGATCACACCACGTGGACCGAACATTTTCTTTAGCTCGGGATTCTTGAAGTAATCAGGATGCTCAGGCTCCTGTTCCGCATTCAAGTGATACAAGTTTCCATAGAACTCGTCAAAACCATGATTCGATGGCAAGTGCTCATCGCGGTCACCCAAATGGTTTTTGCCATATTGAGCGGTCATGTAACCGTGGTTCTTCAACAGACCTGCAATGGTCGGATCTTTTTCTGACAAACCTTCTTTCGCGCCTGGCAAACCTACCTTAAGCAGGCCGGTGCGAAATGGACTTTGCCCCGTAATGAACGCTGCTCGTCCTGCGGTGCAAGATTGCTGTCCGTACCAGTCAGTAAACAATCCACCTTCTTTGGCCACCCGATCAATATTGGGGGTGCTATATCCCATCATCCCTCGGTTGTATGCGCTGGTGTTATTCCACCCAACATCATCGCCCCAAATCACTAGGATGTTAGGCTTTTTGCCAGCCTGTGCAGCATTGGTGGAGACGTAATGATTGTGTTTTGCCAACGCAATCTTTTCCGAAGTTGAGAGACCATTCTGTCCCCCACTTTCGTCACTCAACTGAGTATTAATACTCACGCCAGACGCCTGCGACAGTGATGATTGTGCTGCAGCGAACGAACTCGTTGCAACCATTAATCCCAGAGCAGCAGTACATGCGGCTGCCCTTAGGATTTTCCCTAGAAAAAACGAACATTTCATAGAAACGCTCCGAGAGAAGACAAGAAGAATCACTCACGCGAGAAGACTCTACTGGCGATTGTATCGCAAAAAAGACTGGCTAGTGTACGTAAGCCATGAAACCTGCGCAAAAAAAACGCTGTGCGAACGACCCGTTTGCACAGCGATAGAATCTTCTAAACATTACCCAGCACAACCATCGAACGCTTAGGGTTCCGAGGTGGCCGAGCCTTCGTCGGTCGGAATGGGTGCTGGCCCAAAGACGCCGCTGAACACAGCTTCCGATGCCGCACCGAAAAACAGGGGCTTAACAGATTCCTGTGCTAAGGCTTCAATTCGGCCCTTGAGTTTTGCGACTAGTTCCGGCTGATCGGCGGCCACATTTTTGGTCTCATTAGGATCGCTTGCGATGTTGTAGAGCTCAACCTTGCCTGGCAATAGAGTGGTCCAGATCAACTTCCAATCGCCTTGCCGAACCGCGCCACGGAATGGCTCAATGTTGTACACGATTTCTTCGCGACCAGAATCTTTTCCAGCTTGAATGGCGGGCCAAACATTAAGCCCATCCAACGCTTTGCATTTGTCCGTCGAGGCGCCAGCCAAACTTGCAAACGTCGGTAGGATATCGACGACATGCATCAGCTCATTGCACTCTGTTCCAGCTTTGATCTTTCCAGGCCAATAGCAAAATGCGGGAACTCGAGTTCCACCTTCGAACAAAGTTCCTTTGCCTCCTTTGAGCGGACCGTTGTCACATGGAACCGTTTTAACAGTTCCTTCACCGGTCAAGCGTGCATCGCGAGTACCACCGTTATCGCTATGGAACACAATCAACGTGTTATCCATCATTCCTTTTTTCTCTAAAGCCTTGATCACTTCACCGATCTGATCATCCAAACAGGAAACCATTCCCGCGTAGGTTCGACGTGTTTCATCTTCGATATTCTTAAAGCGATCGACATATTTCGCGGGTGCTTGGTAAGGAGCATGTGGCGCGGTGAAAGCGAGATACAAAAACAGAGGCTTCTTTTCGTCGTAGTTTGTGATCAACTTCACCGCATCAGCCCCGAGCAGTTCGGTCACATAACCTTCTTCCTTAAGAGCTTTATTATCGCGTTGCCAATCGACCACTCCATGCGCATCGTGGGTGAAATAATCGATCTCACCGAGCACCGCGCCATAGTGATAATCAAAGCCGCGCTGACGCGGCCAGAAATTTCGATCGGCATGACCCAAATGCCATTTGCCGATCATCGATGTTTGATATCCGGTATCGCGTAAGATCTCTGGCAATGTCCGTTCATCGAAAGCGAGGCCATAGGTTCCTTTGCTTGGGATCACAATCGTTTGCAAACCATATCGCCATGGATAGCGACCGGTCATGATGGCTGCCCGCGATTGAGTGCATAGGGACTGAGCGTAAAATTGTTCCAAACGAACTCCACCGGCTGCCAACTTATCGAGGTTGGGTGTCTTGATATCTTGGGCACCATGGAAACCGACATCTTTCCATCCCAAGTCGTCCGCGACGATATAGACAATGTTCGGCGGCTCGTCCGCTTGAATTGCGATATTAGAAATCAAAAGAATCAGCACACACTGCCATAGGAGATGAACAGACTTCATCTTGGAAAACTCCTGAGCACTTCTGGGAGGATTTTTCAGGTTCGATCAAGTACAGCTTCGGTAAACCTGAGACCAGTGCGCAATGCTAACCATTTCCACGCAACTTCGTCCACCCTTGCCGGCCAAAATCGGGAGAAAGTTGTACAGATGGGAATCTGTAGGGCTTGGAGGATCGCACAATGCCCAACGATGCAGCTCGTTCACAGGCTCTGCCTGGGAACGAGCTGCATGAGAGGCTCCTGCCTCTAGCCCGTGTGTACTCCCACATAGCGTTCCATGTTGCTAACATCGTCCGCAACTGGGACCGTGTATCGATAGAAAAGTAAAACCGCAGCTAACGCTGTCGGCTAATCGAACCAAGACATCAGAGGGAGCCTCGGTACAGCACATCGACTCGCGACAACGCGTCCAACGCACGCTGTGTTTTGCGGTCAAACAAACGTCGCGTCAGGTCCACTCCTTCGGTGACATCAATTCCGATTTCCTCGTTCGCAGGCTCTGCCTGGGAACGCGCTGCATGAGAGGCTCCTGCCTCTAGCCCGTGTGTACTCCCACACAGCGTTCCAGGTTGCTAACATCGTCCGCAACTGGGACCGTGTATCGATAGAAAAGTAAAACCGCAGCTAACGCTGTCGGCTAATCGGACCAAGCGGCGAGTTAAGCCTGTACGACCTGCCAAAAAGATATACGCCTAACTCCCGCGTCTACCATGCACCACCCATTAACGCTGAAAAGAGAACACTTGCTCCCAATCTTGCTGCATATCCACAACAACCCAACCGTTTGTGGCAGCATCATCTAACCCGCGATTTAACTTCCCAAAGTGCGATTCACGATCGTAGGCCACCTCACGCTTCGAGTCGGTATGATGAATGAGAACACCTAACGCAGTCTTAGCCCCGCTGGTCGTGTATTGAAGCATTTCATAATCTCCATCGGAGTTGCCGAACGCCAAGATAGGACGTCGGCCAATGTGCCGCTGGATACCTACAGGCTTGCCGCTTTTATCGTCGATAAAATCGATCTCCGGCAATCTCATGATCACCGGTTCTGTGCCCCGCAGCTCGTATCGCAACTTAACTCCGCTGCCAATTACTTGCTCGGGTGGCACTCCGTAAACGGTTTCTACCCAAGGCCGCATAAAATCAATCCCACCGCCCGAAACAATAAACGTCTTGAATTGTTTTGCTCTGAGATATTCCAAGAGCTCTAGCATTGGCACATAAACGCACTCGGTGTACGGCTTTTTGTAAACAGGATGTTTGGCTGTTGTGATCCAGTCCTTTACAATTTGATCGAACTCTGCCGTTGACATGTTGGCGTGAGTCTCCATCACTAACTCCAGCACATCCCGTTCACTGATCTGCTTCAAAGCTTCTCGATCATGGGTCACAATAGCTTTGAACATTTTATTATCGAGCAACTCCGGCTTCTTCTCCGCCAAGATCTTGACGCGATCTAGCGCAAACGCCATCTGCACATACATCGGTTGCTCAGACCACAAAGTCCCATCATTGTCAAACACCGCGATTCGCTGCTCAGGGGGCACAAAATCTGCACTGCCTGCCGTGGTCACGCGTTCGACGAAATCAATAATGGCCTTCTTCGACGCCCCCTCGCGCCAGCTAGGCAAAGCCTCTTGAGCTCGCAACGAGCACAAAGTGAAATGAAATAAACTAAACCAAATTGCAACTTGTAGTATAAGTTGACGACCGACATCAATTTTGATCATCTCGGGTTGCCTTCGCAGTAGAGTCACTTCAAGCAATGCTTCTTTATACTCTACTTCCGCATTGGGAATCATCTATGTTCGAAGACTAGATCGCTTCGCTGAACCACAAAAAACGCGAAAAGCACGAAAAATTTCAGAAGATGGCGCTTCGTGAAATGCTGCCAAGATGCGGGAATGCAACGATGCGGTCACCGTCCCACTGGCAAAGATCGATTATTTAGATGCGTTGGGGCGGACTGGATGGGAACTTTCGCTGGCATAAACGACCTCACCATTTTCAAGGCGATAGGCGGTACCCAATCGCACTCCACGCCCCGTTAACTCCGTGGGCGACTCGCGAAATCGTTCGAGCTTGACCATTTGCTCTTCGGGAAATTGCTCGCCATCGGTACCCTTGGCTGTCGCCAACCGCTGATTTCTCGCGGTCGCCTGAACCAAAACTAACATCAAGGCCACAATCACCACAATCCACAGGTCCGATAGATTGACCATGCCACCTAATGGATCTTCATCTTGTTCGATTCGCCAAGGTCGATTTTTCCTGCTCTTTGCCATTGCATCTCACCCCAACTGCTTGGCACGCGACGCTACAAATTCAAGCTCGATGAGATCCTTCTCGAACCAGGCGCGCTGGATGATAAACAACCAATAGGCAACAGCGCCAATTCCGATTCCAATAATCGTCGTAGTAAACGCCACCGATAGATTGGAAGATAAATCGTCGAGATTCGATTGCGCTAAACCTTGCAAAGCGGGTCCCAATGGAACTAGTGTTCCAATCAAACCAAACATCGGACCGGTTCGTATCCAAACCTGAAACCGACTCAGCCGACGCTGAGCCCATGATTCCGCTTCCACCAATACCAGCTCAAGATCGCTGCAATCCGCAGCGCGTTGTCTGACCCACAATTGCAAATTCGAATAGGCAACCTCATTCCACTTGCTCGGCGTTGTCTGTGAGACTCGCAGCGATTTCATATAGGCATTCCATGCGACGCTGGAACGCCAACGATATACGGCATCTCTTAATGTCTGGCCGGCCTGGAACGCTAACCATAACACTCCAATCAAGAGCACCCAATAGATCGGGGTGATCAACCATTGCGTTGATTGCACCAGTGATTGCACGATTTCGTTGGAGATCATAGGGTTGGCTTCTTCAAAGATCCCCACACAAAAAATACAACCACGACACCTCCAAGCAGCAACAACCACCGATACGTCTCCCAAAAACTGATGGGTTCAAGGGATTCTGCAGAAGGAACGAGTTGCTTCCCCGAGACAACTTCGGTGTTCTGAGTTTCACTCGCTTTTTCCGACACTTCTCCAGAACTAGGCTTGGCTGCCTCAGTTGCCACATTCGTTTCGCTTGCCTTCGCGTCTAATGGCGCGGTTAACTCTGTTGCTGACGGAGCAGGGGAGAGTGCCACTTGGGTAGCGGGGAGTGTAGAGCCGGGCGGCTGAGATTGCTTATCATTTTTCGGATCGACGAATTGCTCTTCATACTTCTTGGCATAACTGGCAAACTGCAATCGATCATCGCGGTCATCAGACTCTTTTAATAACTGCGTTACCTTTTCATGTAGCGGACGATTTCCACCGCTCACGATGTTTCCAGAGAGTCCATGCCGCGCGACATTGGCTGCGTACTCGTTTGCTAATTCGCGCTGCGTTGCTTCATCTGCCGTCCAATAACCCTTTCGAATCGCCTCTAACATAACTGCCATCGCGTCCTGCTTAGCATACGGATTATTCTTTTCAAACCAATCTTTCAAACCGAGCTTCAACTTATCATTGATGAGAACGTTCTTCATTTCTTGCCAGTTATCGTTCCCCACACTCCCTGGCCGCATTACCTCCCAAGCAAAGCTATTGGAAACCATAAACCGCATGTGATCCGCGCCCGCGTAACCTTCCTTCATCATCCCTTCGAGCCATTTGCGATTGAAGAGTCGGACTCGATACTCACGGCGCAGGGCATCTTCGGCCCCAATCATCGAAGCTTTATCTGGATCGCGCACATCCGAGAAATAATACTCGGGTCGTTTTCCTGTCATGCGTTCGACAGCCAAGCATAACGCGCCGCCGTGAAGCCACGTATAACGACTTGCCAGTGGACTCGTCATATGATCCGACCAACTTCGTACCACCGTGTGTGTGCCTTGAATCGTTTGGTTGTACGCTTCTTCTGCCGGTTCTCCCCAAGCCCCTTCGGTAAAAATGTTCTTGTGACTTGCAAGATAACTATCGGCAATCTGTTCGCGGCTTTCCCAATCGCCCGACCGAAGCACACGATACGACAATCCACCACCCATTTCTCTTCCTGGCGCGATACCGAAGATGCGACCTCGACTAAGAATCTCGGCCCGTTCCTGCGGGATACCGCTCTCGACCAATTTCTTTAGCGTCTCTTGGTTATTCAGCGCGATCGGATTCTCGGCTTCAACCGAGCTAGCCACCAACCGAACGGCCTTATCCCACAAGTTCAAACGCGTTGGCAAATTTGATTCGTACCAGCTACCAGCCGCAATGAACACGTCGACTCGAGGGCGGCCTAACTTCTCACGGTCGATCAACCTGACATCGTTCACGAGTCCCTTTTCATCCCAAACCGGCTCTACTCCCATCAAATAGAGTATTTGCGCTTCCATCACTCCATAATCGCGATACGTCGCACTGCTGCGAAGGTCAAAACCATACTTGGTTGGATATTCACCATGTTTCTCAAGATATTGCTCGATCATCTGATCGACCAATTTCTTCCCCAATTCCCAACTCGGCTTGGTCGGCACTTCTTCGGGGTTGAGCAAATACATGTTGCGTCCCGTTGGCACAGCGTTCGGATTGCGTATTGGACTATTGCCAGGACCAGGTGGAACGAATCGCCCATCCAAACCCTTTAATAGATTCTCGATTTCATCATCGGTCTGCTTAAATCTCTCATTGAGATCAACAATCAATTTCAAACCATCTTCCACCGGCTTGGGCAAACTGGAGTATTCTTTCCCCAACACGGTGCTAACCGCAACTTTCGGATCGATCTTCTCGCGTACAACTAGTTGCACAATCTTCTCGGCAGTAGGACGGACATCATGTGAATGTTCGCGTGAGGCATGCGTATGCCCAGCGCTCTCATCATGCGCATGATCATGAGCCACACCCAACATATGTTCCAATTCATGCAAAAAGGGCCGTCGCAATATTTGTACGAGATAAGGAACCAAGAGATCTTCTCTGGGGGGCTCGCCATACAAGTGCAAACTAGTGGGCGTCGTCTCTTCTTGAATGTCATGCAAATATTTAGAGACTTGACGAATCACGTCATCGGTCGCATCTTGCTCCGGTTCGAGCGTCAACTTGAGATCTTTATCCAAACGATTTTCAATAATCAGTTTGGTAAGCTCTTTGCGGAAAGAGGCTTTCAAAGCTCCTTCTTCCAAGATCTCCCATTTGTCGATCGTTTCATGCAATACCTCTAAGCCATCACTCAAGCCGGCATCAACGATTGGCGGTGGTAAGTGACTAATCAAAGTTCCATAGACCCGTCGTTTCACCGGCGATGACTCGACCATATTCTCGATGATCCACGGATTAAAGTTAGGCATCGAACCCATCAAGATATCAGGCCAATCGCGGCGAGCTAAACCATTCGCTTTCCCAGGCAGCGCAAACTCTGAACCATGCGTTCCAAAATGAACGACCGCATTAGCGTTGAAGCTCTTCTCTAGCCAGAAATAGGTGGCCATGTAGTTATGTGGCGGAGCTGTCTTCTTATCATGAGCTTGACTCGATAAAGTATCGCTTCCATGCAATTCGCCACGTAAGGGTTGCGGCAACAAAATAACATTGCCTAGGTCGATTCGAGGTATGACGATGTACTCTTTGGTGCCATCACTCCACACCATAAACTTGCCTGGCGGTGGCCCCCACTTGGCATCCATTTCTTGCCGCCGATCTGCGGGGATTTTTTCCATATACCATTGTCGATACTCATCGGCAGGGACCAACACGGGCGACCCTTCTTGAACCAGCCGATTCAATTCTCCCGGTGCCCATACCCCCACTTGTCGACCACGAGCGATCATCCATTGCAACAGTTCATCTTCATATCTCGGCAACGGATCAATTTTATATCCATGCTCTTTCATCGCCGAGAGAACGTTCAGCAAACTTCGGGGGCCGTTGAGGTGCATTCCGGTAGAACTGCCACGCATCAATTCCCCTTTCCCCATCTCTCGATCATAATAAACGATCGCGATTTTCTTGTTCGCCGGTTCTGAACTGCGTAGTTTGGCTAACGAAAGAGCCCGCCCGATCAAATGCTCAACGCGTTCCGGAATGGGTACAATTTCCTCGGAGCTCCCATTGCCAGAAAGCGTTCCGCCGGCAACTTGTGGTTCAATTGCTCCCAGCAGCTCTTGGCCGATTACGTGAAACGCCAATTCGCTGCTGCTAAGGCCATCCACGCTCTGTTGCCATTGATCGATCGATTGTTTGCGAATGAAGATCGAATGCAAATGGGGCACATCAAGGTCGAGTCGAAAATCTAGCTGATCCATACTGTGGCAAGTATGAATAATAGCGGAAGGTTGAAAGAGTATGGTTTCTGTTTTGTAACTCGAGGAACGGCCATCCACGACAGCAGCTGCTACTGCGCCTTGACGTTCTGCCTCACGAATCAACGCATCGACCACTTTCGGTTGCTGAAACACCAAATGTGTTCCATGCACCGCAACTAGCAATCGGGGCTGCGTTGGAAGAATCTTCTTTTCTTTGCGCAACCATAACAACAACTCTTCAGCGGTCGAAAAAAACTTGCCGCTGTGGTCGGGATGGTAAAAGCCTTCCACGATGGCATCTTCGGGGGGTTCGACTTTCCAATCGCGTCCAAGATACGTTTTGCCCGTGTATACAAGTAAACGGCGAAGATTCTCGGTTGAGCTGCCATAATATTGGCCGGCAGTCTTGTCGTCAGTCAACACATCGCCTAGACCCAAACTCGAAAACAACTCAGCCGTAGAGCTTTGGAAAGCGATTACGACCAACTTCGGATTTTTCTTCTTTGCCTCAACGAACAGTTTTTTGTAGAGTTCTCGATCCTCAGCGCGAGTATGCTGAATGTATAGAACTTTCACCGATCCCACATCGGCCTTCCCACTTTCGATCCGTTCGTCTTCGAAATAAGTGAGCTGTACCGGCAGGTTCTTTGCCAGCGGTAAAAGCTGCTCGTAAATACCTCCATGCAATCCGATAAAGCCGATCTCCGCCGTTGGCTCGTCAACTGCCTGCTGAGCTGCTATTGTCGCTGATAATGCCTGAAGAGACGACAGCACGACCAGACCCATCCAAACCAGCGTTCGACCATAATGAAAGGCCTTGATCATTTGAAGGCCTTGTTCGCCAACATCCATCGCGTCTATTGCTCCTGATCCGAGATCACTTCTGCGCCAGCTCGAGAGCCCATGGCTAAATAGACGACGGGATCGATGGTATTGGGAACAAATCGCACACTCCCATCAACCATTGCGATATTCACACCGCCTGGATGAAAACTGCGAGCGACAAAGTTGGTGAAGCTGAAGCTGGGTCCCCAGCAATCGACCAGAGGATTGTTCGGTGGACGGGCTGTGGTAAAGGTGCTGTTGAGCCCTTGGCCACCAATCCAGGCTCCACCACGGTCACTAAAGTTGGGGACTAAGGTTTGGCAAGTAGAGATGACCCGCGCATCGGAGACATTGCGAACACCCACGTAGTTGTCGCGCAGAGTGTTAAGATCAAAATCGCCACGCAGACATTCGCCCACTAAATAGGTTTGCGAAGTGCCATCGACGATATCGGCGAATCGCATTTTCGAATTTCGGAAAAAGATTCCGTTGCCTGTCGTGAAATTGGCGTCAGAGCCTTGATTGCCCACATAGTTGGTCGGAGCCCGGCCACCGAGGGTATCAGGTTGCCGAATTCCACCGACCGGATCCGACGGACAAATAAAGGTGTTGACCCACACTTGAGACGCAGGAAGATTATTCTGATCGATGGAATTTCCCAGCGCCGAGTTATCGACGTTGGATGTTGTGTAATACGGATCATCAATGGGGCGAGTTGGAAACTTGACGAGGTTCCATACATTGGTTTGTTCAATGTAGGGGAGCGTGTAGGTAATCCAGTTATGTTGAGTCGAAAACGTCGCGCCGCTTGTCCCTGTCGTCAAGATCGGCGGAAAGCGGCGATAAGTATCATGAAAGTTATGCAGCGCCAGAGCGAGTTGCTTCTCGTTATTGAAACATTGTGTTCGTCGAGCCGCTTCACGCGCAGCTTGCACAGCAGGTAGCAGAAGCCCAACCAAAATACCGATGATGGCAATCACCACCAACAACTCAACCAATGTGAAACCGTTACGTCTCATAATCTCACCCCGATTTAACTTCGGGCACTCCAAAATCGATCCAAACTGAAACCAGACAACTCGCCGCGACGTGTTTAGATCGGCAGCTTCATTTACCGAACTGAGACATGTGCCAACTCACCTGCTTCTTGCGGCACGCTTCATCACACACGATGTATTGCGCGGAGCCAGCGTTTAGAACATGAGTTTCGGAAACTTTGTCGATGCTCTTGCCACACTGGTGGCAGCGCTGAGTCGATCCAATAGCAGTGGTCACTTTCACTTCGGGATAACCGCTGCTGGATGAATTGCAGCCGCACACCCCACTGCACAAACAAGACACGACCATGAATAAGGCTGCGTCCCGACGATTCGGTGATGCGAAGTTTTTTATGAACATATTGCCACAACGAATAGCGTCCTAGATGCCACAACAGCTATCCGAATACGAACTGCAATTCGCGAATAAGCTGTCCTGTAATCACACACTGGCAAAACCTATGCCAATTAGCCCAGCAGCTCCGATTTTCCGCGAAAATCGCATTTTCGAAGCGGGAATCAGCGCCTAGTTGGACTGAAATAAAGAGCACTTCCCTCAGAGGCTCGCTCGGAATGACGAAAAAATCATCACTTACGTCGCACATTCCACCACAACATCTACCTTGCAAAGTTGAAAGCTTGATTCGCGTTGCACTACGATATCCCTCGACACGAGTGTCACACTGACATCGGTTTCGAATTTTCACTTGCTTCCGATCACGCACAGCGATGAATCAATCACAACTTGTCCAATTGAATCGCGAATGGATCGCGCACCAGTTCGACACGAAAATCCGCGACTCGCTTGGCCGCAAAAGGGTATCGCTGAATTACTGCATCAGTATTGTGGTCGTGGCTTTCTTTATGGCGTTATTGCCACTGATCTATGTCGATTTGATTGGCGCCGTGATCTACGGCACCTACTACCATGCCATTCACAATACATGGTTGATTGAAGATAGAAACGGCAAATTATCGAGAGTGATGTATCTCCTTAAATCCATCCCAAACCAGGTCGATTTACCCAGGCCCGGTCAAGCAGCCTCCAAATTGCTGGATAACTGGTTGCTGTTATATAATCGTCTTTCGGCCCACCTCATTCATGTTTCGGAACATGTAGAAGATGGCTTTGGACTGGAACCCCTGAGCAAGATGCTTTGACTTGAGTAGCCCCACCTCTTCTCAATTTCTTTAGGTACACTCGTGATGCGAGCCAGACTGCAACTAAACTTCGCTGCAATCTTGATGATCGGTACCGCCATTGCCTCATCGCAACTCTATGCCCCTAGTTTGCAGGCGCAAGAAAGTGATGCGAAATCGACAACTCCAGCGCCTTCGCGGTTGTCGAGTCCATTTCGCCGCGCCATTCAACGCGGTCTTGAACCAGGGGGAGATATCGTCAAAGAACTGCGTGCCATTACCGATCGCACCATCACCTCACGTCGGGATGCCGAAGCTGTCATCAATGCTTTGGCGTCTCTAACACCAGAGCAACTCACCGCGCGACGTCTGGAGTACGACAACAGCTCGCCGCTCTTCTATCTCGCCATGTGGTTCGAGTGCATCAACTACAGTCCATCGGCAGCGACGACAACCTTCGCAGAAAAAGGTATCCCACAACTGATTAAATGTTATGATGCTGTCGCGCAGTTGAAGCAAAAGGATAACGAGAAAGATCTTATTTACCTGCTGGCTCTCATGGTTGCATATAAGTCACCAAAAGCGGCGGACAGAATTGTGGAAGCAGCTCGTAAACCACTCGCCCCATTTGACTACAGTTGGAGTCTTATTTTCGAATCGCTTGCCAAAGATTATCCCGACAAGAACAAGATACTGGCAGCCTTCTCCGAAAAATTACCTGCAGAACCACTCGCAATCCGACTGCTGCAATTTGCCAACGATGAAATGGCGAATGAAAAACTGGAGCAGCATCCTTTTGATTCACCTGCAGGTTATGCACTTCTCAACCAGTGGCTGAGCAACACGAAGGATGCTGACTTGTCTATGGCCGCCCTCAGTGCCATTCCATTTCTGGTCGATGCCGAACAAGAGCAGTTGCTCGAACAAGCGGTGAAGAGCCCCTTTAAGCAGATACGACTGCGCGGGGCCACTCATGCAGCCGAAATAGGCTTCGCATTTGGATTCGAAGAATTAAAAGAGCTCTGCACCGATGTGGGTTACTCCAAAGGTGCAAGCGATCGATTGCGGGCTCTTGACCGCGCTGACTTGATCCCGAAAGAAATCTCGGAGCCCGAGTTTCTCGCCAAGGCAAAACTATCGCATTGGCTGCAGGTGAACACAGAGCGAAGTGATGCCCCATCCGAAATGAAAATTCTTGACTCGCGAGTGCTCACACTCCCTGCCGAAAGCAAGAATCAAACCTATTATCTCATTCAATTTCGCTACTCGGACCCGTTCGGATTCTCGGCCGATGAAACCTACGTCGGTCTGGTGGGAAAGAATGTCTATTGCGCCTTTGACTTCGACCTCCCCAGCCGCCCGATTGAAGATATCTATGCTCTCTATGCGACTTACCTCGCGAAGAAATACGGTTTTATGGAAGACCTAGCCAATACGGACCGGGCAGAACTCTCGAACTGGTTGCCGCAATGGAAAGGTCCGGAATTGACCGATGTTGTGATTCGTTCGATCATCACGCTGGACCGTAAACTTGATCTTCCGAATTACAAAATCGCCCTCGGCACGGCTCAGCTCAATGGCGAACCAGGCTGGATCATTTTTGATGGAAGTCGAAGCACATGGTACCCAATGTCCGAACAACCCAAGTACGAGAGCATTTCCTTTGACGGCACAAAGCCCGAAATTCCAATGATTCATGTCGGGCGTTTGCTGCTTGACTTCTCATTGGAAGAAAAAGGTAGGCCCAAGCATCTCGCTGTCACACCATCCCCTAAACCGCCCGCTGAAGTTCTTGCAACCTACACCCGCTTGCTCAATGAACTTCCAAAGATGAGCCTCAAACGGCAACGTGAGTATTTAGATCCGAACGGACCGATCAGCTCGCAGTTTGACGATTGCGTGAACGCACTTTCGGAGGTCAATGGAAGCTCAAAGGAAGAGGCATTCATACAGCTTTACGAGCAACTATTCGCATCCGCCAATTTGCTCGAGGAGCCAGCCAAAACCGAAGCCCTCTCAACATCCTCGCCTGTGGGTGAACATTTTCTAACGTACATCAAATCCTTGCTTGCCAATAATCGTAGGCAAGATGCGTTAGAGCATTGCAGCAAATTCGAATCCCGCTGGACTCCGTATTATGGATTCTCTTTGCTAGCGCAAGCCTATATCCTAGCGGGGGCCCCAGAGCGAGCCGAACCTTTTTTGGCTGAACTATTTGACTTTAGTGTCTCTTCCGACGTCTACGTGCTCGAGGCAGGCCTGCTGGCAGAACTCTGGAAAAACAACAACGAGATTGCCAAGAGCCAAAAACTCTTGATAGACTGCTTAAAGCAGCTACGAAAACGCATGATCGTCACCAATCGAATTAATTTCAATGCGACTGAAATTCAGAAATATCAAGATCTACATAAAAAGTTCTTAGAGCTTTACCCAGATGAAAAAAGCAAGTTGGATTCCGCTGGCTTACCGGCAGATCCGACTGTAAAACCATAATTGCAAGCAGACATTCCGAATCACGATCGCAAGGCAGCCATTACAACATGCGAACACATCCATTTTTCTTTTTGATACTCACACTCTCTTTGGCCGCGACGGGCTGGTTTCACTCCGGCATTTCAGAAAGTCTATTCGCTCAAGAAAATGACGTTAAATCGTCACAACCGCCGGCGTCTCGCTTGAGCAGCCCACTGCGGCGAGCGATTCAACGCGGGCTTGCGCAAGGTGGTGACCTTGCCAAAGAGTTACTGACAATTGATGACCTCACCATTTCGGTGCGCCGCGATGCGGAAGCGGTTGTCAATGCCTTGGCTACACAGACACCACAACAACTCATTCAGCGAACGAAGGAAAACGACAACAATTCTGCGTTCTATCTGTTGACGAGTTGTTTTGAAAACTGCGAACTCGAAGAAAGTGCTGCGTACAAAGTCTTTCAAGAGAAGGGTATTCCGGAATTATTGAAGGCCTACGATGCCATCATTGCGTTAAATCAAGTCGAGAACGAAGAGGACTTAATCTACGCTCTAAAGATTATGGCCCATTTTCAATCGAAAGAGGGAGCACAACGGATTGTTGAGGCCACGCGGCGGCCTCTCGCTCCCGATAGTTATTGGTGGAATCACATCTTCAGCGAACTCACGAATGTGAACCCAATTGGGGAATCCACTCTGCGGGCCATTCGAGCCCCACTTCCAGACGAACGCATCGCGGCCAAACTGCTTAGTGAAGCCAACGAACTGATGCTTACCGATTCGATTAGCGACCATCCGTTCGACACTCCAGCTGGGCACAAACAGCTAGAAGAGTGGCTGGTTCAAACGCCCCCTAAGTCTGACCTTGACGAAGTATATGAAGAGAATGGTCGCGCCCTTGATGCGACCGTCGCTTTAGCCTTTATCAACAGCGACGACCGAGAACGGCTGTTGAAGACAGCGATGAAAAATGAAAGTAAAGATATCCAACTCGAAGCAGCCTGGGCGGCCGCCAAAGCTAAGTTCAAGTTCGGCACTGAGGCTCTGGCTGAATTTTGCAAAGACGTCCATTACGCCGCAAAAGCCAAAGACTATTTGGAAGAATTGGAAAAGAAGGACGCCATTCCTGAAGCCGCTTTGGAACCCAATTTTGCTGCCAAAGCCGAGTTTTCGCGGTGGCTT
This sequence comes from Planctomycetota bacterium, assembly GCA_017303505.1. Taxonomy (GTDB): domain Bacteria; phylum Planctomycetota; class Planctomycetia; order Pirellulales; family Pirellulaceae; genus JAFLCP01. Next base: position 10,457 of record JAFLCP010000061.1, on the reverse strand, counting down.
CAGCACCCCAACGAACTGGCCGATATTCCGGATGAACTAGAAATCGTTGATCAGCGTGAACTACCGTGGCCTCCATCAGGCGAAATGAAAAAAGTTTGGTTGATTCGCTATGCCAAGAAAGATACGACAGGCCTCGAGCCGGATGATGTCGACATCGGTATGGTCGGCCCCATGACTTGGTGCTTTTTTTATCACAACTTCACCAGAAGACCGATCGAAGACGTATATGCCATTTATGCTTACTTCGAATGTAAGAACCAAGACTTGCTCCAAGAATCCTACGAGGAAGAGATATTAGATCCGGGCCCGGAACAATGGCTTCGACAATGGAAGGGTGAACCACTCACCGAAGCGAAATTAATTAAGACCGTTTCAGCTAATGGCGAACTCAATTTGCGTAACCACAATCTGGCTCTGGCATCAGCCAAACTGAATGGTGAAGAGGGATGGGTTGTTTTCGATGGCCCTCGAACCCGCTGGTACCCTAAGTCGGAACAACCCGCAGATCAAGATGGTGACTATATCGATGGGGTTATTCTCGAGATTCATCTCGGACGACAATTGCTTCAACTTACCCTCGATGCCAATAACCGCAAAGAGTTTCTGAACAATGGTCCAAAACCACGAACGCCAGAAGAAATCGTAACAGCCTTTGAAAAACTGCTCGACGAATTCGATCAGGCAACTACAACACGTCAAGTTGAACTCCTCGGGTCGTACGGCAAATTGCAGCCGCATTTTGATTCTTATGTCGATTCGGTGGTCAAACTGAAAGGCGCCGATAAAACTGAAACGACGATCACTCTCTATGAAAAGCTTATTGATAAGGCGGCAAAAGTCAAACTCGAAGACAAAGAGGATATATACGATTCGTATTCAGCCTTGGGACGTATGCTCGAAACCTATTCCCAGATACTCATCGAGAGAAATCGGCAAGCCGATGTGATCCAGTTGATCAAAACCATGGAACCCTATCGCCGCGAGGACTACAGCTACTCTGAACTCGGTATCATCGCATTCAAAGCGGGCGATCATGCGTTGGCTGAGAGCATTCTTTCCAAGGTCCTCGATACAAGAGGCGTCGAGGATTATCTCGACGAAGAAGTTGCAATTTTGGCAGAGATCTGGAAAGGCAAAGGGGAGTTGAAGAAGGGTCAGCAACTAATGCTCGAATCCTTAAAGCAAATCAAACGCCGTATTGCAGAGTCGGAAGAATACCCAGAAGCTCGCCCTGAGTTTATCCGCGAATACAAGGTTTACCACGAAAAGTTCTTGGAACTATATCCTGACGGTAAAGCACTTCTTGATGAAGCCAGATTACCTGCAGATCCAAGCCAAAAGAAATGAGTCGCAATTGTTATTGATTACCGTATCAGCGCAATGACAATTGCCAGCGTCACCATCACAGCGCCGATAAACCGATATAAAAGCGTACTGCGCGACATACCACTCCCAGCTTTGGCCAGGAATCGAGCCGCAATCCAAGCGAACAGTACGGACCACAAACCGCGAAGGGAGTAGACAATATTGATGCGAGTTGCGTCACCAAATTGCCCCAAAGCATAGGTGACGCTCAAACCTTGTGCTGCCATAAATCCAGCTGCTAACAACAGCGGCTTACTTGCACCAATGGACCTGATCTGCGCCACCGAGTTCGTCCAAGGCAAAAGACCTAACGACAAAACTCCTACAGAGACAAACATCGTCGAGAGGAAGGGGAGGGCACCATGTTCTTTGCCGGCTCGCTGAACGGCAATATCAAATATCGAGAGCAAGGTTGCCGCTAGTAGAGCAAAGCCGATCGAGAAGGCCGCTCGTCGAGCGGTCAATTTGGTTTCAGAATTTGCACTGGCACCAAACTGAATCACCGCCACGCCTACCGTTGCCAATGCGGCCGCGGTCCAAATGCTTGTCGTTATCCCCTGATCCGCGAGCATCGAACTCAGGAAGGCCACCATGATGATCTTGACGCCAAAGACGGGCGTGGCCAACGAAACATCACCTAAACGAAACGCGAGATAGGTCGCTAATTGCCCCGTAACAAAAGCAGCCCCGATCCATACCGCTTGCCAAAGTGAACCGAGCGGTATCCACGCGTCTTGCGATAGACCAATCACTAACCAGATGATCGCCAGAGTGAAATTCGATAGAGCAGTGGCCGTGTAGGGTGTTACGCCCAGCGAGGTTGCCTTCCGCGCATAGGTCGCGGCCAAGACAAAAAGAATGCTCGATAAGAGCGGAAATACCAAATGAAGTGAGTCTTGCATCTTTACGCTTTATGGAACGGCTAACATCTTGGATCGCGTGTGATGAAGACAGGAGAGTTCCAATTGCAATTTGGACGTCTTAAATCAAACTGCGTCGTACCATGTGCAAATGTACTTCAGCCGCGACAATTTTTGAACCCGGGTAAGCCATCACTCAACTCAAGAACGAATCGAAATCCACGAGCGTTTTTTCAGTAATCGGGGATCGTTTACCCCGTAGCTGGAGCGTAGCGGAGGCTAGGTGGACGCAAAAAAGACACTCATCCCCGGAATCCGTTCCAAAAAAGAGTTGCAAGTTAATGTGCCCCCCAGGGAAACGACTCTTATTTTGCTATTCTATGTGCAAGTTCAAGTTGCACAAAAAGGACGAAGGTTGAAATGAATCGCATGCGATATGGCTTGATTTTGGTCTGGGTGATGGGTTGGACGTTAGGCGACCTCCAAAGAATCAAAGGCGAGGAGCCTGTTTCTTTGAGTGGCATCTATCCATCTTTGGCCATGTTCAATAACGAAAATGAATGTGGCACGGGCGCTGTGGTTCCCTGGAATGGAGACTTGTGGGTTATCACTTACGGTCCTCATTTGCCGTTTGGATCAAGCGATAAGCTCTATCAAATCTCACCGACACTTCAACAGACGGTGCGTAGTGAAAGCGTCGGTGGCACACCCGCCAATCGTATGGTCCATGCCGAGTCGCAACAACTCTTTATTGGGCCCTATGTAATCGACTCAAATTCAAATGTGCGCGTTATCCCACCTACTGCAATGCCTGGTCGACTCACTGGCAATGCACGACACTTAACCGATCCTGCGAATAAAGTTTTCTTCGCTACCATGGAAGAAGGTTTGTACGAAGTCGACGTTCACACACTCAAGGTCACATCACTGATCCGCGATGGCAATAAGCTACCTACGAACTTTGCCCCCACGACATCACTATCACAATTGGAATCGAAGCTTCCTGGTTACCATGGCAAGGGACTTTATTCGACGCAGGGTCGCTTGATATATGCGAACAATGGCGATCGCGATCCACGAGTCACCACGGATCCAACGACCCCCAGTGGAGCTTTGGGGGAATGGTTCAAAGCGGGTGACGATTGGAAATTGATCCGCCGCAATCAATTCACCGAAGTGACAGGCCCAAAAGGGATCTTAGGTGGCGATACCAATGGTCCAGCTTGGAGCATTGGTTGGGATGCAAAATCGTTGATCTTGATGGTGCTGGAAGATGGCAAGTGGTCGTCATTTCGTCTCCCCAAAGTCAGCCATAGCTATGACGGAGCCCATGGGTGGAATACAGAATGGCCGCGCATTCGAGATATTGGTGAAGAAGATTTGCTGATGACCATGCATGGTGCATTTTGGAGATTTCCGAAAAATTTTTCAGCGCAAAATCCAACCGGCATTCGACCACGCTCTGCCTATCTGAAAGTGATTGGCGATTTTTGCCGTTGGGGTGATCGCTTGGTGCTCGGTTGCGACGATTCGGCCAAATCGGAGTTTCTAAATACCCGCAAAGTGAAAGGTAACATCGATAGCGTGGGACAATCGCAAAGCAATCTCTGGTTCATCGAACCGAGCCGACTCGATCAACTTGGTCCGACACCCGCCAGCGGAGCCGTGTGGTTACATGATAAAGTTCAACCCGGCGATAAAAGCGATTCGTTTTTAGTGGCAGGTTGGAAATATCGCACCGCGTGGATCGTTGACCATGAACACAAGACGACGGAACGCAAAGAGATTCCAGGTGATGTCGAATGGTTTCAGTTCACGGTGGAACGTAGCAGTAATAATTTTAGTCTGATCGTGACCTTGGCGAATGACGAGATTCGCAACAGCAAAGCGGACGAGATATTTGATGGTGTCGCTCGCGTTGACGACAAAGCGAATCATGGCGGCATCTTTCGAATTCGTGGCGAAAATAAGCGGACACTTGCGTTTGCTACCGATGCGGATTACTACGAATTGGACGGAGAACTCAAACTGCGCAAAGTGAAAGATCAAGGTGCAGAAGAATGGTTGCGCAGTAAAGCTCCGATTCCCAAAGATGTGATTCAGCTGGATGCAGCCAGCATACTGATCGTGGACGACCGTGGACGTCGTTGGCGTCTTCCGCGAGCGAACCAAGCTTTTGATTCGTTCATCGCACAAGGCAAACAGAGAATATGTCGTGAGGTGGCAACCGAACGCGACATGCTCAATGTGGGAGGAACCTTTTTCGAACTTCCGGCCGAGAACGCAGATGGCTTTGCCAAGTTGCGTCCCATCGCATCTCACTCATTGCAGATCACCGATTTCGGAAGCTATCGAGGCTTATTGGTTCTAAGCGGTATCTCTGCAGATACAACTACCAATCCACATATCATTCGCAGCGATGATGGCAAGACGGGTTTGTGGCTAGGCGCGATCGATGATCTATGGAAGCTTGGTAAGCCGGTAGGAGAAGGTGGTCCTTGGAAAGAACAGGCCGTTAGCAAAAATGAAGTGAGCGATCCCTATTTGATGTGGGGTTATTCGAATCGATCCATCAAGCTGGTCCACGATCAGGAAAAAGATATCGCGTTTGATATCGAACTCGATCTAATGGGTACCGGCGATTGGATCGCGTACACATCGATCCTTGTACCATCGGGAAAGAAGGAAACACAACTGAGCTTTCCGCCCCAACTACACGCGCGTTGGTTGCGTGTGCGAGCCCGCGAGGCTTGCACTGCTACTGCGTGGCTGTCCTATCGCTAGAACCTCCATTTTCGGCGTGCCGCTTTACCACCTTTGGGGATCTCATGTTCTTTTTTCCCATTTTTGGCCGTGAGCTGTAAGAAATCAGTTTCGTCGGTGTTTATCTCGAAAACCAACACATGGGCACATGACGATAGGCTTTAGTGGGAAACCGGATGCCGCTCACCCCCAACAATTCGCGCAGCGGCCACGGGAAAGAGCCTCCCGATTCTGTCGCGGATTCCACGCCAATTCGTCGCGACGAATTGGCGTGGATGAGGAAAGTTGCTGGCGGCGACGAAGAAGCCATCCACGATTTACTCGATTGTTATCAATCAGGCATTCGGGCCCTGATCGGTCGTTTAACGGCTTGGTCCAGTGATGTCGACGACATAACGCAAGAAGTTTTTCTCAAGGCGTGGCAACGAGCGCACCAGTTTACGCAGCAAACTTCGCTTCAAAACTGGCTTTACACCATCGCCGTAAATCAATGCCGTAATCATCGCCGTAGCCTTTACCGGTGGTGGAAGATGTTGGATGGTTTGTTTGAAGAGAAACGCAACGCTCAAGTAGTTACGTCACTGGAGCCTCACGATCAAACACAAGCTTGGAACGAATTGCAACAAGCACTCCTTCAATTGAAATCAGCAGACCGCGAGATACTCGTGTTGACCTATATGGAAGAAAAGAGCACCGCGGAGATCGCACAGATTTTGTCGATCTCGGAAAACAATTTGTATGTACGCTTACATCGCGCCAAAGAACGTTTGGCGCAGCAATTGAATCCAGCGCGAAGGGAGGTGAAATGATGAACGGACCCAACGAGCGAGACAACGACCTGGAATCGCGACTGAAAGATTGGGGTAAACGCGAACCTCCTTCCGCCGGCGTCACGGGTTTAACATTTGATGCGTTGTCACAATCAAGAGAAAAGCGGAATGCGCGATTTCAGATAGCAACTACAGCAAGCGTCTTGGTAGGCGCGATCATGTTGGTCGCTTGGGTAGGAACGTGGGTCAACGATGCAGCTCCCTTGAAATTGGAGAAAAACTCGGTCGCCGTTGACGTATCGCCCAATGAACAGAATGAATTGGATAAGCAGGGTCTTGCCGAATCTAAGATCGATACACAAACCGTGATTTATACCAAAACACAAACGGCTGACCGAGAGTTGCAACAAGGCTGGGTCAATGCGAAACGAAATGCTGCCCGCGATCAAGTCTTGCAGCAATGGTTGGCTGAGAATTTATAGAGAACACTTTACGTTTGAATTTTGAAGGGAGATTTTATGCGGCGATTTTTGATGCTTGTGGTTTTCCTGACGCTCTCGCTCGGTTGGAGCTTGAACCGTGGCCATGCCCAAGATGTGGGGACGGAGATTCGCGGGGCATGGGGAAACATCTCGACGGCTTTACAACAACTAGAAGTAGAGCGAGAGGTTTTGTCACGTGTGGAAACCAAACTGAGTGAAGAGAACAAAGAACTTTTGGCGAAGATTGAGGAACTGCAATCTGCCATGGCAGAGGCGACTGTAGCCCCAGAAACGACCTTAACTTTACTGCAAAGCTGTTTAAGCGAATTGCAGCGACTTCGCTGGGAAGAGGCGACTGAGAAGGCCGTTCTTGAAGAGTTGTCGAAGGAGGGGGCGGTTCCCCTAGCACCGGTGGCAGACCTGAAAATCAAAGAGTTAGAGAGTCAAATTAAGATTACTGTCGTCCAAATCGAACAAGCTCGCGCGGAGATCGAGAAGTTTGAGCTATTGTACAAAAAGGGTTCAATCTCATCGACGGAAATGGATCGAAAAAAAGCACTTATCCAAGAATTGGAAACGAAATTGCAAAGCACCCAAGAGACGTTAGCGGTGCAGCAAACGATTGCCGACGCCGAGCGAAAGCAACCGTTAACCGAGACCACACGTCGCTTAGCGCAACTGGTATTGCGCCACAAGCTACTGGATGAGGAATTAGGTGAGTTGCGTAAGGAGTATCAACGTTCAGCTGACGCGAAACGCAAAGAATGGCAATTAACATTACTACAAAAGCGGGCGGAACTATTGCAAGAGAAACTGATGCCCTTGCAAACTCGCAAGCTGCAAGTCGAAGCCCTCATCGATCACTATCGAGAGTCCATGAAGAAACCTAACGAGTAACGCGGGTCTCCGACCCGCGCCCGTAGTATGGGTCTCCGACCCGCACTACGAAACATCGTCTTCACATGTAGTGTGGGTCTTCGACCCGCACTACGAAAAACTGTTTTTATACATAGTGCGGGTCGAAGACCCACACTACGTACTCCCCCCTCAAACTTCCTGGTTTTCTCCCGCGCAATTTGTTATATTGCCCCAATTCGCTCATTGAAAAATAGGTTGAAGCAAATCTGTTAACTATGCTAGAAGGCGGCTGATAGCTGCATCAGAGTAGTTCGAATCCCCATTCGAACTACTCTGATGGGCTGCGACCAGCCTTCGAATGGAATCGCCCAACACTCTCCACGGAAATTTTTCATCCACGGTCGAGGGCGTATGCAATGCGAAAGATTTATCTGGTTACCTATGACATATGCGACGACAAACGTCTTCGCAAAGTTTTCAAAACGATGCGCAATTGGGGTGACCATCTCCAATATTCTGTCTTCGAATGTCAATTGAGCGAAATGGATCTACAAACGCTCAAAGCAGAATTGAAAACGATCATCCATCATTTGCACGATCAAGTTCTATTTGTCGATCTCGGACCAGCTGCCGGACGTGGCGATCGAGTGATCGAAGCGCTTGGAAAACCCTATTCCAATGTCGCTTCACCTTGTTACGTCATCTAAGTCCCCAGAGCTATCTACCGATGATTACACCTGAACCCAATGACGATCCAACTTGCGCAGAGCAAGATGCGAACTACCTACCGGCTCGTATGATCAATGAATTTGTCTATTGTCCTAGGCTGTTTTACTTGATGCATGTCGAAGGTCAGTTCGAACATAATGCGCACACGACGGAAGGTGTAGCGGTACATTCGCGTGTTGATGCAAAAACCGATCCGCTCCCGGTAAAACGCAAAGGGAACAAGTCAGCGTCGCCCAAATCTTCGCAAACACCCGCCGATCCCTATCCACTATTTGCCCTGGCGGAATCGGATGATGAGACTCCCATCTCCGAAGTTTTATCGTCTGAAAATGCACTTGCCCAAAACGGCGTTTCCGAAGAGACATTACCCGAAAGTACGTTGGACGGAGAGTCGGATGACACACCTATTTCCGACGAGACCTTTCATGCTCGCAGTGTGATGTTGGCCAATGATCGTTTGGGGGTCATCGCCAAGTTGGACTTGATTGAAGTGCAAGGAGAAGTTGCAACTCCGATTGACTATAAGAAGGGGCATCCACGTTATTCCGACGAGGGGGATCTTTTAGCTTGGCCTGCCGATCAAGTGCAGATGTGTTTGCAAGCTTTGATACTTCGCGAGAATGGATTTCAATGCGATCGGGCGGAAGTGTATTACAAGCAAACGCGGCAACGTGTGCAAGTTCCGATCACTGAGGCATTGATTGCCCGCAGCGAGAAAGCGATTCAAGAAGCGCGGCGCGTGGCTGATTTTCCGTTTGCACCGCCACCTTTGATTCAGAGTCCGAAGTGCATCGGCTGTTCGTTATCTGCAGTATGTTTGCCTGACGAAACACATCATTGCCAAACTGCATTGGGAAAAAGGGCACCTAACGCAGGAGAACCCAGTCAACGAGACGCAGTTCATGTTCCCAACGGTAAATCGACCGGCACCTCGAATCCTGTTCGCTTGCCGGCCACACCCCGCGACGATTTGAAGCCATTGTATTTGAATACGCAAGGATTATCGGTTGGCAAGAAATCCGAAATGCTGGAAGTGAAGGAAAATGGGAAGGTGATTCAGCAGATTCGGATGCGAGATTTGAATCAAGTTTCGGTGTTCGGGAATATTCAGATATCGACCCAGGCGATGCAGTCTTTGTTAGAGTTAGATATCCCGTTGGTGATGCATTCGCAGCACGGCTATTTTTATGGGATGTTACAGGGAACGGGGCTAAAGAACATTCTGTTGCGACGGCAGCAGTTTCGCTTGGCGGATCAAGCGGAATGGTGTTTGGGGTTAGCGAAGCAATTAGTGATTGGAAAAATCCGCAATCAGCGCACGATGTTGATGCGAAATCATGTCAGTCCGCCGGAGAGTGCGGTGACGGAGCTGAAGATTTTGATGAAGCGAGTCGAGGGAGCGGAGCGGGCCGATGAGTTGTTGGGGATCGAGGGGGCTGCGGCGCGGGTCTATTTTCAGAATTTTGCGGGGATGATTAAACCGGGCGACGAGCCGGTGGATCCGATGTCAGCGGTGAGCGAGGCGCCGCAATACACTTTTGATTTTCGCAAGCGGAATCGGCGACCGCCGCGTGATCCGGTAAATGCGTTGTTGTCGTTAGCCTATTCGATGTTAGCGAAAGACTTGACGATTGTGGCAGCGTCGGTGGGCTTTGATCCTTATTTAGGTTTCTATCATTTGCCGAGGCCTGGTCGTCCGGCGTTGGCGTTGGATTTGATGGAACCTTTTCGACCGTTGATTGCGGAGTCGGCGGTGTTGAGTGCGATCAACAATCGGATGGTATATCCCGAGCATTTCTTTCCGGCGGGGAAGGGGGTCACATTAACCGATAGTGGTCGCAAGGCATTCTTTCGCGCCTATGAGCAGCGGATGGATCAATTGGTAACGCATCCATTGTTTGATTATCGGGTGAGTTATCGTCGGTTGTTGGAAATCCAAACGCGATTACTTGCTCGAGTGGTGAGTGGTGAGATCGAGGAGTATCCGGTATTTGTGACACGGTAGTTGTTGGTATCGATTTATAGGGGTGGGATCGTTTAGCCCGTAGCCAGAGCGCATGCGTCGGCTAGGCATCCCCCGGTACCACCTCACCGCATCCCATTCTCCGTTGCCATAGTTTTGGTGTTGTGTCTGTTGCATTTAGTCTCGACGGGGCGACACAAGCTGGAGTGTATCATTCGATCGGGCTCACCACGGGACTTGCCCTGTTCACCTGCGGACTTGACCTTTTTTTGCACCTGGATCTGTAGACCAATTCTTACCTCTTGGTATCATTGCATTTACAATATAGTTATCAATTTCTTGGGCTGTATTGGTCACAATTCCTTCGCGAGCGGCGGAGTGCTGTAGAAACCCCCGTCACCGCTCGCAACGCAAAAATCCCTGGAAAATTGGCCCTATTTGGAGTCCTGAAGATGTCATCGACGCATAGACTCGATCTCCCCAAAACCAGCCGCTCGCAAAGCACCAGCGTTTTTGCTAGATTTACTGGGTCTGAGAAGACACCTATTTCCGCGACTTCCATATCGCGGCCTCATTGAAGCTGTAGATAGCGCTCGCTCATCCTGAAAAGTAGACCCGATTTCCGCGACTTCCATATCGCGGCCTCATTGAAGCCACGTTCTGTCAC
>JAFLCP010000060.1 GCA_017303505.1 Planctomycetota bacterium | reverse complement strand
CATTGATTTTGGGGACTTATCCTCGTACAATTACAGGCATGTTTTCCGGAGTTTGGGTCTTGACTTCAATTTTGATTCGCTTGCTGATGTCTATCCAAGTGCTGCTTTGCCCAGCGCTTTGCGTAGGCACTTGCGCGACTCATGAACGATTCTCGCAGGTAGAATCTGTCGCTACTTGCGGTTGCTGCTCAGATGTGTGTGCCTCAACGCCCTTGGAAAATGGTCCCGCTGCACCACCGTGTGATCCCGGCTCGGATTCTTGCAATTGCTTCTGCGGTGGAGCAGTTGTGCTACATGGGGAAGAGCTTAATGTCGTCACTCTCGACCGACATTTCGTAATTCTCGACGATTGTTTCTTCGCGATCTCGAAGCGGATAAACCGATTGCCTGCTTCAGTCGATGGGCTCTGCCAAACGAAACTCCATGGCCGTGAGTTGCTGCGCGCATATTGCAATCTTTTGATCTAGCGAAGCTCTTCTTCGCGGGCAAATGCGATTCTTGCGTTTGCTTTTTTTGGCCCGAGCTACACAGCCGACGATTTCTAATCGTTTGCCTCTGGTAGCGATGAACCATTCACAATTCAAGTCCACGGAGTGCGCTATGAACCGCACATTGATCGAACAGAGCGTTAGCAGCGCAGAACAACAGGCTAGGTCACCAGAAAGAGACAACGCCCTGCGTTCAGCCTCTACATCAGAAGAACCAACAGCCCGTCGCGTTCGAACTGGAATTGAATTGAAGCGTCTTGTCCAAAGCATAGGTCCTTTATTGACGTTGCTCGGGTTCGTAGCGATCTTCGTTTACGGCCACAGAAGCGACTGGAAACTACCAAAATTCGGAAGTTTGATTGGCCGTGTCGACAGCCGGGTGGACGACTGGTGTGAAGAACATGGTGTTCCTGAATCGATCTGCGTTCAATGCGACGCTTCACTGATGCCCAAAGGTGCGGATTATGGATGGTGCGAAACGCATGGCGTTCACAATTGCGTACTGCATCATCCCGATGTCGCCCAACTGAAATCGGTACCCGAAATTGAAAACGCAGATATCGAAAGTGCCAATCGGGCTCTAGCAGCATGGAATCGCAAGGCGAACAACAGCGAGTGCAAGGTCTATCAATCAAGAATTCAGTTCGCCTCAGTTGAAGCCGCGAAGAAGGCTGGCGTTGACGTGGAGCTTGTCGAGCGAGGCACGATCGTAGAATCTATCCGTGGCAGCGGTTCAGTCGTTTACGATCCAACTCGACTGGCAAACTTGGCTTCTCGAGCGAAAGGGAGTGTGGCGTTGGTTCGGAAGAACCTGGGAGACCGCGTCGTTCGTGGAGAAATTCTAGCTCTAATCGACGCCGCAGAGGTTGGTAATCTCAAGACATCGTTGATGCGTTCCATAATCGAGCAACGATTGCAGGTCAGTAATGTCGACCGACTGACGCAAGCCAAAGACGCTGTACCTACATCGCTGCTGTTAAACGCTCGGGCAGCAGCTTCAAAAGCTCAAGCGGATGTGCTTAGCGCAGAACAGTCCCTTCGCAACCTTGGGCTAGAGATACGTCTTGATGCTCTCAATGGATTGACGGAAGCTCAGATGATGGATCGACTGCGGTTCTTGAGCATTCCTGATTCGATCGTAAAGGAGATGGGTTCTCAATCGAGTTCGAACTTACTACCAATTTACTCACCACTGGACGGAATTGTGACCGAACGTGGTGCATCTCCAGGAGAAGTTGTCGATACCACTCAGAACCTGTTTCAGGTTGCTGATACCAGTCGAATGTGGCTACTTCTAAGTGTATCCCAGGAGCACGCCTCTAAATTGCAACTCGGCCAGACCGTTGAATTCCACAGCGACGGCATGCGAAGCGTTTCTGCCGGAGTTATCGATTGGATAAGCACAACGGTCGACAAGACGACTCGGATGATCCAGATACGTGCTGCCCTAGAGAATGGTGATGGAAACTTGAGAAATGAAACATTTGGAACAGGCGAAGTTATACTCCGCAACGAGCCAAATGCGATTGTGATACCGAGCGAAGCAACTCATTGGGAAGGATGCTGCCAGATCGTTTTCGTTCGCGACAAAGATTACTTCAAGAGCCCAGAGAGCTATAAGGTTTTTCACGTTCGATCCGTGCGTCTTGGAGCAACCAACGGAAAACGCACCGAAATCATTTCTGGCGTATTGCCGGGTGAAGTCATAGCAACGGCCGGAAGCGACGTGCTGCGAGCACAATTACTCAAGAACAACCTTGGTGCAGGCTGCGACTGCTGCGCAGAATAGGAACTAGATACTGTGCTAAGTTTGATTATTGATTCAGCACTAAAGCATCGAGGCGCGGTCATTGCAGCGACACTTGTGTCTGCGATCGTTGGTATCTTGTCGCTCAATCAATTGGACATTGATGCTTTCCCGGACACCACACCAGTAATGGTTCAGATCAACACGGTCGCTCCAGCACTAGCAGCCGAAGAGATCGAGCGACAGATTACATTTCCGGTCGAACAATCGATCAGCGGATTAACTGGACTCCAGCAGCTTCGCTCCATTTCTAAGTTCGGCCTCTCACAAGTCGTTGTAATCTTCGATGACGATATCGATATCTATTTTGCCCGGCAATTGATCAACGAGCGTCTTTCGACAGTGGAATTGCCACAAGGTATCGCGCGTCCGCAGATGGGGCCGGTCTCTACGGGATTGGGTGAGGTCTTTCACTACGTGTTGGAATACGATGGTGTCGATTTTTCAAAGATCCCTGCTCAAGAGCGTATTCGCCGCATGACCGAACTTCGCACGATTCATGATTGGATTGTGAAGCCACAACTGCGATCCGTTCGAGGCGTCGCTGAAATCAACAGTTGGGGAGGTTATGAGAAACAGTACCAAGTCAGGCTCGACCCGGAGCGACTTGTTAAGTTCGGCCTTACCTTCGAACAAGTCTCCGACGCAATCCAATCGAACAACGAGAATGTTGGCGGCGGAACGGTGATCGATGGCAGCGAAATGTTGCTCGTTCACGGCGTTGGACGAACTGTGAATTTGAAAGAAATCGAAGACATCCTCATCGTTTCAGAAGATGGCGTCCCCGTGTTTGTGCGCGACGTAGCCGACATCGAGATCGGCCACGAAATTCGTCGCGGTGCAGTTACAGCGAACGGACGCGGTGAAGCCGTTCTTGGGCTTGGGTTCATGTTAATGGGCGAAAACAGTCACCACGTAACTTTAGCGATAAAAGAAAAAGTCGATTCCATCCAATCGAGTTTGCCTTCAGGCGTGAAGCTTCGAACCGTGTATGACCGAACGGAACTGATCGACCAAGTCATCCATACCGTTCAAAAGAACCTATTTGAAGGCGGTTTGCTGGTGGTCGCCGTCTTATTTGTCTTCTTGGGGAACCTAAGAGCTGGCATCATTGTAGCTCTAGCAATTCCTCTATCGATGCTCTTTGCATTTTCAGGCATGCTTAAGTTTGGAATTGCCGCTAGCTTGCTTAGTTTGGGTGCGATCGACTTTGGACTTGTTGTCGATAGCTCGGTCGTCATGATCGAAAACTGTGTCCGGCACTTAGCTCACCGCACAGATGACCGTACTCGCTTACAGATTATACGCGACGCGGCGATCGAAGTTCGTAAGCCAACGATGTTTGGGGAACTAATCATCATGATTGTTTACCTACCGATACTCACGCTTGAGGGAGTTGAGGGAAAACTGTTTCGGCCGATGGCGTGGACAGTCATTATGGCATTGGCAGGATCGATGGTTTTGTCGCTAACGTTGATGCCAGTCTTAGCTAGTCTTTTCCTTCCGAAGAGAGTCGAGGAGAAGGAACCGTTTTTGGTCAGGGCGCTGAAGCGATTATATGCTCCTGTTCTGCGATTCACGATGCACCACAAAAGCTGGGTTGTCGGTGCTGCGTTACTGATGTTGGTTAGTGTTTTTACGCTTGTGGCTCCCAATCTTGGGTCTGAATTTGTGCCGCGACTATCTGAAGGCGCTATCACTCTGAATGTCGTGCGACTTGCTGGCACGACGATGGAAGAAACCATCCGTTACAACACCCGAATGGAGCAAGTACTCCTTGATAATTTTCCCGATGAGATCGCTTATGTTTGGAGTCGCGTCGGAACTGCGGAGGTGGCGACCGATCCGATGGGAACCGAGCTTACAGACCTGTTTATTACTCTTCATTCTCGAAGCCGCTGGAAACGGGCAGCAAATCAAGAAGAGCTAACAAGGCTGATTCAAGAACAATTGAGGGACATGCCAGGGCCTCGTTTAGCGCTGTCGCAACCGATCGAGATGCGGATGAATGAGATGATTTCCGGTGTTCGCTCCGATGTCGCAGCCATCCTTTACGGCGACGACCTCGATTTGATGGTAGCCAAAGCATCAGAAATCGAACGGGCGCTAAATGCAGTTCCTGGCGCAGTAGATGTAAAGGTCGAACAAGTAACCGGCCAGCCGGTGCTTCAGATTCGAATCAAGCAAGATGAGATTGCTCGTTATGGCGTTACGGCAAGTTCCGTAATGAACCTCGTTCGGGCACTGGGCACGCACAACGTCGGCGAAGTCTTCGAAGGGCAGTTGCGTTTTCCCCTTATCGTTCGATTGCCCGAAAATGCTCGCGCTAGCCCGGAAGCAATTGGTCAAATCCTCTTAGGAACCGCGACCGGTGAGCGAATACCGTTGTCACGATTGGCAACCATTGAGAAGGTCAAAGGCCCCAATACGATTAAGCGAGATTGGTATCAACGACGCATCACCATTGAAGCTAACGTTCGCGGACGTGATCTGGGTGGCTTTGTTGCAGAAGCTCAACAAGTGATTGAATCTAAAGTTGCCTTACCTAACGGTCGCTATCGCGTCGAATGGGGAGGCCAATTCGAACACTTGCAACGGGCAAAAACACGCTTGATGATTGTTGTCCCAGTGGCACTCTTGCTGATACTAACTTTGCTCTACATTACATACCGCAATTGGATCGATTCTTTGCGAGTTTTCACGGGAGTCCCGTTCGCATGGATCGGTGGTATTGTCGCACTTTGGCTACGCGATATGCCATTTTCGATTTCGGCTGCTGTTGGTTTCATAGCGCTCTCAGGTGTAGCAGTATTAGACGATATGCTGCTTGTGTCGACCATCAGGCAGTTGCGTCGGTTGGGTAAGTCACTCGACGAAGCCGTCGAGGAAGCGGCCATGACTCGACTACGCCCTATTCTCATGACGACGCTTGTTGCCAGTTTAGGCTTTGTGCCCATGGCGTTCAGCGATGGAATGGGGGCGGAGGTCCAACGTCCGTTAGCTACAGTCGTAATTGGTGGTGTGATAAGTGCCATGGTCATGAGCTTACTCGTCTTGCGCGTACTCTATGTTGTGTTCAATTCTCGCAGTCCAGGATCTCATGGTGACCACGATGATAACGATCGTCGCCAGTAGGAGCCTGTTCCGCCTTTTGACTCGGATAACGCTGTTGCACCGTATTCAGAGAGTTCGTTCGATTCTCGCGGTTTACCAGCAGTCCATGTTTAACCTTTACCTCGGTCAGGCCGAAGGAGTTTTGAGATGAAAAGTCCGTTAGTTTATTTGAACGTGTTTCGCTACAACTTGCTTACAGCAATCGCGCTATTGTGCTTTGCGGCAATCGGCTTCACCGGCTGCACGAAATCAGAAACCCCAGTAAGTACAACGAATTCGAAATCAGACGCTGACCTCAGCCATGGTGGCTGGTGGTGCGTTGAGCACGGTGTTCCTGAAAGCGAATGCGCTCGATGCGACAAGTCGCTGATGGCAAAGTTTAAAGAATCCGGCGACTGGTGTAAGGAACATGACCGCCCCGAGTCGCAGTGCTTTATCTGTGGTCCGAAGCGATTCGATAAATTTGCGGCCGTCTACGAGGCCAAAACTGGAAGTCAGCCACCCAAACCAACAGAGTGAAAGGCAAGCCTTTGAAACGAAAAAAGGTGCTTATTGCTACCACGACTTTGGCACTCGTTGCAACTGTCGTGGTCACGTGGGGGATTGCTAATCTCCGACTTGGAGATACCCCAGAATCTAGAACTTTCGGTACGAAGAAAGTCATCCAAGTTGATGACAAGTCATTCGCGACCGAAATCTCCGAATCACATGATCCAGTCCTGGTGATGTTCCACGCTCCATGGTGCCAACCCTGCACAAGGATGATGCCTTTGCTCAATACGATTGCAACCCACTATGAGAGCACTTTGAAGGTTGTTGTGGTTGATTGTGAAGGAAATGAATTCTTGCGACAGAAGTATTCGATCCATCGTTATCCAATAATCGCCGTATTCCAAAATGGAGTCGAAGTGAATCGCCACACTGGAGAAATGGTTCAGCATGAACTTGACCTTTGGGTTCGCAGCGTCCTTCCCATGCTTGCGTTCGATTCGCCAAATTCAACGGACACTCTTCCAAGCACTCAATAATGGCTGCGATGTCAAAACCTCTTCAATTCCGCATCGAAGGCATGGATTGCGCCGAGGAAGTTGCGCTGCTCAACCGAGAACTTGTTCCGTTGGTCGGCGAGGAAGCTCTCCGTTTTGATCTTCTGAACGCAAAACTTACAGTCAATCTATCAACGAGCTCATCTAGTTCAGCCGAGATTGAGGCTGCGATCGCTCGAAGTGGTTTGAAAGCCATTCCCTGGGAACAAAAATTGAGGTCAGAGCAGCCATCGTTCTTTGCTGCGAACTTGCGAACTCTGTTGACCTCTATCAGCGGTGTAGCTGGTTTGAGCGGATACTTGATCGAATCATCGAACGCAGGGGAATCGATGGCGACAACTTGGTTCGCGAGATTGCTCTATGCGATTGCGATTGCCTCCGGATGTGGAATGGTATTTCCCAAGGCTTGGCGTTCTCTTATAACGCTCCGGCCGGATATGAATCTGTTAATGACAGTAGCCGTAATTGGTGCTGCCTGCATCGGCGAATGGTCTGAAGGGGCGACAGTCGCATTCTTGTTTTCGCTCTCGCTGTTACTCGAATCTTGGAGTGTAAGTCGGGCGCGGAATGCAATCGGCAAGCTAATGAATTTAAGTCCGCCAAGGGCGATCCTGAAGCAAGCCGATGGTCAAACAAGCGAAGTGTCGCCCGAGGAAGTGCCGGTTGGATCAGTAGTTGTAGTTCGTCCCGGGGAGAAGCTGCCGCTAGACGGCAAAGTTGTGAGCGGTTCGAGCAGTATCAATCAAGCCTCGATAACCGGTGAAAGCGTTCCGGTTGAAAAGAGGATCAATGATTCGGTGTTCGCCGGTACGGTCAACGGTGATGGCCTTCTAGAAATCGAGACGACTAGGCTAGTAGAAGACACGACGTTGGCGAAGATTATTCGGATGGTTGGCGACGCCCAGTCACAACGTGCACCATCCGAGAAATGGGTCGAGAAGTTTGCAGCAATCTACACGCCACTTGTTATGCTGGCTTCAATCTCCGTTCTATGCATTCCGCCTTTGCTGCTTCAGGCGAACTGGAATGAGTCTCTTTACCGGGCGCTCGTGTTGTTGGTCATCGCTTGCCCCTGTGCGCTTGTCATTTCAACACCTGTCAGTATTGTCGCCGCTCTGGCTTCGGCCGCTCGGCATGGGGTTCTGATCAAGGGCGGTTTGTTCGTCGAAATACCAGCTCGGCTACGTGCTATCGCATTGGACAAAACGGGAACGCTGACCGAAGGCAAACCGTCCGTTGTCCAGCTCGTTCCCTTGAATGGTCACGACGAGCAAGAGCTACTGCATCGCGCCGGAGGGCTGGAACGTGGCAGTACCCATCCATTGGCCCAAGCCATCGTTACCGAAGCGCTAAAGCGAAAGGCAGATTTGCCCGATGTCGATCAATTCGAAATCATTCAAGGTAAAGGTGCTCGCGGCGTTATTGATGGCAAGCTGTATTGGCTTGGATCACATCGCTATCTTGAAGAACGCGGGCAGGAGACACCGGAAGTCCACCAGCAACTGGAAGCGTTGCAGTTGGAAGGCCGATCAATCGTCGTGGTTGGCAACGATGAGCATGTCTGTGGGTTCATCGCGCTAGGTGATGCGATTCGCACAGAGAGTGTCGATACAATCGCCGAACTTCACGAGCTGGGCGTTAAGAAGGTCGTAATGCTAACTGGTGACAACACCGGTACGGCGAGCGCTGTTGCTAGGGCGGTAAGTATCGACGAAGTGAAGTCTGAACTTTTGCCAGCGGATAAGGTTGATGCCGTCGCAAAATTGGTAGAGCAGTACGGTACAGTCGCCATGATTGGTGATGGCGTCAACGATGCACCCGCACTGGCTCGTGCTACTCTTGGAATTGCTATGGGAGCCGTCGGAAGCGACGCAGCGATCGAAACCGCCGACATTGCTTTGATGTCAGACGAATTGGCCAAGGTTCCTTGGCTGATTCGACACTCGCGTCGAGCATTGCAAATCATTCGTCAAAACATAGTGTTTTCGCTGGCGGTGAAAGCGATTTTTGTGCTTCTGACGTTTACAGGATATTCAACGCTCTGGGGTGCGATTGCTGCGGACACAGGAGCGTCATTGCTAGTCGTCGCCAATGGATTGCGACTGTTACGTGCATAGCGTAGTTGATGTTTGCTCGCCAGCAGCGGCCGGCCAATAAGATTGGCCGTCAACGATGTCTGCTCAGATAACTAGTCAAGGTTTCCCCACCGATTTTAATAAACCTCGCGTGACTACTGGTTGAATTCGAATTTCTGCAGCCTTATGAGGTCGAAACGAAGGAAGAGACGAAACGGTGGAAAGCCCGGACAGTGGTAGCTGACGAGGCCCTTCTTTGATCGCAAAGGCCGGTTCAAAGATTGTTCCGAAAAACCGTTGCAATCAGTACTTTCGGTAAACTAGCACGTATTCAACGCCCGATAGCGTAATGGAAGAAGTTCTGGCATTTAGTTGTGAATAAGATTTTCGGACCTTTCCCATGTTTTGCAAGCAACCACCGCGAATGGCTCGTTACGCCGCGGTTGTGGCTGCGATCATCATGGCGATGCTCCCTTCGCAAGCTTTGGTTTGTAGGCATTGCCTGCTTCACAATATAGTGGAACTGGCGAACGAGCACACATCGGACGAACATCCGCACGTTCATGATTCACTGAACGCAGAGTGCACTGATTGTTGCGGCAAATCGCACTCTGGCGAGGATGAAGGTTCACATCGGGATTGCCCAAACTGTGTTGGCAGCATCGACGACGGGATTTTGTTATCGTCCAATGTGCCTCAACTTGTTCAGTCTACGATAGCCTATCTACTTCCGGTTCCGGCTCAGCCGCTACAACCGCAAGTGCGTCATATCGATCATCTCAATCTGCGATCGAAACTTGCTTCATCTTCGCTGCCAATCGTGCTGCGCATTTGATCTGAACCCGATGCTAAGTCGTTAGAGCATTTCGTTTGGTTTGGGCGCTGTTCAGGCGCATTAGATTCGCATTTTGCGAACCGTTCTTAGCCTGAATTGCGGCAATTGGGAGTGGTCACAATGTTAGGTACTCTTGCTCAATGGATTGCATGCTTGTTTGTATGCATGGCTCTCGGTTGCAGTAGCGTCGAGCGACAAATTCGCTCTACAAGCAATGCAGAGCACATCACGGGTGCGCCATTCCATCGTGAAGTAGCTTCTTCTGCCCCTGATGCAAACTTCGAAAATCAACGGGTGAGACAGGCCGGATTCAGTGATGCCAGCTTCGTAGACTCCACCGAAGTTAAACCGGCATCGGTCGAAGTTGTGGATGGTGATCCGGTAATAACCGCAGAAGCACCAGCCAGCGGAGCATCGCTCGAGGAACTACTGTCGCTCGCGTTTGCGAATAATCCAGCCATCAAGGAACTCGCTGCGACTACACAGATTGCCGCGGGCTATCGCACGCAGGTAGGGCTCTATGCCAATCCAATGGTCGGTTACCAAGGTCAACAACTTGCCGATGCCGGGACCGACCAGCATTTGCTGTTCGTTCAACAGCAAATCATCACAGGTAACAAGCTTGCACTAAATCGCGCTGTCTTGAACGAAGCATTGCGAGCTCAGTTGCAGGAGCTTGAAGCACAAAAGCTTCGGGTGACAACCGACATTAAGACCGTATATTACGACAGTGTTCGCATTCAACAACAGTTGTCGGCAATCGAGCAGTTCTCGACTCTCTTGAAACAAGGGGTCGACGCGGCGCAGAAACGAATGCAGGCAGGCGAAGGATCGAAGATTGACCTATTGCAGACTCAGGTGCAGTTAAAACAGCTAGAGCTTGACCGCCGACAACTACGAGCTTCGCTTGATGCTCGGCTTCGCGAGATCGTAGCGCTTGCAGGGGCTCCTAACATGCAGTTGCAAGGAGTCACTGGTGAGCTCCCAGAAACACCAGTGGACCAGGACTGGAAAGCGATCGAAGACGGTTTAGTCTCAAGCAGCCCTGAATATGCTGCGGCCCAAGCTCGCATTCGGCAAGCCACCGCAGCAATTCGTCGGCATGAATCACAACCACTGCCTAACCTGGGTGTGCAATTTGGAGCAGGCGTCGATAACGGCACAAACTCAGGCATGATGAATGTGCAAGTCGGAGCCCCGATTCCTGTATTCAATAAGAACCAAGGGAATATTGCCGCCGCCCGCGCTGAATACTGTCGCGCCATCCAAGAAGCCCAACGCATCGACAATGCGATTCGCGCAAGACTTGCCGTCGCCTCAGGTGAATACACTCGAGCCGCAGAAGCAGTAAAAATGTATTTGAACGAGCTATTGCCGGCCGCCCAAGAGACATTGGACTTGGCTGAGAAAGCCTACAAGGCAGGTGAGCAAGACTTCATTCAGCTTCTGGTTACACGGCGGACTTACTTCGACACTAACCTAGCTTACATCGCGGCTCGCGCGCAACTAGCAACCGCTCAAGCTCAAATCGACGGATATCTGCTGACTGGAGCACTTTCCGCAGTCATCAACAATAGCGGAGATGCCTCGCTGAGAGATCTGACCCTGGGGCAAGAGTAATGCCAGCAAACCTATCGATTAAAAGACTGAACTAGCTCCATATTCATGAATACCGTACAATACTTTGGTCAATCGCCCATGATCATCACTCGGTTAATGCGACAAAGTTGGTCTTGCATGTCTCTTGCCGTTCGAATGTTGACATTAGTCGCCTTTACCGCCCACGCGGTTTTGGGTTGCTGTTTGTCGCATGGCAGTTGCATGCGCGAGCAGGTTGTGGCACTAAGCGGCCAATGCTGCGATCATGAAGACCATTCTGAGGCGGATCATGTTGGTGATGACGACGATGAGCACTCCCACCAAGTGGAGAAGTTGGACGCCGCACTCGAGTTTGCGGTCATAGGCGTTGCGTCGCCGTTTGAGGGGCACGGCCACCCAAAACATTGCAATGATGGCCCGTGTGTTTTTGGACTCTCTGGCAACTCTAGTGGTCCCACGGGCTTGCAAATTTTAATAGTTTCGAGCTGGATCAGTACTTCTGCTAATTTTTGGCGTTGGCCCTCCTCTCATGGCGTGTTCTTGGGAGCCTGGCTCGATGGCCCCCCGAGCATTCATGTTGAACGCTCGGTTCTACAAGTCTGGCTTATATGATCTCGGCATCTGTGCGTCCAAGCAACCTGCTTGCTTTGGTCGCCTCTTTCGCCAATGACAGAGTTTCTTACTCCGTTATGCACTAAGCGAGTTGAATGCTGCGCGTAGCTGCGTTTAGTCGCTCGCACGTCTATCGACGGATGAAGAACCTTTGCAGATGCATGCTTAATCTGACTGGGTTTGCTATCCCTATTGCTGCGCTATCACTGAATCAACGGATTTTCAATTGTAGAGTCAATTATGAAGAAGCTTTCGTTTAAAGCGATCTTCAGCGACCCATGGACAAGATGGATCTTGGGATTGCTGTTCGTCGTTACCGCCATATTCACCTATCCAAGATGGTGGCCAATCCTTGACAAATGGATTGATGGTACGGTCGCATCGCGTAAAGAGGTGATGCGCGAGTCGAATGCCGGCGATTCACATTCTGAAGAGGGGCACAACCATGATCATGAAGAAGATGGTCACAACCACGCAGGACATGCAGAGAGCAGTTCGCTTGAGTTAACCCCACAGTCACTCAAAAACCTCGGTCTGACCGCAGAATACTTGCGACCGATTGCGCTTTCAAACTTCTACCGAACGGTCACTGTACCTGCGATTGTCGTTGCCAAACCCGGACGCACTGACATCCAAGTATCTTCGCCGATGATTGGGATTGTGCAACATGTCCATGCAGTGAGCGGCGAGGCGGTAGTCCCAGGCGACATGTTGTTCGAAGTTCGCTTGACTTATGAAGACCTTGTCGACACGCAAACACAACTTCTGAAGAATCTGGCTGATCTCGCTGTTGAGCAGCGCGAGATTGAGCGGCTTGAGGAGGTAACGCGATCGGGAGCTGTCGCCAGTAAGCTGTTGCTTGAGCGTCAATACGCCTTTCAAAAACTGCAAAGCTCTATTGCAGCACAACGCGCCGCGCTAAAGCTACATGGACTCAATGACCAACAAATCGACACAATCGTAAGAGAACAAAGGCTGCTTCGCGATCTGACGATTGTTGCTCCTGAGCTTGATAGCCACACGCATGACGAAAACAACTTGCGGCTGAGCAATCGTCGGTTCATGTCTGCTTCCTATCAGCCAAAGAATCCTTTGGGACCCGAAATCGAGCCAACGCCACTTATCGTTGAACGGTTAAGTGCATCCAAGGGCCAAGGTGTTCAAGCCGGCGAGATGCTGTGTTCGCTCTCGGACTACTCATCGCTCTACATCGAAGGAAAAGCGTTTGAGCAAGATGCGCCTGCTAT
This sequence comes from Planctomycetota bacterium, assembly GCA_017303505.1. Taxonomy (GTDB): domain Bacteria; phylum Planctomycetota; class Planctomycetia; order Pirellulales; family Pirellulaceae; genus JAFLCP01. Next base: position 28,937 of record JAFLCP010000060.1, on the reverse strand, counting down.
CGCCGAAGTTGCCGCGAAGGGTTGGCCTATTGAGGCGTTAATCCCAGGCGTATCGGGCCAAGAGAGCGTCCTAGACTTGAAACTAGCGTTCGTTGCTAATGCGGTCGATCCGCAGTCACGAACATTGTCGTTCTTTGTCAATCTACCAAATACCAAACTACGAGATGACAAAACGCCAGATGGGCAGCGATTTGTGACCTGGAAGTACCGCGTAGGCCAGCGTCTCGAATTGCGTGTGCCTGTGGAAGCATGGGAGCAGCAGATTGTTCTACCGGTCGACGCTGCCGTAAAGGATGGAGCTGATTGGTTTGTGTTCCAACAGAATGGCGATCACTTTGACCGAGTGGCTGTGCACGTGAAGCATCGCGACCAGCGCTATGTCGTGATAGAAAGCGATGGGGCCATTTATCCAGGAGATGTGGTCGCCTTGCGATCTGCACATCAGATGCAGATGGCCATTAAGAACAAATCTGGTGCAGGTGCTGACCCGCACGCTGGGCATAACCACTAAGCACGGAGCACCCTCAATGTTAAACGCACTCATAAAGTTCGCGCTTCATCAGCGATTGCTGGTCGTCGTCGTTGCGCTAGGGTTAGTCGGCGTAGGAACATGGCAAATATTGCGAATGCCAATCGATGTCTTTCCCGATTTGAATCGTCCGCGGGTCGTGATTATGACCGAGGCGCCCGGGATGGCACCTGAAGAGGTCGAAACGCTCATTACTTTTCCCATCGAAACAACGATCAACGGTGCCAATGGAGTCGAAGCCGTCAGGAGTTCCTCCGGCGTAGGCATCTCGGTTATCTACGTCGAGTTCGCCTATGGGACGGATGTCTACACTGACCGTCAAATCGTGGCAGAGCGAATGCAGCTTGTTCAGGATCGCTTGCCCGCTGGAATCCAGCCCCAACTCGCCCCGATTTCGTCGATTATGGGACAGATCCTCATGCTTGGGATGTGGACGGACAATCCCGATGTTTCGCCGATGGAACTAAGAACGGAAGCCGATTGGATTGTCCGCCAGCGGTTGCTGACGATCCCTGGTGTTTCGCAAGTCTTTACCATGGGAGGCGAGCGAAAACAGTTTCAGGCACGTGTCAATCCAGACGCAATGACACGTTTTGGCGTCACACTTGAGCAGGTTGAGGCAGCGGTAAGCAAAAGCAATGAGAATGGCACCGGTGGTTATCTCGATCAACAGGGTTCTAGCGAGTTCCTCGTAAGGAGCCTGGGACGCATTCAGTCTGTCAACGATCTGCAGGAGATTCCGATAATAATTCGCGAGGGACGTCCTGTATTGTTGTCACAGGTGGCGGAGATACACGAAGGCGCTCAAGTCAAACGCGGTGACAGTTCGGCTTTTGTTCGTAAGAGCGAAAGTGAAGCCGTTTTCTCGGGTGGGCCTGCGGTCGTTCTCACGGTCAATAAACAACCGGGAGCGGATACCAGAGCGGTCACTGATAACATCGTCGCAGCTTTGGAGGAGCTGAAACCTTCACTGTCGCCTGGCGTGCGCATCGAAACGACTTACTCGCAGAAGTCGTTCATCGATCGTGCGATAAAGAACGTCGAAGAGGCGCTTCGAGACGGGGTGATCCTCGTCGTCATCGTCTTGTTTCTGTTCTTGATGAACCTCCGCACAACTTTCATAACGCTAACAGCCATTCCGCTGTCATTGGTTATGACCGCGTTGATCTTTGCCGTTTTCGGTCTCTCCATCAACACGATGACGCTCGGAGGAATTGCCGTCGCGATGGGAGAATTGGTTGATGACGCGATCGTTGACGTTGAGAACATCTTCAGACGGCTGAAAGAGAATCGACTTGCTGAAAATCCACTGCATCCGCTGCTCGTTGTCTATCGGGCCAGTTCGGAGGTGCGTCGATCAATAGTCTTTAGCACCATGATCGTCATCCTTGTTTTTCTTCCACTCTTTGCGCTTGGCGGTATGGAAGGCAAACTCTTCGCACCTCTGGGGATCGCCTACATTGTGTCTATTCTCGCCTCTCTATTGGTATCCCTTACCGTAACACCTGTTCTTTCGTACTGGTTACTGGGAAGCATTAAGGGCAAAGGTCACGAGCACGACGGTTTTGTTCTGCGAGGAGTGAAATGGATCGGTGAACGAGTAATTCGCTTCAGCTTGGCGTTTCCTTGGATGAATCTGGGAGTCACCGTCGCTTTGGTTGTTGTGGCTGGCCTCTTTTTGTCGCGACTCGAACGTGACTTCTTACCTCCATTTAACGAAGGCACAGTACAGCTCAATGTAGTACTGCCCCCAGGTACGTCGCTCGCGGCATCCAATGGCATTAGTCGTACGGTGGAGTCTGTATTGATGGAGATCCCTGATGTGCAAAGATTCGTACGGCGTACCGGACGTGCGGAGCTGGACGAACATGCCGAAGGGGTCAACATGAGTGAGTTTTTAATTGAACTCGATCCCAAGTCATCCCGTTCGCGAGAACAGCAACTGCAGACCATTCGCGGCTCTATGGATGAAATACCAGGCATTGTCACCGCCACGGAACAGCCGCTGGGACATCTCATTTCGCATATGCTCTCGGGCGTGAAGGCCCAAGTTGGTGTGAAGCTCTATGGGGATGATTTGGATTTGCTTCGTCAGAAGGCTGAGCAGATTAAGGCAGAAATGGCGTTGGTTCCGGGTGTGACAGACTTGATGGTGGAACCTCAAGTCATCATTCCTCAGTTACGTGTTGAAATAGATCGCGGGCAACTCAAACAACTTGGTCTGCAAGTGAACGACGTGAACGAATATGTTCAAACCGCAATGAATGGCAAGGTTGCATCCGAAGTAATGGATGGCATGCGTACTTTTGATCTTACGGTTCGCATGCAAGAGAACTACCGCGAGGACATCAACGCGCTGCGTCGTTTGCCGATCCAGCTTCCCGAAGGAGGCACCGTCCCGCTGGGTACTGTTGCGCGTATCTACGAATCCGGTGGTCCGAATACGGTTAATCGTGAAAACGTCCGTCGTCGCGTTGTGATCCAATGCAACGTTGCCGATCGTGGCGTCGTCGATGTGGTACAAGATATCAAGAAGATAATCGCACCAGTCATCGAAACGCTACCTGCCGGCTACTATCCCACGTACGAAGGCCAATTCCAAAGCCAACAGTCTGCCAGTCGCGTGATCGGAATCCTGTTCGTGATCTCCTTGGTTGGCGTATTCTTGGTTCTGTATACGCTGTTCCGAACCGTCAATCTCGCACTGCAAGTAATGGCCGCACTACCGATGGCCTTTATCGGGTCTGTTGCTGCGTTGGTGCTGACCGGCCAGACGGTAACGATCGCCTCGATGGTCGGATTTATTTCGCTCGCTGGTATCGCTTCTCGCAACGGTGTCTTGCTGCTACAGCACTATATCCACTTGGTTGAGTTTGAAGGCGAGAGCTTTACAAAAGAAATGATTGTGCGTGCGGGCCTGGAACGAATGGCTCCAGTGCTTATGACGGCTTTGACCGCAGGAATCGCATTGATACCGCTGGTACTTGCTGCTGGCGAGCCAGGTAAGGAGATTCTTTATCCGGTTGCGACAGTCATTCTAGGTGGTGTCGTAAGTTCGACGTTGCTCGACTTCTTTGTCCATCCAGCCTTGTTTTGGCTCTTTGGCCTTCGATCGGCCGAGCGAGCCGTGAAAGCTGCTCATACGCAAATCGAACTCAACGATGAGCCTGTTGCTCGCGCGGCTTAGTGTTTTTTGTTTCGGATCTAAGTCCTGGCGTTCTGGACTCAATGAAATACGATTTCCCTACAATGGAGTGAATTGATATGAAACGTCTATTTTTTCTTTCCGCAGCTAGCTTACTGTTAGTTGGCTTATTGAATCCAGCAACTTCTTTGGGTCAACAACCGACCACTCAAGCTGGGCATGACCATGACCACGATCATGGAGATCATGATCATGGTAGCGAGACCTTGGCATTCTGCCTTACCGATTGGAAGACACTACACTTCGACGATGCAAACAAGGCACAACAGCACTTGGATATGGTGAAGAAGCTTGGATGCGAGGTAAAGCAAGGCAAGCACTCAGGACATATCGATGTGTCCTATCGCTGTCCAAACTGGAAATCAATGCAAGTTGAAACGCATAAGCTGGCTGAACAGTGGCTCGGATGGCTCAAGGGTAGCGGCTTTGATGTGTCGCATGGCCACGTCGCCCCAGCTTATTCATCGGGCAAAGAAATGGTCGAGTTTCGCCTCGTCAAATGGAAGTCAATTCACGGTAATGGCAGTGCACAGGAGAAGCAACTCGTTGACGCCCTTACCGCTTTGGGCGTAGAGGTTGTCAAAGAGAACCACGGAAATCACAGCGACATTCGGTATCGCAGCCCTGTTTGGCGGGATGTGCATGTTGCGGATCACGCTGCGGCGGACAAGTTGATGGCTTGGCTTAAGCAGAGCGGTTTCGAAGTCGCCGAGCATAAACACTAGAAAAAGTTTCAATTTAAATTTAATTCAAAACACTTCTAATAGGCCTAACTATGAAGAGACTATTCTCATTTTGTGCAGTCGTCGCGGTATTGATTTCCACTGGCTGCAGCAACAATTCAACCGAATCTAACTCGCCTGATTCGACAGTCGTGATGGACGCTCCTCCGCCGCCAACTGTCGATTCTCATGCTCATCCAACCGAGGGGCCACACCACGGAACCTTAATAGAACTTGGCAATGAAGAGTATCATGCTGAGCTAGTCCATGACGAGCAGTCCGTGACGATCTACTTGCTCGATGGATCAGCAACCAAGGCAACGCCGATCGATGCCGCTGAGGTAACGATCAATCTCGTTCACGACGACAAACCTGAGCAGTTCAAACTGGCGGCCAATCCCGATGCGAACGATCCAGTCGGCAAATCATCGCGGTTTATTTTGCAGAGTGCAGAACTAGTTGAAGAGCTAGAGCATGATCACGGAGCAGCGAAACTAAGCGTCTTGATTGGAGGCAAAGCGTATCGTGGAGAGATTCACCACGACCATGCGGGTCATGATCACAAGCACTAGTTTGCATACTCCACCAAGCGATGCCCCTCCTTGTAAACTAAGCGTCGCCACGACGACAATGTCTAATCTCCAGAGTGATTTACATACTCTTTGGGGCATCGCTAACATTTAAACTTGACGAACCAAATAAGTAAAATAGAGCCGGTGTGACAAGTTGATCCAAGATCGTTGATGCGAGCATTCCTCCAAATAATACCACCGACAACGGATAGAGGATCTCCTTGCCCGGCTCTCCATAGCCAAAAAGCAACGGAATCAGTCCGATGAAGCTGGTCATCGCGGTCATCATCACTGGTGCCAAGCGTTCGAGACTTCCGCGAATGATCATTTCTTTGCCGAACGGCATGCCTTCTACTTCCATCAAATGATGGTAGTGCGAGATCATCATGATACCGTTGCGACTAACGATGCCAACCAGCGTAATGAAGCCGACCCAGTGCGCGAGCGATAAGTGGGTTGTTTGAATCCAAATCGCAGGCCATGTGTACCAAGCGTGCTCGGCTAGTTCGGCATAACTCGGACGGTTGACGATCAGCAAAGCAACGATCGCCCCGAATGCAGCAAGAGGTACGTTTGCGATGACTTGCAATGCTGATCGTTGCGAGCCGAGAGCCTTTACAAGCAACAGGTAAACGCCCACCATGCTTAGGCAGGCTAGTCCCCAAAGTCGCACGGTCGCTTCTTGTTGTGCTTCGAACTGGCCGCTGTAGTCGACGTAGTATTCGCCTGGTAGTGTCCGTAGTGATTCTTCGACGGGCACCAAAGCCGCCTTGATGTCGTTAACTACGCCCGCCAAGTCGCGTCCTTGCACGTTGCAGAAGATTGCAACGCGTCGCTGGACATTTTCTCGATTCAAGACATTGGGACCCGTTGTGTCTAAGACTTCGGCGACTTGCGATAGCGAAACTTTGGTTCCAGATGGAGTATCGAGAATGGTTTCTTCGATGACACTTGGATCTCGTCGAGCTGCTTCATCGAACCACACTACCAAGCCGAAGTATTTGTCTTCTTCAATAATCTGCGATACAACGCGCCCTTTGAAGGCGGTTTCCAAGAGTTCTGCGACATCGCCTGGAGCAAGACCATATCGGGCTGCTGCCTCGCGTTTGACTCGCATTTGGAGTTGCGAAATTTCAATCTGCGGTTCGATTTGCAAATCGACAATACCATCAATGGACTGCATCCTCGCCTGTATGTCGTATGCAGCAGTTCGCAATTCTCGCAAATCGGAACCAAAGACTTTCACGGCAATCTGGGCACGAATGCCTGACATCATGTGGTCTAGTCGATGCGAAATCGGCTGACCGATATTAACCGCTGCACCGGGTATGCTCGAAATGCGATCGCGAAGATCTGCAAAAATCACCTCTTGGGGACGACCGTGGTATTCAAAGCTCCAAAGGTGTGCGATCGGGATCGCCCGCAAGACTGTGTAGACCCATCCGGGTTTATCGACTTTGTGTTCTGCAAAACGAACTTCAAATTCGGTATTGTTGACTCCTTCCGCGTGTTCGTCCAACTCGGCACGCCCAGTCCTTCTTGCGACGGAAAGAACTTCGGGAACTTCCACGATGATGCTTTCGATCCGGCTGGCCAGTCGCTGGCTTTCTGACAACGATGTTCCTGGTTCGAGCCGTAAATTGATTGTAGCAGTACCTTCATTGAAAGGTGGAAGGAATTCGCCACCCATCCACGGTAATGTCGCGCAGCTCATTAGTACCAATATGGAGACGCTGGACAGGACAAGTTTTGGTCGTCTGAGCGTTCGACGAAGAATCGCTTCCGCAATACCTTTGAGCCATCTCATGATTAGAGGCTCGCGCCGATCGGCAAGAAACGGAGCTCTCGGCAAGAGGTAGCTCGCTAGTACCGGAGTAAAAGTTAGAGAGACTGCGAGAGAACAAAGCAGAGCAACAATGTATGCAATACCAAGCGGCGCAAACATGCGTCCTTCTAGCCCAGACATCATAAAGAGCGGAACAACCACCAAAACAACGATCAACGTCGCGTACACGATTGAGTTACGAATTTCGCTGGATGCGGAGAAGATCACATCCAGTGCGGCCTTCTGCTGGTCCATCGGCAGTTGCCTGTTTTCTCGAAGTCGTCGATAGATGTTTTCGATATCGACGATTGAATCGTCAACCAAGTCGCCGATTGCCACTGCGATCCCGCCAAGAGTCATCGTGTTAATCGTGATACCGAGCATGTAGAAGACAATGACCGTCAGCAAGATGGATAGCGGCATCGACGTTAAAGAACTGATGCTTGTCCGAAAATTTCCCATCAATAGAAACAGGATCACGACAACCCAGACGGCTCCATCGCGCACTGCCTCACTTACGTTTGAGACTGCAGCCTCGATAAAATGGCTTTGACGAAAGATTTGAGATTCGATCTGTACATCGTTAGGTAGTTCACGTTTTAGCGATTCGAGCACTCTTGAAATGCGATCGTCTAGTTTAAGCGTGTCCGCGTCAGGTTGCTTCTGCACAGTTAGCATGACAGCAGTCCCGCCACGAAGTTCACGATAGGGCTTTGGAAGCGGACTCAAGGGTTCATTCGGAGCTGGCTGTGCTACCACTTCGATTGATTTTGTTGACTCATAGTTCTCTGCATGTGCAACTGCATAGTTAACATCAGGGTCGAGTTTGACTGATGCAGATGCATCGCCTCGTTTTATCGGCCCTCCGAATCGAACGTCGGCAACATCGCGAATGCGAATTGGGACTAGTTCTCTCCAAACGATTGGAGTCGCAGCAATCTCGTCGAGTGTCAGCGATTGACCTTGAATGCGAAGAAGAGATTCCTTCTCGCCACGATCCATCACGCCACCCCCTGCAAGTACATTAGCTTTCGCTGCAGCTTCAGTTAACTGAGCAAGGGTGATGTTCCGCGCGGCCAATCGCGATGGCGATGTGACCACTTGATACTGCCGCAGAATTCCCCCCATGACCGACACTTGGGATACACCTTCGACGGCTAATAAGCGATTTCGGACGGTAAACTCGCCGAGGGTACGAAGCTCCATTGCTTTGGCGTCGGCTTCATCCGACGATTTGGGCTGAGCGTCACTTCTCAACGCAAGCAACATAATCTCGCCCATGATCGACGAGATGGGAGCGAGAACAGGATTGGTGTTTGGTGGAAGTTTCGATTGTGCAAGTTGCAGTTTCTCGGTGACGATTTGACGGTCAATAAAAATGTTTGTTCCCCAATCAAACTCGACCCATATAATCGATAACCCGATAGCAGATGACGAACGAACTCGCTTAACTCCAGTTGCACCGTTCAATAGCAATTCAATCTGGCGAGTAACCAGGACTTCAACTTCCTCTGGAGCGAGCCCCGGAGCTTCAGTCATGATCGTAACCGTTGGACGATTCAGGTCCGGAAACACATCGACTGGCATAGAACGGAGGAGTGACACTCCAACAACCATCGCAAGAAGTGATGCGATGGCGATAATCGCACGGTTATTGAGTGAGAATCGAATAATCCCGTCAAGCACGCTAGTTTACCTCAGTGATGCAAAGGCAGTTTGCAGATCGCGACCGCCTACGGACACGACTGCTTCGCCCGCCAAAACGCCACTAACTATCTCTATGAAATCGCCATCAGATCGCCCAGTTGTCACTCGGCGACGTTCGACGTGGTGATCGGGCTGCTGGACGAAAACAAACGCATGTAATCCATCGCGAAGGACTGCAGACGACGGTACGACAAGTCCTGTCTGTCCTATGCTAGTTTTGAGAAATACGGTCAACTGCATTCCCTCACGAAGGTTCTCAACGCGCTGCGTAAGCGACGGATTGATAGTGGTCCCTTGCTCACGCTGCGAGTTAGGAGTAAGCCAGACACGTTGAGTCCGAGTTGTTTCGCTCACAATGGGCCCGATGCGAGTCACACTCACTGGAAATACGACATTAGAATTCGATAGCACAACTGCTTGTCCGTGACTTAGCGTAGAAAGTCCGCTCAACTGATTTATCGGCACCAACGCTTCGACCCATACGTCTTGTAAGTTTTGAATTTCCACAAGTGCTTGGTTCGCAACAACGGTCTCACCTAACGTACCCACCCAAGAAGTAATTCGTCCATCGATAGCCGCACGAATTGGTAAGTAATCACGAATCTGCTTCTCGATAACGATCTCTTCGACTTCACCAGTCGAAAGGCCAAGTGATACTAGCTGCCGCTTTAGATTCTCAACCCGGTTTTCAAGTTGATCGGCTTTTGCAATCGTCTCAAGAAGTACACGGCGAGAGAAAGCATCGTTGCTAATGTTTTCCATTCGCCTCGAGCGATCACGTGTTAGTTTTGCATCGAGGCTGTTTCGGAGTAAATCCAACTGCAAAGTGTAGAATTCCGTCGATGCGATCTCCATCAAAAGATCACCTTCTTGAATCTCCTTACCAGGGTAAATCGAGTGAGAGCGAATCGTTCCTGCCAACTGAGAGGAAGCGACCGATCGACCACCGGGTGGTAATACGACAGTCGCGGCCAGTTCCATAGTCTGAGAAATTGGTTGCTGTGTAGCAACGAACGTTTTGATACCGAGTCGACTCCGATCGGCGGCACTTAATTTCAAAACACCTAAAAAGAAGAGGTTTGACAATTCGTGCCCACCTTTCACAACGACGCGATCGCCGGGATATATGTCGCCATCAACCACTTCAATTAGATCCAATGAACGATTATTGACCGAAGTGCTTTGGATGTTTTTGTCAACGATCGCTGGCGACTTGGAATCAGAAAACGAGATGCTCTGAATCATTCGCCTTTTGCCAACGATAATGTTTCGTTTTTTGTACTCCGCAGATGTGCGAGTAGAGGCTTCCTCCACGAATACATAAGATTGCAGACCATCGCTATAAATTGAACGACTTGGAACAGCGATACGTTCATTCGATCGGTTCGTATAGATGGTGGCATTGCCGACCATGCCGGGAACGATTTCTGGATCTGATACCGTAACCCAAGCCCAGCTCACTTGAGTTTTGGCTTCCAATCCTGCATCGATTCGCTCGATCGAACCACGAATCTTCTTTGACGCGTCCAAGAACTCCAATTCAACGTTTTGTCCTATTTTGATGTCAAAGAGATCTTTCTCAAGAAGTTGCAGTCGCACCCATGTCCGATCGTTGTTGACGATTTCGAACAGGTGCTCAAATGCATCCACGAATTTTCCTTCGGACAGATCCGAGTGAACCACCTTGCCTGCGATCGGCGAGCGGATCTGATGACGAAGCGGTTGGACATCGTTTTGCTCAAGTGACTTCACATCGACGCCGAGGGTTCGAGCGCGGATTCTCGCGATAGCTAGGCTGTTCTCGCTCTGCTTATAGGCGTTTTCGACATCCAACAATCTTTGCATCGGAACGGCACCAGCATTTGCAGACGGCTTCGTGAGCTCAAGAAGTTGCTTGTTGAGGGCAAGTTCCGATTTCGCTTGAATGAATTCAAGCTGGAGTGATTCTAGCTCACGACTTGAGAGTTCCGCGACAACTTGACCTTGCGCAACGACATCACCAGGCTGAACAAGCAACTTTGTTATTCGTCCTGCAATCTGCGCGGAACCAAAAGCTTTTGAATTCCATGGTGCGACCGTTTCGGCGAACACGAAAAGTCTCGAAGATACATCACCAACAGACACTTCATCGGTCTGAAGGCCAATCGCACTGCGCGCCTGACCTGACAGAGTAATATAACCACGGTCCGTATCGACCTGTACACCCTTCGTTGGTAGCGGTTGATGGCCCTCGTGAGCGACGCTTAGGTTGCAACGTCCCAAAACCAAAAGAAAAGTTATTGCAACCGTCAGCCGAAGACACGCACGGAGACTACAACCAACTTTGTGCGCGGAAGCATCCGGCTGACGGTCGGACAATTTTAGACTCATTACTTCTTCACATAAGTCTCGGGTTCAGGAAGCGGATCAGTCGAAGCTTTTGCCGTTTTGACAAACTCATCGACGCACGGAGGGCAGCAGAATTCATAAGATTTGCCGTCGACGACCCATGTGAATTTAGGATTCGCCTTCGTTTCGGTAATAGGACAAATCCGATCACCCTGTTTCGGGTTCATATCGTGAGCCGATTTGATACCTTTAAACTTGACCGATGCAGTTACATTACCATTGGCCTCAATATCCGCAGCTGTATACCGGCCTGCTGGAACAAGATATAGATCCTTTTCCGCTGCATCTGCCAGCTTGTCAGGCATTGCGGCACTTTCACCGTGCGACTCTTGCCCGGATTGGAAACCAAGTCGGAAGCGTTCGCCAGCGATCCGAATGTTTGGGATAGTGACATCGAGCTTTCGCCCGACTAAATCTGCCGGCAACTTTCCAACGAATAAAGAAGTTCTGTCTTTCGCATCACCTTCTTGAGGCAAAGGATCAAATGTAATGCTCTTGGAGTCTGTATCACCATCGGCTTTCACGAAGCCCTTTAAGCTTTGGCGCTCAATGTCTATGACGCGAGTCTCGTCCTTGCCGAGCGTGTAAAGTCGGATCGAGCCTTCGGTGTCAACTACAGCTTCAACGTGATAATTATCACGTCCCAATGAAACCATGATGCCACCATGAGCACCCGCCTTGTGACCATGTTCAGAGTCAGCCTCCACTTTTGCAGCAGTCGCAGAAGTACTAGAGTCATCACGTTCGCTGGACGCAACGACTCCCGAGTCTTTACGTGTGTTACTGGTGCTGGTTGACGTAGATGTCTGAGCACTCGGATTACAACCGGCCACCAAAATCAAAGTGCCAATCGCCAATGGAGCCAAAGCTCCAACGAGCCACTTGCTCGATATCAAAACAAACCATTCTCTAGTCCTCATTCTATATTCTCCTCATTACCTTTTTGTGCTACTTCTTGAGCGAGGCTTCGTACAAGTCGTCGAGTACGGCCAAAAACTTCTCAGGCGATGCCGTCATCTTCTTTACGCATGGTGGGCAGCAAACGTAGACGAATTGCCCTTCAATGATGCCGTTCTTCGATTTCTCAGAGATTTCATTGTCCGTCATGACCAGACATTTGCCCTGGGCCTTAGCCATGTTGCCACGAATCTTGTCGAGGTACTTCGCATCGGGTTTTGACTTTAAACAGTCTTCACAGCAAACGTAGAGGACTTCTTTGGTTTCTGGATCGGTCATCTTGACTGGCTTCGCGTGACCTGTGAGAGATTCGCCGCTCACGGGACAAATCGCCTGTACCGCGATGCGCAGTCGTTCGCGTCTTTGTTCCGCACTTTCTTTTTTGGGATCTTCTGCAAAGGAAAAGCCAACGATGGAAACGATCGCGACAAACAAAAGGGACTTTATGATTCGACTAAACATGCTAAATACTTCCTTCAAAGGTTAAGAAACAACAACTACAACTTCATCGAAGCCACCCAGCGGTTAACTTCATCAATATCCTTGGCTCCAATCATGGTCAGTTGACGATCTTCGTTTTTCCAACTCACAGCCAACTGGCCGGCAGACTCGACGATCTTGCAAGTTTTGCCGCTGCATTGAGTCTCAATCGATGGCGAGTCACCAAACCACACTGGCTGTTCGTCCTTGTGCTCGAAGACGATCACCGAACTTCCATCGGCCCGCTCGCAAATCGAAGCTGAGCATTTGCAGCAAGGCATATTGAGCACATGAGTCGAGGCACGGGCGAATCCCTCGGGCAAACTCGTAAAAGTAGCTGGCTCATAGCCGAGATATTCTGTCGCCGCTGCTAAGTCGACTTGCTTACCCTGATATTTTGCAACTAGTTCTGCGATGGCAGCCTTTGGCTCCGTGCTCGCCAAACGAATCACGTCTTGAAAATCGACCGCTAACTGAGAGTGTTCGTGTGAGCTATTTCCATGGTCAGATGACAGGTCCTTTCTAACGACGAAGAAAATCAATGCTATCGAAGCGGCCGTAGCGAGAATTGCGACACTCCAATTCCATGCATACGATTTCGGTACGACCGTGACGACATCATTAGCGTCAAGTCGATTTGAAATGCGATCCCAAACCGAATCAGTGTCTGCAGCAGCTTCGGATTCACGCATCAAGGCTCCCATAGCTTGGTACTGTGCAATCAACTCCCTACATGAAGCACACTCCTCGCAATGCCCATCAAAACGTTGGCGTTCTTCCGGAGCGAGTTCATCATCGAGGTAAGCCGACAATCTATCGTCAACCCAATCGCAATTCATAGTTATGCCTCCCAACCAAGTTGGAGCAGAGACGTCTTCAGATCTTTACGAGCTTTGTTCAATCTCGAACCAACTGTGCCTTCTGGTATTCCGAGCACGCTGGCAATCGCTTCATAACCCAGCCCTTCGATTTCCTTCATATGAAGAAGTGCTCTTTGCTCGCCGGAAATGCTCTCCATGGCAAGACGAAGTACTTCGGCGTCGTCGGTCTGGTTTTGATTTTCTGGAACGAGGTTGTTTTGCATCGACAGTGCGGCCTTATGAACGCGTTGCTCTTCGCGATTTGTCTTGCGCAAGTATTGTAGGCTTTGATTCACAGCCATTCGGTGTGCCCAAGTTTCAAGTGTCGATTCAAAACGAAACTGATTGAGTTTGCCAAACAACTGAATCACGAAGTCTTGCATCACGTCGTCAGCATCGCTGGCTCCAACGATTTTTCGAATGACTCGATAAATCCTCGCAGCCAACAGTTCGTAAATTCGCTTTTGATGGTCGCGGCTACCGTCGGCAGCTTGCTTTATCCATGATGCGAGATCCTCGTCAGGCGTAATGCTTTGATCGGTGTTCGCTGAGTTGGATGACTCTGATGAATGCATTCTTCACTCCATACTGCAAAAAAGTAAGACCTGCTCGAAGTTTCCAATCGACTTCGAGCAGGTTGACTTTGTGAAAAGCCGCTAGCGACTAACGGCGGCAGCAGGAACGATTTTCCAAGCAGCAGTATGCATTCTTCATGCAGCAAATCGGCTGGCTCTTGGACGACATAGAAGATTCATTTGCAACGCTCTCGCTTCCTTTTAATGAAAAGCCGAACGAAGCTAACGTAACGAGACCCAACAATGCAAATTTCGCAAACATAATTCACCTGTGATTCTGAAATGACTTGAGACCTAGCTACGACCCAATAGCGGGTTCGCAACTTTTCGAACAAACGCAGAACGAACGTTTGTTGCGATCTCAATTCTTCCAGACACAAGCAATCGATTGCCAAGAACGCCCACCAAATCGAATAGGCACTTCGTACTTACGCAAGTCAACAAGAGTCGAATCACGACCCGTAACTAGGCTTTCGGTAGGGGGAACCCAAAGCGGATGATCGATAACTTTCGCCAGCGGGTCTTTGGGAGGAGTTGCATTGACAGCTAGCTTAGCACACCGACACTGCTCCCCGTCGCAGATTTTCGCAGAGGGCTGCTTGCGGGAGTGGCTCCCGATTTCGCCTCTATTCGTTGAACCACGCGAACACTTTGGACACCTCTTGACTGGCTGGCTGTCCTCGCCCTGGGGTGCCCCACCGGAAGAAGAATGTGTCGACACATCGGATGCGGTGCCAGCAGTTTCGCTCAAAAACCGGCCGAGGCAGCAGCACGAAATACCCCCGAAAAGCTGGCTGGACACGACAGCGAACAGCAAAACGATTTTCAAGGTTAATGTGGACATCGTGGCACACAAGGAATGACTGGATTTTGAACCGACGCATTTTAGATGCCGCGTCCCCGTTCGTCCTTCACGCAATGGTAGAAATTCTACGGAATCAGCTTCAAAGTGTGTTGCTAGAGGCTGTTTTTGAGGAATTCAGAGACTTTCCAACGTGTTCTCCAGAAGACATCTTCCATCAAAAGATGAGCGAACTCCCCATTTCGACCAACGCTCAACAGTCCATCCACGCCCGTTGTCTGCTCCCAGCTTTTACGTTTGCTTTCATACTCAACCTTAAAAATCGGATAGGCTAGCGGGACGCGAACCACGCGGCTGCCGCATGCTCGTTTGCCGATTCCTGGAATCATTCGCTCTAGCGAATCAATACAGAGCTTCGTCAGCTCGCTATCATTCATGTTCCAGTGTGAATCTCCTACTTTGCAGCCTATATCGCAAGTAACTTGAGACTTGCCATTGGGAACGAGCCAAGGGAGTCCCATGCCTATATCGCTTAGACGAAAGAACGGGTAATCGCGCTCGGGAACCCAGGTCACCACATCGGTTAGGCCGGACGGTCCATTCAGTTTCAGATTTACGAATATCATTGCACGATATTCAAACTTTTCGAGACCAGCGAGTGCATTCGTTCCACGAACCAATTTGGGCAGCACATGAACGGGAGCAGTGGAAATCACTCCGGCCACGGGCAATGGTTTACCATTAACGATGATGCTCTGTACGCGTTCATTCTCCACATCGATTTGCTCAACATTGCAATTGAGCCTTACATTTTCTTCTACTTTCTCAGCGATCCGATGACACACGGACGAGATTCCACCTTGTGGGTAAACGTGCCATGAATTGGTGGACTCCACGATCGTGCTGGCATAGCCAATGCCGATGACTCGATTGGTCATCTTAGCTGCCGTGCGGAGCATCATCATACGGCCTAAGCCGGTCGAAAATTTTTGTCCAACAGCCGCCGCTACTTCATCACCATTGGCACCGGACCAAGCCTCTGTGAGTGGAATCGCAATCTCTTCTGATAAACGCGAACCGTACTGTGAAGAGTAGTATTCTCGTGCTGTTGAGGCAGTACTAGCGAACAATGACTTTGACTTTCCTATTAACGCGCTCGACAAGTATTTCGGTGAAGCGAGAAGCCCCAACGGATAGGCGTAGCAACGACCTCGTAAATGCACTGTTTCCCCATATCGTGCCATCGGTTGGCAATCTCGCGACATTCCAATAGCTGCCGCAAGACGATTGGTAAGAAAGTGTACGCCACAATCATAAGTAAAACCTTCTTCGTCACGTTCGCTTTTCATGAGTCCAGCGACTGCATCCGAGCTTTCGAAGAGAACGAATGGCACGCTATGATTCTTGAGGTGTAACGCGGCAGTTAACCCGGCGATACCACCGCCAAGGATTGCGATGGGCAGTTCATTTGTAGGCTTGATCATTCACTTTTCTCCTTCACGAATTCGCCATGTAAGATTGCCCCTAAGCCGATCAATGACAACGGCAAGTCGACCAGGGTAAATATCGTCAATGCAATCGGCGATTCCAACGAAATTCGTTTCACGATCCAATTTGGACCTTTCCAATCTTGAATCCAATTGCGTAAGGAATAAGTCCAATTGACCGGACTAAGTGCCGTTCTGACGGAGACTGTCGCCAAGCCTGCTCGTTGGCAAAGCTCGCCAAGGTTCTGCCGGTTGAATAGGTAGAGGTGCCTTGGAAAGTGATAGCCTCCCCAATGCCGGTTTCCAAAGATCCGGAAATCGGGCGAATCAGTATTGTCAGTCACTATGATGAGGCGACCGCCTGGCTTCAGAAGCGTTGAGACGCACTGAAGCATCGCGAGGGGATCACTGACGTGCTCGATCGTCATAATCATGAAGATCAAGTCAAACGATTTCTGTTCGAACCCGACCTCTTCTACAGACCCTTGCTTGATCTGAATTCCTCGACGCTTCGCTCCTTCTGCAGCCCTCGGGTCGCTGTCGATGCCCTCGATGCTCCAAGTCGGCTTGCCAAACCGTTGCAAAAGTTCGAGATGAAATCCATCTCCACAACCGATGTCGAGTATTTTCGCGTGTTCAGGTAAACCTCGACACCAACGGAGCAGCCTCCTCGCTTCTAGTCGCTGGCGAACACGATAAACCAAGCCAAAATCCGACTCGTTGAATTGAAAGGCGTGGTAATTTGCCGGGTAAGAATGCTCGATTCCCTGCGCATCAGGCCGAGGATTAAGGTAAACCATTCGGCATCGACGACACTGGACGGCCATGAACTCTTCATCAGAAGTGCGGTATTCAAAATCTTCGCCGACAGCGATTGGCAGGCAATCGTCAGCTCTACAAACAGTGCACAAAACATGCTCAAAATGGATACGCAATTCAAGACCCTCTCGACCGGCAGTTAGACCACTACGTCAAATGGATGCTGCTCCAGTAATTTTCCTTCATTGAAAAAAAGAATTTTTTTGAAGGAATCAGACCGTGAAAGCATCAAAGTTTGACGACGTTGAAACCATCAATTCGCACTCTGTGCGTAACCACCTTCCACACAAATTGTTAAGGTTTTGGAATTCATGGCTACCCAACATTTAAAGAGAGTGTTCAAGGTGACTGGCATGAGCTGCGGACACTGCCAACGCGCTGTTGATGCCGCGATTAGGCAGCTAGAGGGCGTCCATGACGTGCAGGTCGACCTTGAAGCGGGCGAAGCGATCGTTTTTGGCAACGCTTCAGACCAGAAGATCGCAGAAGCTATAAATGAGTCGGGCTATAACGTTGTTCCTGCTGTACAGCCGAAGAAAGGCAAATCAAATGGGTGAAACTGTTAAGCCAGTAGAAATCGGTGTTGGAGGCATGACTTGCGCCGCTTGCGTGCGACGAGTGGAGAATGGACTTCGCAAGATTCCGGCCGTGGTGGATGCTTCGGTCAATCTGGCAACCGAACGAGCACACGTCCAATTCGGACATTCCCCAGACGAGAACGACATCCGAGCCGTTCATGCTGCCATCGAGAAACTCGGTTACGAGCCAAAGCCCATTGCGACTTCGAACATACCCGACAATCGTGATGTAGAAACCAGTCAGCTCTGGCGACTTTTCCTTGGTTCAGCCATGTTCACGCTACCGCTGCTGTTGATTGCAATGGTACCGATGCTGTCGTCCAGCGTGATGAACGTTATGATGACTTGGTTGACGATGGAGCAATGGAACTGGGTAATGCTCGCACTGGCGATCCCCGTTCAGTTTTGGTTTGGTGGTCGCTTCCTACGTTTGGGCGCAAAGAGTCTTTTCTCAAGTTCGCCCGATATGAATGCACTCATATTGCTTGGAACAATGGCTGCGTTCCTTTTCAGTGCGACTGTTACAGTTGTGCCGAATTGGATTCCCGCTGAGTCGAGGCACGTCTATTTCGAGGCTTCGGCGGTCGTGATTACGCTTGTACTACTCGGTAAGTTTCTCGAAACTAAGTCGCGCCACCAAGCTTCGGATGCGATGAAGCTCTTGCTGAATCTGGTTCCGAAAATGGCAACCGTTGTTCGCGATGGCGAAGTAATATCGATCCCAGTCGAAAAAGTTGTACTTAATGACATCTTGGAAGTTCGGCCCGGTTCTGCCATCGCTGTTGACGGTGTCGTCGTCAGCGGTTCGACATATATTGATGAGAGTATGGTGACCGGCGAAAGCGTACCGGTCGCTAAGGCAGCCGGTGATCAAGTTGTTGCTGGGACGATCAACGGAAATGGCAGTATTCAGTTCCGTGCGACGGCTATTGGGTCGGAAACAACACTAGCCAAGATAGTTGCATTTGTCGAGTCGGCTCAAGCAAGCAAGCCACGTATTCAAGGCATCGCGGATCGAGTGGTTGCGTACTTCGTCCCCGTCGTGCTAGCGATAGCAATCGCTACAGCGCTCGCCTGGTTGTTCATTGTCCCAGGCGGATCGATCGACAAGGCGCTAGTTCACGCGGTTGCGGTGTTGATCATCGCTTGTCCATGCGCCATGGGGCTGGCCGTTCCAACGAGCGTCATGGTCGGCACAGGCCGTGCGGCGTCAAAAGGAATCTTGTTTCGATCCACGGAAGCAATCGAATTACTAAGTTCTGTCAACTCAATCGCATTTGACAAGACGGGCACATTGACGGTCGGCAAGCCGAGGCTAACACAATTCCACGTCATGCCTTCGTTTGATAGGTCGACCTTGCTGGGACAAATCGCGATTGTCGAACAACGTTCGGAACATCCGCTCGCAGTCGCGATCGTTGAAGCGGCTAATGAATCGCAGCTTCGAACCTCGCTGGAAGTGGTTGACTTTCAAGCCGTCGCAGGTGCAGGCGTTGAAGCACGACTTTCTAACGGAGATCAAATTCTTATCGGCTCAGAAAGATTCATGCAGGGTCAAGGTATTGATACTGCTCGAATGCGGACACAGGTCGAGCTTGCGATTCAAGAAGGCAACGGTTTCTTCTTTGCAGCGATCAATCGATCACTTGCCGTGTTAATGGTCGTGTCCGATCCAATCAAGCCATCAACCCCCGCTGCCGTATCACAACTGATCGCGAGGGGTTTCCATGTTTCATTGATCTCTGGAGATAATGCGAAGACGGCCAAGGCCATAGCCTCTCGTTGCGGGATACCCTCCGATTCGGTCCATGCCGAAGTAAAACCGAATGACAAAGCAGCGGTAATTCAATCTCTCAAAGTGTCGAACAAGCGAGTGGCTTTCGTGGGCGATGGGCTTAACGATGCTCCCGCCTTGACCGTAGCCGATGTTGGAATCGCGATGGGTACTGGAACCGATCTGGCCATCGAAAGCGCTGATGTCATCGTCATGTCAGGCGACATTCAGAGTATCCCAAACGCGATTCGACTTTCACGAGCGGTGATGTCGAATATCAAACAGAATTTGGCGTGGGCTTTTGGTTACAACGCTCTACTCATCCCAGTCGCAACAGGTTTTTTGCAACCTTGGTTCGGATTGAGCTTATCCCCCATTGTTGCCGGACTGGCGATGAGCCTGTCAAGCTTTTTCGTCGTCTCAAATGCCTTGCGGCTTAGGTCGTGGAACTAAAACACCCAGAAGCAGAACCAAACTTCGAATGAATCGAATTCTTGAAGAAGCTGGCCAGCGCGCCACGTGGAGACCGGACACGCACTGTCTGGCACTCGATGGAGTGCGTGGACTGGCAATCTTGGCAGTTACTGTTTATCGAATCTGTAAAGAATTTGACCCTTCAGAACATCCTGCCTTAGCAATCGTACGACGGTTCGCGCCGATCGGCGAACGCGGCGTGGATCTATTCTTTGTACTATCGGGATTTCTGATCACCGGAATCTTATTACGCACAAAGAATGATCCAAGGTACTTCCGCAACTTCATTTCACGTCGCGCTCTTCGAATCTTTCCACTTTACTTTTTGAGCCTTGCTGTCGGTTTACTGATACTGCCACAATTTGTGTCGGCCAATGCACTTGATTTAGCAAAGCAGCATCAACTCTTTCTGTGGACGTACACATCGAATCTTCGGATGGCTTGGCTCAATGAATGGTGCTTCGGAGTATTCGACCACTTTTGGTCCTTAGCAGTAGAGGAGCATTTCTACCTTATTTGGCCTGCGATCGTTCTAATCCAATCGCGCAGGTCACTTGCTATTGTATGCATAATGATTGTCGTTGTGGTTGGTTTAGCAAGAACCACAGCCGCCCTGGATAGTCGTTTTGATGTTGCCGTAGCTGTTGCAACCTTCTTTCGAGCCGACGCGCTCGCGATAGGTTCGTTGCTTGCGATCGTACTCACGTCCGGAATATCGAAATTGTCGATCCGCCGAACGGCAGGCATCGCTTTAGCAGTGACGTTACCGGTGCTAATCGCTATTGCGATATCAGGGAAGCGATTTCTCGAAATACCAAATAGCCTGTGCCCAATTTTAGCCGCTTCGGCCATGGCAATCGTGCTGCTAAACCAACGCACATCATTAGCCGTTCGATGCCTTGAATCACTACCTCTAAGAATGCTAGGGAAGTACAGCTATGGGATGTATGTGTTCCAACTCCCGATTGTCTCGATTTTTTCGATGTCGGTATTGCGGTCTTATCTTCCGTCTAATCCGTTCGTTGCAAGCATCATCTACGGTCTCGGGACCTTTGGGCTAATATTTAGTGTTGCGTGCCTCTCCTTTCACCTATTCGAGTCGCATTTTCTGCGACTCAAAAAAGTTTTCTCATAAGACGCTCGCGCTAATCGATCGCATTATTTGTGATCGTGCTTAGCCACATCAGCACACTGCTTTTGGCAAGTCCGACATGACTTAGCGCAGGCGACCATGTGCTCGTCGTTAGGGAACTTTTCGCACGCAGTTGCACACTCATCGCAACACTTCGCACAGCACTCGAGCATGTGCTTGGCAAGCGGACTCTTGCGTGCGCAGAGTGTCGAGCACGCCTTGCAGCATTCCGAACAATCCACGCAGAGCTGAGCGGTCGCTTTATGCTCAGTTTTGCCGCTGGCTACCAATTCGAGGCAATGGTGGAAGCAGCTATCGCATTCGATTTGGCAAGCGCTACAAACCTCGGCACACTTTTTCATCATCGGATCTCCATGGTGGTCGGCAAAAGAAACAACAGGGACTACTACCGCAAGGGCAAATGCAGCAAACAAGGCTGAAACACGTGACATCATGAACCTCACTTTGAGAGAGACTGGAAACGGACTGAGCACTTCAGTACTAACTGGTTCGGTATGGCAGTCCCCGTGCCCAAACGGGTCACTTTTTAGGCAAAACTAAATAGATTCGCGACCTAGAAGAAATGGCAAGAATCCTGTGAAGAACATGTTCGACACTGGCATCTAAGCGTCTTTGAGCTGACCTAATGAATGCTTTTGCGAGCAGGCCAAACGGCTGGGTTCAGCTTGGCAGCCAAGCGACCAACGAGAAGACGATATGCCCGAAAATAGATCAAAAGTTCGGTGAAGATAATCGGTATGACTCGCATCTAAAATTGAAACAAGCAAACGATGCTTGGAGCGAATCAAGTTCCCAATCAGTTAAGAGGGTCAAGAAAATGAAGTCACTAGTAGCAATTGGATTGTTGGCATTTCTCGGCGTTGGCTTGGCATTCGGAGCCAGTTTCACCAAGTCACCTGTAACAAGTAACGGGGCAAAAGCATGCGAATGTTCCTCATGCTGTACGGAAGGCGGTTGCTGTTGCGAGACCGGAGTTTGCACCTGTGACGAGTGCAAATGCGATTGTTGTTCCGTGGGTTCCCAATCGTGTGCTTCCGGTTGCTGCTCGGACAAAGCATCATCGGCCGCTGCTTTAGTAAGTGCTGGCATGGACCAAGGCACTTGCCCTAAGTGCCCGCCAAAGTCGCCAAGCAAAGATCCAAGGAAGTAGGGCTAGTTATTCACTGACGTTTTGCAAGCAGAATAGGTCACACGGAAATCGGAAGCTATGCCCTTAGAAGAGCAGTTTGTTTTGCTGCTTTGTTTAGGTTTTGGTTGAGTTCGATCTCCGTGGAGGCTGGCTACGTCTGCAACACGCGGCGAGTTCCTGAAGTGAGGTTGGTAGGCTGCCCCACGCATCACGCGACCGCAATCTATACGGCGGCGACGTCGTACATCGCATCGCCGAGGCTAACAGATAAAACAACTTTGCTACATTCCTGCAAAAATGCAGCCGGGAATCCTTTGCATTCCTTGCCAACGCAGGTTTTGCCGGTTGCGCGGATCGGCGTATTGCCGCAAACGGCTCCAGCCACTTCGAATCCACACGCAGGCCACCATCACTAGCCGTCGAACTATATGTCGGAAGCATGGATTCGCATCCGACGTGACGTTATTGCCATAGAGTTGAACCAGAAGACATGAAGATGAGCGTGATTCGAAGTTTGTTCAAAATGACGTTTCTTTGTGCTCTGTCGTTAGGAAACGCAGGGTGTCGCATAACTTCTTGGCCCGAATACCGACCGCTTGGTAGCAGTAGCCCTAAGAGTGTTACATCTAGTGCCTCGATTGCTGATCGCGCGGCGATTGAACCGAGCGCACAGCCACAAGTCGGCTACCCCGCCCCGGCAGGTGACCCGACGCCAACCTCTCGAAAGTTGGCTTTATCGAACGCCAGTGAGGAGTGTAGCATTGGGTGCTGTCATTGATCTCAAAAATGATGAGAAGACGTTTCAACCTAGAGTTTGGGACCGAAGCAGGCTTTACCGACTTTGGTACAGACTTCTCAGAAAAGTCGGGACTGCGGACCGAAGCTTGTTGATGACTTGTGATATCAGCAGATTGGTGCCATTGGCGTCTGATGATGTCAGTTGGCGGCAGTTGCCTATTGAAGACTCAAGCGCCTTAACGCAATGTAATTCTATTTTTGATTGGAACGCTTTCCACTCGCTTGATAGTGGACGCTTTCGCTGTTTCATCATCGAAGACGGGGAAGCGATTCTTGCTTACTTGTGGGTCGGTGTTGGCGATATTCCTCCCGAACATAACAGCAACGGACATCCGTGGACTGGATTGCCGCTGTACTTGTCGGAGGATACAGCCTATCTCTTCTCCGCATACGTCGCGTCGAACTGTCGAGGTAGGCGGTATTATCAAAAGCTTATCGGTAATGTCGCCACCTTTCTAAGCGATGCACGTATCACAAAGATCGTCTTGACTACTGATCTCCAGAACACAGTCGCCATTGCTGCAAATCTGCGAATGGGCTTCCAGCTAATCGGGGAAACCGGGTTCACATCAATCGTTGGAGTTCGGAACGTGTGGTACAACGTAGCTTCAAGCTTCCTGCCCAACCAGCTTGGAAGGTATGTGGGCGACAGATCTCACGCGAAACTAAAGTGATCAGGTTGTCGAGGGATTTTCTTCTCAAGTACAACGCGATGCCGTTGCTAACGGAAGACTCTGTACGTCCATCCGCCCGTCGCTGTTGTTTCCACAACCGAAGCTGCGGAAATGTCGCGCTCGCTTTTCGCGAGTGTAAATCATTGCTCAAGCAGAGTCGACACGAAGCGCTTCATTGTGCACTACGTGCCGCCTGGGCGCGTATTCATCGATTCCCAAAAAAAAAAACGAGTGAAGTCTCACGCTTGATCTCTCATCTAACTTGTAAAGTCGGACCGAAAGGCGGTTCGATGCGAATTCCAGTCGGCAATGCAACTTAGCATGTAGCCGCAGACAGGTTCTTGAAAGGAACAGATGATGAGTATCGAGAGTTTAGCAAAGTTTTTGATGTCAGTGGCTGTTATCGCTGGATTAGCGATCGCTTACCCACAAACAGGCAACGCACAGATCAATGACAAAGTCGCTCGGAACAACGGTGCCCCATTTTTTGCGAACCAGCGTACATCTCGCAACATCCAGCATGCACGCGACTATTCTCGAGGACTGCAACAGTACACAACTCACGCCAGAGTTATTCAGCCGACGGTGACTCAAGCTGAATCACAGATGCTCGGTCAACAGTTGCAAGCGATTCAACGGGACATGGTCATCGTCCGCGAAGAGTATGCGTCCAATCCGAAGGTTGTAGAACAGGTCAAGAAGATTGAAACTCAGCTTGGCCAAGCTACAACCGTCCAGAAGTCGCTGCATACGGAATGCTGCAAAGCCTCACCAGACGGTAAGGCGTGTGCTGAGATATGCGGCAAGATTCATGCTTCACTGGATGAAATTAAGAAAGAACATGATAAGCTTCTGAAAGAACTCGGCCACGAGGAAGCGGCCCATGATCACCATGCGGATCATGAACATCACAATCCTGTTCAAGAAGCAACCAAGAAGTAAGTGCCTTCTGTTGTTCAGGTGTTGTGACGTGTAGTCCAACGAGAGCATTTCGAGCTGGCAGTCCGTTCCTTCGGGTTGCCATGCTCTTTTTTCTTAACTGTCTGATCGCCATCTTGCGTCATTAGACTTTCTGCAACCGTCACTGGATCTCCAGTATGAGCCAGCTAAAGTGATCATTCGAGTAAATCGAATTATTTTGCGTTGACATGAAGGATTGACTAAGGACCGGCATCCAAGGGCTGGCGGATGTTGGAAAGCCTGCTTTTCATCGCTTGTGCTTTGTGAATGCCTTATGAAGCGAAAGCGGGGAGGAAACTCCCCATCCGCCTTTTTGCAACACGGTTTTTCCGTCAGTCCCTACTGTTGACTAAACGTTAAGCCACGAAGTGAGTCATCACCGCTGTCATCGATAATCGGGTCGAGACCTCCACTGAGTACATAACCGTCAAGTCGGGACTGAGATTGAGCGAATACGACTTGGGCCGCAATCAGCTGAAGGCTGCTGTCCAGGAACGCCCGTCTGTCCGCCAGCAATTGCCTGAGCGCTGGACGATCCATATTGCCGCCGGTGAAGCCACCGTCGTCATAACGATCGGGAACGCAATGCCAGCCCTCTTGCGTTTGGCTTTTGATGTACGCTTCGGCGCATTCGCGTTGGGCGTCAAGCGAGTTGAATTCTTTGTCGAGCCCTTCGTCTGTGGACTTGCGGGTGTAGATCGCACAGTTCAATTGGCGATTGATGTTGGTCTTGTTCATTTGTCACCGCCTTTTTTGTTGAGCTTGAAGAAGTGGTATCCGTTGCAGTGCTGGCCTGTGATCTTCTTGGCCACGGCGCTGAGCGTCTTGTAGATCGCCCCCTCGTATTCGAAGCCGTTGTCCAGAACGAGCACCACGATTTTCTCGCCTTTGTAGACTCGCTCGATCTCTGATCTCGGCGGCGGGAGACGATTGTCTTCTTCTGGTTGGACGAATCCCGTCACGGTGTCGCCCGTCGACTTCGGGGATGGCTTGATGGCTTTGGGGGCAGTCGTCCGGATGTCGGTACCGCGAGCGAGTTCCGCGGCGCGACGCCTGGCCCGCTGTGAGATGTCGCCTTCGATATTGGCCTGCATCTTCCAAGCGATGCGTTTGACGAGCCACTGCTTGTTGCGAGTGTTGGTCGGCTCGCCCCACGTCTCTTCGAATTTCTCTCGCAGCTGCCCCACTGTCATGCGTTGGAGCAGAGCGACCTCTTTGTCGATGTCGATTTGCATTGATTTCTCCCGGAAATACGGACTCACTGGTCGTTAACCACGTTGGTCACAGAGAGCACGCTTTCCGGCGAAACCTCAAGGCAAGCTGTTGGCAATTCCGTTGGATCGTCGTCGATTTCTGAATCTGCAATCGCCACACGCGATTTCATCCGAACGATGCCGGCCGCCAGAATCGCAGCGATTTCCGATCGCCGAGCCGGCGCGGACAGTGAAGAAGGGGGAACAGACGAGAGCAACTCGCACGCGAGTCAGAAAAGTATGGCACCTGGGTACGGATGGACGATCAATTGTTCGTGATGCATAGAAGTCCAGCCCGCGAAGAACAGTCCGCTGTCATCACCTTCACGCTTTGTGAAGACATCCGAGAAAGACTTATCCGTGGCGAGGGAGTGTAGGGCATCATCCATCGATCGCGTATTTGTGCAACGGTGGTGTAAGAAAACGCCACCGTTTTACAGATACACATGGCAGTCAACGATCGGGCATGTCGTCTTTGGACGCTCGGCTACCAGACTAAAGCAGTTCAAGAACTTGATTGATCGGTTCTTCGTCAAAATCGCCCCAAGCAAAACCTTTCTTGGTGAGGAGGAGAACCTGGTTCCCCATTTCCATTTCTGACGCGTCGAACGGCACATCATCGAGACATCCTTTGTCTTGAAGCAACTGGATGAAGTCTGGCAGCTCCGCGTAGTCGTACAGGACTTCGCAAACAGCGTCGAACTGTAGACCGGTGGCATCCATGATTTGATGTATTGTCTGCACCTCAGCGTTTTTGAGGCGTTTCCAGACCTGTTGGAGAACAGCGACCTGGTGGGTTGTTGTCTTTTCGTTGAACTGCATTGTTGTACTCCCATTGAATTTGGATCGAAACGGAAATGATGGGAGCCAATCTAAACCAACGCTGTGACACGTTTGGTCACGCGCTTCGGCTGGTTTACCGCCAATGAAGTTCAACCGATTAAGTTGTTTTCGATGTAGGTGCTAATGATCTCGCCGCGAGCCGCGCAGAAATCCTCGAACGTTGCTCGCTCGTAATCGAAAGCGGACGGTTTCGGAAGCAGGTTTGACTCAAAGACTCCGTCAGCACTTAACCCTAGACTGTCTACTATTTTCGGTACATAGACTGATGGGGACGAATCGGAAATTTCCTTGTTTGAATGCGATGTCAACATCACAAAATTTACCAGCGAATTGCACTTAGCGTCCTTGTGCGTGGCAGCTAAGAATGCCTTTGGGTAGAAATGATGGTATTCCTTCCGGTTGTAGCTCGATAACGCATAAACCACATCCACATCGAGTCCATTCGTTAGGTTTTTGGGATTTCGGGATGCTAATGCGAGAATAAACGCTCGCGAACGAGAAACATTACTGCGGAACGCAATGTTTCCCCAATCTGCGGCGGAAGGTATCTGTCCGAATTCGCTGCTTTTACCAACGCCATTAAGAATAAAATCTCGCACTATTTGCATGTCATTTGAAACGAATCCTTCGCCCCCAACCTTGTAGCGTTCACCGAACGACGCTCGCCAGAACCACTGTCGCAATCGTAAGCTTTGTTTCGCGTCAAGGTGTTTGGTCTCGCTCATCACAAACGCCAAAATAATCAAAATTGCTTCGTATGAGATAAAATCCCAAGAGTGAACACGAAATGTAGTATTCAAGACGTCGATAGCGCGAGCCAGGGCTTCCTGGGTCTTGTTGCTGATCTGCTTCATTGCTTCCGAATCAAGGTCGCGGAGTGTTCGAAGCGATTTGTCTTTGATTGAGCCGATCTGAATTGCGGACAACGACTTCAGCACAGTCGCTTTATCGGTGTTGCCGTACCCCTTCGAATCCAACGCATCGAGAATTGTGTCGACGCTCTCGTTAAGGTCAAAATCACGGTTCCACGTTGCGGCCACCATCAGGTCGTAGGTTGAGAGTTTCGTACCGGAGCTATTGATGCGTTCAAAAATTGGACAGACTTCATCGATCGTGAGATCTTTCAATGTTACCACCGGCAATTTGTATTGCGTGAAGGCAGAAATTAGCTCATCAAGTCTTTGCTGCAACTCTGCAGCGTTTGGAGACGTCAGCAACCCCGTGCGGTAGTCCAACAAGCTAGTCGTCTTATACATCTTGCGCAGAGGGAAGACCTCTAGCCGACTATGATTTCCACCCTTCAATTCAACAAACACTTGCTTCTCAAGATCATAGCCGGCAGCAAAACCATCTTCAGACTCGGAAGCTCCAAGGCATGAGTAAATCACCGTTATGCGTTGCTGGCCATCGAGCACATAATTGGTCGGTGAGAGCTCGTCAGTTTTCGGAAGCTTGAAGTTTCCAATGTTTCGCTCCGCGTGCAACTTGTCCTTGGTCTTCCAGAGCAAGACGCTTCCGATGGGGTATCGATTCTTGATTGAATCTAAAAGCTCGAGAGCTTGCGTGTCTTTCCAAACGAACTTTCGTTGGAACTGAGGTATTTTGATCTCACCCTTTCGGACTTCGGATAGAAGCTCAGTGAAGTACGGAGTCTCCGTTGTCAACTTGGTTGCAAGGTCCTGTGCCATTAACTTTCAAGTCCATTCGTTTTGAGGTTATTGCTAAATCAACCCGCGCCGATCAAATTTTGAGGTTTACCGTTTCGTGCTTTCGACGCCAGCTAACCATTCTATCGGGGGTTGGAAACGCTCGTCAGTCATACTTCGGCCACTTGGTTCGAATCCGTTCTCATCCGGACTCCGAACGAGAACTCTGTGTTAACTCTGGAGGCCCCCAAAAAGAGAGAGTCAGAGAGTTCGGCACCGATTTTTCGCACCGGCGGGTGCAACCTTGAAGGTTGCGTTCGAGAGTCGGAAATCTCTCTGCGAACAGAGAGCGCGGCGGTTTGGGCCGGCGAACCGCAAAAAGCGTTGGAAACCCGCGAAAAACTGGGTAGAAACGAAAAACGCCCGGCGGTCGATCTCTCGACGCCGGGCGTTAAGTCTTTTGGTCGCCAAAGTTAGAACTTTGACGAAAGCTCCACGAGCGCAACCCTCTTCGTAACAATACTCTCTGCGCTCGACATTCGCAAACCCTTTACTGCAAAGGACTTGCGGATTTCGAGACCCGTTTGGTCTGTTTTCCCACGAAGAGGTTCGAACCGTGGTTAACACCTCGAAGTCTGATAATATCTGCCGAGGCCCTGGCTGGCAACCGTAGTTTGAAAATCGTGGGGATCTAAGCTGTAGGGAAAGCAGCCCCGGCGACTGTTCA
>JAFLCP010000006.1 GCA_017303505.1 Planctomycetota bacterium | reverse complement strand
GAAACCGCTTTGGGCGATCTAAAGCCGCAGGTTGAGAAGATCTTGGCGATGCCAGGTGTTGAAAAAATCCTTAAGCCTGTCTTGGATGGTTTGTTGGAAAAGTTGGGAAGCTTTAAGGCGAGCTAAGACAACTGAAATCGTAGATCGTTGGGAGTGATTTTTATGTCGCGATGGTTCTCTTCAGTATTGAGCTTGATGGTCGTTGCTGCGTGGGCGTCAAGCTTGTCGGCGCAATTCGGATTTCCGTCTGAGGATTCTGGGTATCGCGATCGAGAGGGGAACGGCGATAATGGTCGCTCGAACGGATTTGGATGGGGTGGTTCGGGTGGTTTCGCGGAAGAGCGGATCCGACCACCCAACAATAACGGGAATTGGCGATTAGGGGTTACCGTCGACAATACCTCAACTGGCGTTCGTGTACGACGGGTGGAACGCGGCTCAGCGGCTGAGGCAGCGGGTATTGAAGTTGGCGATGTGATAATCACCGTGGGGGGATATCAGGTTGGCTATGTCGGCGGTCGTTTATTTGATGTGGGAGAAGAGTTTCGACGACGAGTGGATTCGCAAGGACGCGTCGAGCTGTTAGTGCGCGATGTTCGGAGAAATGATCTGCGAGTGCTAAATGTAGGTTTGCAGTCGGCATCCGTTCGCATCGGAGGTGAGGTTCGACTGAGCGACAATCGAAACTTGCCTGCCAATGCGATTTTGCAACTGCAATTGGTAAGTCGCAATCGCCCCAACAGTGATATTTTAGGTGGCAGCAGTACGCAGCTTATCGGCAATCAGCGTCCGATTCGTTTCGAAATGAACTTGGACACAGCCTATCTTCAACCGGGCGAACAATACGAATTGCGAGCTGCGATCAGTTCAGGTCGAGAGACATTGTATTTGTTGCGGCCGGGTGTGGCCGTGAATCCATTCAATAACTCAGATGCTTTTCTGCGTCTAACAATGCAACCGACCGGAGCCAATATTCCAGATCAAGATTTTGGACCCGGCATACCGCCCAATACTCAAGCGAAGATCGTTCGTTTCTATGAGAGTTTTCTTGGACGAACTCCGCAGCAATGGGAAGTGAATGCTTGGCTGAAGCACTTTAACAAGGGTCTTTCTGCAGACGACTTGCCTCGATCCTTGTTGGTATCGGATGAGTTCTATGACAAAGCGGGAGGAAGCAGTGCGGCTTTTATCAATCAAATGTTCTTGGTGGTGACGGGTAAGCAGCCGACACTTGCTGAAAGAAATCGATGGCAACAACGGTTTCAGCAGCTAGGTGGACGAGATCGAACAACGATCGTGCGGGAATTTTGGCGCGAGTATGGTGAAGGTCGCTTCTAGCTCAGGTATCCCCAGGAAATGCAGCGCTAGTCGGGATTGAGTTCAAACGAATTGAGAATCTCGGCTGGAACTCGACAGGGTTGGTGCGTGGAGAAATTGACGAAGGCCCAATTGGTCTCTGCTACCGCCAGCTTTTTGTCATCGGCGGGACGCCAGATTTCATAACGCCGAATCGACGTGACCTTTTTCATGGTGGCAACCCAGGTCTTGATGACCACTTGGTCATGCAAAAAGGCGGGGATCAAATACTCGATGAAATGGCTGCGAACGACCCAGCCCATTCCAAGTTCGCGATATCTGGGGGCATCCCAGCCTTGCGCAGCCGAATGTGCGATGGCTGCATGCTGCAACCAACGCACATATTCGATGTTATTGACATGCCCCACTTGATCGATTTCAGTATGTGTTACGGTATGTTGATATTCGTAAATAAGTGGCATGGCAAATGATGAGTATCGAGATGACCTAGGTCGTTGTGTTCTGCAATGGAATTCATGCAATATAGCGGATGATGGAAGCTGTCTGTATCGGTGACTCGGAAACACGTTACAAATCCAGAAGGTAAGCGATCAGAAAAAGGCACGACATTCATGGCATCCGAGATCGCAGCGACAACGAACTCGCAGAATGGACAGGAAGGGACAATAAGCTCAGCGTCCAATAGACTGGAGTCGCTGGATCAGTTTCGAGGGTATACCGTTGCGGGAATGTTCTTGGTCAACTTTTTCGGTTCCTATGCGCTGGTAACTGGGCAGTTTCCGAATCTCAAGCACCACAACACTTTTTGTTCGTACGCGGATACGATCATGCCGCAGTTCTTCTTTGCGGTTGGTTTTGGATATCGGCTTACGCTGTTGAAACGGCTCGAAAAAGAGGGTTGGTTGCGCGCGTATGGTCGCGTGCTCCAACGCATTGTTGGCTTGCTGTTTATTGCAGCCTTTGTGCATGGGTTGGATGGACAATACAAGAGCTGGAGCGATTTACAAACCGCTGGTGTGTGGACCGTGATGAGCCAGGCATTCGGTCGAAACTATTTTCAAACATTGACGCATATTGCTTTGGCTTCGTTGTGGGTAACACCCGTTATTGCAGCTTCCACATCAATTCGCATAGCGTATTTTGTCTTCTCCGCCCTGTTGCATGTGCTGATTTCGTATCTTGGATTCTACCAATGGGTTCATGAGTATCGTGGGATAGATGGTGGCTATCTGGGCTTTATGAGTTGGGCTTTGGTTGTCCTCGCAGGTAGCTTTGCGTACGACATCATGTTGGGGAGTCGAGCAACGGAGGGCTCAACGGACAATCACACCCTCCGTACAGATGCGGATAAACGTCTGCAGAAATCGACTGCGCGATATGTGGAGCCAACGGCCAAACTGCGCGCTCTGGCTGTGTGGAGTGTGGCGCTCATGTGCGTGGGATATGGTTTGTCCTGTTTGAATCGAGTGACAACTCCCAACGAAATGTTGAGGCTGCAGAGCTGGAGCATGTTGCTCAATACGCCTCCATTTTTTCTCCCGACGGAACCCGTGAATTTGTGGACGATGAGCCAAAGAGCGGGGAGTATTTCTTACATGATTTTCTCGTCTGGATTCAGCATGTTGATTTTTGGGGTGTTCGTCGTATTGGCGGATCAGTGGAAGATAAAGATCGGCCTGTTTCGTACTTTGGGCGTAAATGCCTTGGCGGCGTATGTTTTGCACGATTGGGTCAATGGTGTTGTCAAAGAGTTTGTTCCCAAGGATTCGCCTATTCCTTACGCATTCCTGGGATTCTTGGTTTCTTTTACAGCCTGCTATTTGATGTTGCGCGGTTTCGAAAGGCAGAAAATCTTCTTTCGCATTTAAGGGCCCGATTGAGTCGTGTTGGTTCGCGCGGGGGACTCTCGCTCGTCCTCAGCGGACAATTTGGCTTAGTTAGTTTGACACCCGATTCCGTAGGGGTTATAAGACGATCGTTGAATTGAAATGCATCAAGAAGGGAACGATGAAATGTCCAATATGAACAACCAAAATCCATATTCGTCGGATCAGCCAGGTGGGCCACCCCAATATTACCAACAGGGGCAATACGGCCGGAATCCCAACGAAGGTGATGCAACGGGAGGCGTGATTCCCTACAAGAATCCGAAAGCCTTGATCGCTTATTATTTGGGGATTTTGAGCGGTTTGCCCGTAATTGGAATTCCGCTTGGGGCAGCTGCATTTGTATTGGGGGTCTTGGGCTTGCGAGATCGAGCTCGGAATCCAGTGATCAAGGGAAGCGTCCATGCGGCGATCGGTATCGGTTGTGGCGGTTTCTTCTTTGTTTTATGGACGTTTTTGACGATTGGCGTCATTGTGGCGATGGTCGCTAATGCCCGGTAGTTTTTTCTCCCCTCTGATAAAGTATCTGTAAATTTGTATTCTTTGTGTTTGGACTGTTGACACAAATGTGACGGTGTTTTATGTTCATGCATCTTGAGTTTAGATGTGTGAATTAGCGGGACGCTGGTTCGGTAGGCGACATGAATCGCACCTATAGGGTCGAGTCATTGTTTGCGATGGTTGCGAATCTTAAACGGGCAACAGTAATTGCTCTCAAGATTCGCAATGGATTGCAAACCGCCAAGGAGCGAGCTGATGTCCACGAACACTGCATGCACATTGTCGCAAACCTCGGATGGCCGAGGATCACTAACAGCCGAGCAACACGAGCAGCTGCATCGTTTGTTGCAGCGACATTGGGGATACACAGAATTTCGCGCCCTACAACTCGACGCCGTTTCGGCTTGTTTGGCTCATCGAGATAGCCTCACCATTCTTCCGACCGGGGCTGGGAAATCGATTTGTTTTCAATTGCCCGCTTTGATGTGCGAAGGGACGGCACTGGTCGTTTCGCCACTAATCGCCTTGATGAAGGATCAAGTCGATGCCTTGCGACGACGGGGCATTGCAGCTGAATTTGTCAACAGCAGCCTCACGTCACGCGAGCGCGAACAAGTGATGCGGCAAATGAGCGATGGGAAGCTCAAGCTTCTGTACATCGCGCCGGAAAGACTGATGCTCGATAACACACTGGCATATCTTGCAAAACAGAAGCTCTCCTTCATCGCGATTGACGAAGCGCATTGCATCAGTGCGTGGGGGCACGACTTTCGGCCCGATTATGGAAAACTGGGAGAGCTCAAAGATCGCTTGAGTAATCTGGCCATACATTGTTTCACGGCAACCGCTTCCCCTCGAGTGCGCGAGGATATTGTTTCCCAATTGAAGTTGCGCGATGTTCAGCAGTCGATCGCCGATATGGATCGACCGAATTTGATGTATCGCATGATTCCTGCTATCGACCGTTTCGAACAAATTTGTCGGATTGTCGATCACTATCCGAAGCAATCGGGAATCGTTTTCTGTTTAACTCGCAAGGAAACTGAGCGATTAGCGGAAGATTTGCGTAACAAGGGATATAACGCTGCCGCTTATCATGCGGGCTTCGAGATGTCGCAACGCAAACGTGTGCAAGAGCTCTTTCTGCGTGGGCAAGTGGACGTGATTGTCGCCACGATCGCTTTTGGTATGGGAATCGACAAACCTGATATACGGTTTGTGATCCACAATAGCCTACCGCAAACGATCGAGCATTATTTGCAAGAATGCGGTCGAGCTGGCCGCGATGGTTTGCCATCGGAGTGCGTAATCCTTTATCGTGGAGCAGATCGCGTTCAGCGAATTACCCTTTCCGATGGCGATTCTTCAGAACGACTGGAAGTCGTTCGGCAAGATATTCATCGCATGGCGAATTTTGCGGTGGGCATGAGCTGTCGACGCAAAACGCTCTTAGCTTCCATGGGACAAATGTTTGAGCACACTCATTGCGGGGCATGTGATAATTGTCTGCAGCATGTGCCACTTTTGGACTCGAGCGAGCCCGTAATCATCGCCCTGCTGAATGCTGTGCTCGACACTGGCGAGCGGTCGGGGAGTAAGAGTGTTCGTCAACAGGCTCGGCAGTGGAGCGTTGGTACTGAGCCTGGGGCACCGAATTCAAAATCGAAGAAGTTCGCTGCTCTCCAAGGTTATACGGATATCGAGTTGGAAGATTTTATCGAACAGATTTTGGGACACGGCCTACTTCGAAGCGACGGAGCGTTTTGTGTCCTCAAGCTTACCGCAGCGGGGCGAAAGGCGTTGCAAGACAACAAGTGTCAGCTTCCACTGCTAAATCGCTTCGCTAAGCCAAGTCCTATGCAGTTAGGGCAATGGGAGCCGGCAAAAGAGTGCGACTCAGAGTTGTTTCGTGTGTGCTTGAAAAAACTGAGCGTTGGTGAAGGAGCATCCCGAGTGCCGTTGCCACGTTCTTTCGCTTGGCAACTTGCTTCGATGCGTCCCACGGATTTGGCGGCGTGGGAGAAAGCGTATCTCCGAAGCTCGCCTAATCCACAGTTGGTGAGTTCCCGTCTCGAACCCGATGATGTGAAGTGGATAGAGAGAATATGCGACTGGATGCAAGACTATTGTCAGAAGAATCGTCTCGCTTCGAACCAGGATCCATGGCAAAACTTTATCAACGGGTTACCAGCGGAAAATGAAACGCCCGAGTCTGTTGAAAGGCTGAGACTAAATTCTGCTTCGTTGCGAGTTTTTCCATTCTTAGATTCTGGGATGTCGATTCAAGAGGTGGCCAACGCAAGCGGTCTGGCAACATCGACGGTATTCAAACATCTAGAGAAGTATATTGAAGCCCGGAATGTAAGCGATTGCAGTACCTGGGTGCCCCAGGAGGCGATAGTTGCGATCGAAGCTGCCATTGCGATCGTTGGGAATGAAAAATTGAAGCCGATTTTCGATCAGCTTCAAGAGAAGTATAGTTATGAGCACATTCGAGCGGTGGCGGCGGCGTTTAAAGTAAGACAACGAAGCGGATCGTTGCTTGCGGTCGCGAACCACAGTTCATTTGACGAAACATCAATGAAAACAGAATAGAGTCATCCCATGATGAAACTGAATATTGAACAACGAAAACGCGAGGCTTCGGAATTGGTAATGATTCATGGCCTGACGCGGCGTTGGCAAACGTTTACAACTTTGCTCCCCTCGTTTTCGTCACGTTATTCACTGACCTTAATCGACTTACCTGGCCACGGAGAAAGTCCCGCGAATACTTCAGGCTACAGCGTACTGCAACACGCCGAAGCGGTCGTGCGCTGGATCGATCATTTCAACGTCGAGCGGTTTGATTTGTATGGGCATTCGTTGGGGGCAATGGTCGCTTTGCATGCTGCAGCCAAGAGACCGGATCGCGTAACGCGCGTGATTCTCGAAGATCCACCCTTTGGGACCATGGGGGATCGACTAGAGCAAACGGTATGGCTTAGCCATTTCTCACAAGTACATGAAATACGCAATCGCGAAGAGTTCATTCGCGGAAGTCGTCGTGAACAAGTAGAGATGCTCGGCAATATTCTCTTGAAGGATCCCGTGACGGGTTCGACACAACGCCTTGGGACGCAACGAGATCCTTCGTCGCTCCGCTTTATGGCCGCTTGCATGCTGAAAATGGACGCATCGGTGGTAGAGCCCGTTGTTCGGAAGGAGTGGTATAAGGATTGGCACTGGGAAAGTATCGCCACCGAAGTGACTCAGCCGACCTTGATTTTGCGGGCAGATGAAAAAGCAGGTGGCATGTTGACCGAACACGATTGCAACCACTTATGTTCGTTGCTCGAAGATCCCGTTCCGGTATTTTTCCAAAACTCTGGGCACAACTTGCATTGGGTGCGCACGGTCGATTTGAGTCATAGCGTGCACACATTCCTCGATTCGTAATCCTTTAAGGACTCGAATCGATCTAGCCTTGATAATGTAGCCGCCAGCAGTTTGGATCAATGATTCAAAGCTGATACAATCGCGAGTATCCGCAAGCTACTCGGGCTCACCCATTAGGCTCTGGAAATAGAGTTTAATGACCCTGCCTCAAGCCCTCCTCTCACCTCTCAATCATCGAAAGTATTCGCTATGAAGAATGCGACTGGCACGCTCTGCATTGTTAACGGGAAGTTGTTTATTGGCAATGATCAGCCAGCGGTGGAACAAGGTTGTTTGATTGCTACAGACGGCATCATTCAATACGTTGGACCTGCGGACGGAGCCCCTTCGTTGGCGCACTTACCTGCGGCATCGATCCTTCGAATCGATGCTCGAGGCGGCACGATTATGCCGGGATTGGTGGAAGCGCATTTTCATCCGACATACTTTAATGTGGCGGCACTGGAAGATCTGGATATCAAATATCCCGTTGAATATGTCACCTTATTGGCAGCCGCAAATGCCAAGCTCGCATTGGAATGCGGTTACACAGCCGCTCGAAGTGGCGGGAGCCTATTCAACATTGATGTATGGCTAAAGAAGGCCATCGAAAACGATATTGTGGTCGGACCTCGGCTTGCTTCCAGTGGCCGCGAAATTTGTGGGGTTGCCGGGTTAATGGATTGGAACCCCGACTATCGCAAAATTGGGATGGAAGGTTTGGTTTTGCTTATCAACGGAGCGGATGAAGCCCGAGGTGCAGTTCGCAAATTGGTCAAAGATGGAGTGGAGTGGGTAAAGACCTATCCGACAGGTGATGCAGCAGCTCCTGATGTCAACGATCATCACACCTTATGCATGACTTTCGAAGAGATGTATGCCGTAGTCGCGACAGCTCACAACCACGGGCTCAAAGTGACTGGACATTGTCGGGCAACGGAAGGGATCAAAAACGCTTTACGAGCTGGCTATGACGCGATTGAGCATGGGACGTTTATGGATCACGAGGCGCTTGATCTTTTGCTTGCCAGAAATGTGCCTGTGGTTCCAGCCCTCTATTTTGAATTGATGAGTGTTGAGCGTGGCCCTGAGTTTGGGTTGCCACCAAAAGTGATTGAAGGGCATCAAGAGACTCTCGATGGTGGGGCGGAGAGTGCCAGAATGATCTTGAAAGCGGGGGGCCGTTTAGGGATGGGGGGCGATTACGGATTCGCTTGGAATCCACACGGCGATTATGCCAAAGAGTTGTCGTTCTTTGTGAACTATGTTGGTTTCACGACTGAAGAGACCCTGCGTTGCGCGACCAAAACGGGGGCCGAGATCATGGGGCGAGATAAAGAATTTGGAACCCTCGAAGTC
Organism: Planctomycetota bacterium; assembly: GCA_017303505.1. Taxonomy (GTDB): domain Bacteria; phylum Planctomycetota; class Planctomycetia; order Pirellulales; family Pirellulaceae; genus JAFLCP01. The sequence goes on along the minus strand of JAFLCP010000006.1, from coordinate 78,622 downwards.
GGGAAGTTGGCGGACGTTTTGGTCGTTGATGGCGACGTTCTAGCCGATATTCGGTTGCTCGAAAAGCGCGAGCGATTTATCGCTGTACTCCAAGGAGGAATTGTGAAAGCTGGTAAGTTGTCCCGCCCGTGAGGCTGTGCAGGGAGCGCGCTGAAGTGTGCGTGTGCGGCAAGAGTGCTCATGTTGGGCTGGCGACAAAAAAATCGCACACCCAAAAGAGAGCTTCTTTGCTGAGAAATTCGAGATTATTGGAGTGCAACGCACGTTTTGTAGTCGATGGCACGCGAGATGCATAAGAGAAGCATTGAAACGTCAGCGCGGCTGACATCCATGTTGGATTCGAGAGTGACTCTCCTGTTTGAATCTCATCCGAGGAAAGAATAATCATGATTCGTGAAAAGAGCGGCGATATTTTGCAGACGGAATGTTTGGCGATTGCACACGGAGTGGCACCCAACGATGATTTTCATTCCGGTTTAGCTTTGCAATTGCGTGAGCAATGGCCGGCGATGTACAAGGATTTCCGCCACTATTGCCATGATCGCCATCCGAAAGAAGGTGATTTGTGGATGTGGTCGGGGGTAGGTGGACATCGTGTGATTTGTTTGTTCACACAAGAGGCTGCCTATGGTCACGGGAAATCACCTGGTAAGGCTCATTTAGAGCACGTGGGCCATTCACTCAAAGCCCTGCGGCATCTGATTGAGAAAGAGAACTTGGAAAGCGTCGCTCTACCGCGTTTGGCAACGGGTGTTGGCGGTTTGGATTGGGATGATGTGTATCCGCTTATCAAGCAGCATCTTGGCGATCTGAAAGCGACGATTGAAGTTTATACCGTTTACAAAAAAGAGCCTGCGCGAGCTTAGGCCGTGTAGCCGTGAAGGGTGTGTGAAGCGGTCTTAATCGTTTGGGGCGACGGTCGAATAAATCCAACACGCCGTTTGATTTTGAACACGAGAAATTAGACCGCGTAACACACCGTGGAGTTCCGTGTAGGGTGTGTGAAGCGGTCTTAATCGTTTGGGGCGACATTCGTATAAATCCAACACGCCGTTTGATTTTGAACACGAGAAATTAGACCGCGTAACACATCGTGGAGTTGACGCCCCGCAACTTCGACGTTCGGCGTCGTACCGGTTTGAAATAGAAGTGTTACCTCGTGGTTGCGCGTAAGCATCGACATGTCAACTCCATTGTGTGTTACGCGGTCGGAGTTAATGCTTGCGAAACGCATTGCTTCGAGAGGGGGTGCACCGTCAGAAAATCGATTGCCGCATGGACCGGTGCGCGCACCCTACTTGTTTAGCAGGCTGCCGAGTCGATTGATTTCGCTATCGATATCCGTACCCTGATAGAACGCAAACAAACCACGAATTTCACGGGCTTCTTTCGATGGGCAATCAGGGAATTGAGGATCGGCGTGAAGACATGGGCAGGGTGGGTTTCCCCAGGTTCGTTGGATGGGTTCCCATGCCCAAATCACCCATTTCGTTTTGTCCTCTGAATGGCAAGCGGCAAACGAACCACGGAAGATCTTATTAGCGTTTGTTTGCTCTTGAAAACCATGCATCCCTTTTAGCATCGCGCACATTTGGACACGAAGATCGCTCAATGGTAATTCTGTGCCATTGAAGAGCGACATCTTGAATTTGACATGATCTTGAAGGGCTACGACATCAACATCAAACCGAATACCGTTGGGGAGTGTGCGCGAAATTTGTAAGTGATGGTCGCCGTCGCGTTTCCATTCTTGAGGTAAAAGTTGAATGCCTTGCTTCGACCAGACTGTGGGAACATGCGTATGAGCAAGATATGTGAGACCAAGGTTGGACCAGATTGCTTCTGGTGCATCCAGAACGATGTAACTCTTGTGATCCCACGGAGCGAATACGCTGACTTTCGTTTCACGCTGTGGGGCGATGGCGCCATCCAAAAAGCCGATGCGAGGATGGCGACCTCCGGGGTACGGAGCAATCTTGACATGTTCGCCGTGGGTGGGGACAGTTTCCAGATCGATCGAAAGCCGCGAAGCTTCCGATGAAATACGGTCTGCGGAAATGCCCAATACATCAGCTGCTTCTTGGCGGGAATACCCGTGATCTATAAGCATATTCTTCAGCCAAAACTTCAAATCGTCATCGTTTAATGCGGCCCGAGCTTGACGACTGATTTCAAGTCGTGCAGTGCCGGGAGATGTTGGAAGAAGATCATTTTGATAGACCGATCGGATAGCACCCATCGTCCGTAAAACGGTTCCTTCAAAACAAATTTCATCATTCCAAGTTACTTTGACAGGCTTATTCAAATCGATAAGCTCATCGCTCAAGTTGCAAATCAGCGAATCGAGATCGCTACCTTGGATTCGAATTTCTTGCCCAATAACTTCTACGTTCAGAAGCGTGCCCGCTTTTGCGCGATCGGGAGAGACTTCAAGCCAATAGAATTTAGTGTGAGTAACATCGTCTTGTTTCCAAACGATTTTTTTCGGCCAACGTTGTCGAGTGAACTGAGCCATCCAAGGTACACCTTCAGCATCTTCTCGATCCATCCAGTGGCCTTTGCCGGGATAGATCTTGACCATGTGCTTGTAGCCGGTGGGGTCTTTGGCTTCGAGTTCATCAAGTTGCTTGCCGAATTTTTCTGCCACCGCATTACGCTGATAGGCTGAGTCATTGCCTCCCATAAACAACGCAAAGGGGAGATTTCGCAGGCCGAAGGGCTCGGTTTCATTTGGATGGCCAGCCATCATACTGGCAGCCGCAAATCGGTCTGCCATACGGGGAGCGACTTGGTAAACACCGTCGCCTCCCGCTGAATAGCCCATCAAATAGACGCGATCGGGATTAACGCCTTCGAACAGAACCATGTCTTCAATGAGACGAGTGAAGAGTGGATCGATATGACCTTGGTGCCACAGATTCCAAGTATCCGTGGGGGCACGCGGCGCAACGTACACACCTTCTTTAGGTTCATAAAGTCGAATTTGATTTTGCCACTGGCCATCGTTGACTCGTTTTGGGGCGCCACCACCACCGTGCATGGAGATAAACAGGCTGCGACCCTCTGCTGGTTTTTCACCAAACAGCTTGTATTCAAACTTCATCGAGAACTCATCTTGTTTAAGTTCTTTCGCGGCGAACTCCGCTTTACGAGGCTCCAATTCAGCTTCCTTCAACGCAGCAGACACCAACTTATGCACTTCGGTTGCTTCTGCTTGGTTCAGCGATGTTGAGTTGAACTCTTCCAGCGACGCGAGTGTGAGTTTCTTCTCGGCGGCTAAGCTTTTGAGTTTAGCCATCGCATCTTGGGAGGCGACGGGTTGTTTCGGAGTGGTTGTTGCGTCTTGGGCAGAAAGCGAAATGCCAAGCGAAAAAAGGAACAACCAAAGCGAACAAACAATGCGTCGCAGCTGGGGAAGGGGGAAGAATTTCATTCCAAACCGTTTCAGTGGATTGAGGGCTTCGAAGGAGAATTAACTCAGCTCGCATTGTAATCCTCGAAAGTTATGGAACCAGCTGTATGGTGTGCATCCCTCTACGGTTAGTGGTTTCGGTGGGGTTATGGCCGGAATGGGGGGCTTGGGTAGAGATTGACGATTCCGATGGGCGTAATGCGGAAAAAAATAATTGGATACGTTGAAATATGTTGAAGGAAAAGCGATACATAACGCCACGAATGGTGTTTTTAACCCGTGAACAGCACTTTTTGGGTGCTACAACTCTTCTTTTGCAATCTCGGAGAATTGGGATATGTCCGTTAAGGCTTGGTTGGCTGGGATTTTTGCTTCGGTGGTAGTGTTCGCCTCCACGGCTGGTTCAGTGATGGCTCAGCCACCAGGCGGAGGTCGAGGCGGCCAGGGTGGACCTGGTGGTCGCGGTGGCATGATGATGATGGGTGGCGGCGGCGGTGGAGTTATGTCCATGTTTATGCTGCTCCGCAATGAAAAGGTTCAAGGTGAAGTCAAAATCACCGACGAAGAAAAATCGGCTTTGGAAAAAGCAGGCGAGAAAGTTCGCGAAATGACCGCCCCAGCTGGCGGTGGCCGCGGTTTCCAAAACTTCCGTGACATGTCGGAAGATGAGCGAAAGAAGGTAATGGATGAAATGCAGGCTCGCATGAAGAAGGCCAACGAAGTTGCTCGTGAAGAGCTCGAAGGCATTCTGCCCCCTGAGAAGCTGTCGCGTTTGTTGGGCATTTACATTCAGAACAGTCAGTTGGCCCAAGTCTTGACCAACCCAATGGTTACTGAAGAATTGGAGCTAACCGACGAGCAAAAAGAGAAGGTGACCAAGACGGGAACCGAATTGGCTGAAGAAATGCAATCCACCATGTCAGAGCTGTTCGGTGGTGGCCCTGGTACCGATCGGTCCGCTATCCAAACGAAAATGGAAGAGTTCCGCAAGAAGGGTGACGAGAAGTATCTCAGTATCCTGACCGACGATCAAAAGAAGAAGCTTGAAGAGCTCAAGGGAGCTGAGTTCAAGCTATCTCCTGAAGAATTGGGACGTGGTATGTTTGGCGGTCGCGGTGGTGCAGGTGGACCTGGTGGTCCTGGTGGCCGTGGCGGTCGCGGTGGTGAAGGCGGCGGTGAAGGTGGTGGTCGCCCAGGCCGTGGTCAGCGTCCAAGCGGCGATGGCGACATCCAATAGTTGTTAATCTGAAATCGAGTTTGCCTCGATTGATAGATCAAACGGATAAAAATTCGGAAGGGTGTTGAGCGAGCTCAACACCCTTTTTTTGCTTTTTCATTTTCAATTAGCCGCAAACTGACTTAGGAATTTGTTCCGCCGAAGTATTTGTTAGGATAAAGGAGCTGGCGACGAACTGCCTTTCTCCGGTCGTCTCACTCGCGCATCGCAAATACACTTCACGGCACGTGGGCTTTATGAAAAACGAGAAAACGAGTCGCAGCTGGCCCACTAAGCTGTCGTTGATAGTGGCCGCATTCTTAGTCGGTGGTATCACCTTTTACGCCGCCATCGTTGTCCCCGCGGCTTCTTCCGTGTGGGGAGCAACGGATCAGGGATTTGTCACTCGAATTGTGACATGGCGTTTCAACGCGATTGCATCTCCATGTTGGCTCTTGATGTTGATTGTGCATTGGAAGTCGCCAGACCGATTTCTGAGATACTTGTTATTGATTCTACTGGGAATACAACTGGGGCTGTGGTTTTCGCATCGTTCTTTGGATGTTTTGTTAGATCCCACTTTTCACACGGTACAAGAAGAAAGTTCGTTTTACCTACGACATCAGGTGTACTTGTGGCTCACCACCGCCCAGATACTTTTGGGGTGGTTTTTGATTTGGAAATTGGGAAACTCGCTGAAACGAGACGCATCCAGAGGATAACGCTAAAATAGACGAGCACACTCCTCGAAATATCGAGCAGCGCTGGGCGTCTAGTACATTCGACTTCATGGCAAGGAAGTACTGTTTGTGAGTGATGAAGAACTTTGGGAACGCTTCCTTGAATTGAAGCGATATGTCGATTTGTCCGACGCAGACTGCAAAGTGATTTGGGATTTATACCCTATCGTCGAACCGCATTTTGCTGAACTCTGCGAAGACTTTTATGCGGAGATATTGCGTCACCCTAACGCCGCTAGTGTCATAACTGGTGGAACGGTCCAAGTGGAACGGCTTAAGCAGACTCTCTATCTGTGGCTCACGGAATTTTTCCGAGGGCCGTATGATGAGGTTTATGCAAAGAAGCATTGGAAAGTGGGAAGCCGGCACGTTCAGATCGGGTTGAATCAAAGCTTCACTCAAGTGGCTATGACGCGTTTGCGGACGGGCATTATGCGAATCGTCTTTAATGCTTTTCAGGGCGAGCCAGATCGGCTCAAGTCGATGGAGCTCGCCATAGGCAAAATGATCGATCTTGACCTTGCGATCATTCAATTGGCGTATGAAGAAGAATTGTTGCGAAAACAACAGCAGGCAGAGCGTTTGTCGGCGATTGGCCAAATGGGTGGCGGCATTGCTCACGAATTGCGAAATCCGTTGAATGTTCTGCAAACTTCGCTGTACTTGCTTCAGCATTCACAAGGAATGGATGCGGCTCGAAGGGAAGTTCATATCGAGAGAATGCAGCGTCAGATTCAATTGGCTAACCGTACCATTACAGCCCTATCAGAATTTACTAGGCTAGGGCCTCTGAACAAGAAACCGATCGTCCTGGCGTCTTGGTTGGAAGAGATGCTACGCGATAATTTCTCGGACAGACTTGCCAACATTCGGTGCGTCATACAGCCTCCCGACCTAACAATGTTAGCTGATGCTAACCAGCTCGGAATCGCTATTCGAAATCTGGTTGCCAACGGGTTGGAGGCGATGAATGAACAAGGGACGGTCACGGTGGCCGCATCGTTGAATCCGGATAACACGGACCATGTCTTAGTGGATGTGATTGACCAAGGCCCTGGTATTCCTCAGGAAATACGAGTACGTTTGACCGAGCCCTTGTTCACAACAAAGACTCGCGGTCTTGGTTTGGGGTTAGCCCTGGTTCGGTCGATTGTGGAACGCCATAGTGGCGTATTGAAGATACACTCAACCTCAGCGGAGGGGAGTGTGTTTAGGATTGAATTGCCGGTTGCCTAACGGGGCGTTTGGTTTGTTGGCAAAATCTCCTTTTCGATTGCGCCGCAAATCGCTATCCTACCAAACAGTCCATCTCCCCAAATATTGATTGTCCCACCCAATCCGACGAAGCTTTTCGACGAAAAGACTTTGTGGATCACTGTTCTAAACAATACGGTTTTGGCTATACGCTATTAGCTACACTGTCATGGGCTGCTTAAGCCTCGTTCATCGGTATTAGCGACGCTTAGTAGATCCATTCCCTGGCGAAATAGGAACGACCATGTCATTATCTGAAGCCCTACAGAGCCATGTTGGTCCTGGTACAAACAAGCCATTGCGAATTATTTGTGTCGATGACGAAGCCGACGCGCTAGCGAACTTGCGCGAATTGTTGCAGTTGCTTGGCTATGAAGTGGATGTCGCTGGTTGCGGTCGAGATGCGCTGAAATTAGCGGCACAGAATTCCTACGATTTGGCATTGTTGGATTTTCGGATGCCCGAAATGAACGGGATCGAGTTAGCCGCCAAGCTTAAGGCACTCTGTCCCTGCATGATTACGATGTTGGTTACCGCATATTTGAACGCTGAGCAAGAGAGCGATGTCAGTGCCGGACAGCAAGTGCGGCGCATCATTAACAAGCCTCTCGACATCAATAGGCTTGCCAAGATTCTGGGTGACGTGCAGGTCGAACAGACGGTTTTGGTGGTCGATGATGATTTAGATTTGTGCCAAAATCTGAAGGATGCATTTGAGCAAATTGGGTATCGAGTTTGTTTGGCTCACGATGTCGAGCAGGCCGAAAAGATGTTGGAGTTGGCACGATTCCAAGTGGTGCTTGTCGACTACCGGCTTCCAGGGGGCGATGGGATGAAATTGGCCTCTCACATTCGCCAAGAAAAACCCGATTGTAATGTCATTTTGATGACCGGCTATCGCAATGAATTGGCAGATAATCTTGGGGAATTGAAGGCCAAGATTTGTTATAAGCCGTTTGATATTGGTACACTTTTGGAGACGGCCCGCGGCAGAGGTTAGACGACTGAACTAGAATCAAGCCTATGACTGAACGTACGACATCATTGACAGTATTGTTGGTCGAGGACGACGCCGATACTCGGGCTAACCTGTGCGAGTTATTGGAATTGGATGGTCACATTGCGGTTGAATCATCTACCATCCATGAGGCGCTCTCGGCAACACCGTGGGATAGAGTCGACGCAGTCATCCTCGATCGACGATTACCAGATGGCGATGCGGGGATATTGTTGCCTTTAGTTAAACAAAAAGCTCCCGATTGTCCCGTGGTTGTGGTAACAGGGTATCCGGACGTTGACAGCGCGATTGAAGCCCTCCGCCAGGGCGCCTACGATTATCTTCTCAAGCCGGTGAGCCCGGAAGCCTTAAGGGCAAGTTTACGACGTATAGCCGAGCGTCGAGATACCATCCATGAACTGCGAGCGCAGCGCGATTTGGCAGAGGGGTTAATCGAGACGGCTCAAGCCATCGTACTGGTACTCGATTTTGATTGTGGCGTGGTGCGCTGCAACGGCTTTCTCAAAGATTTGATCGGTAGCGATGTTAGGCAATCGAAAGGTAAGGAGTGGTTGTGTGACCTGATACCTTCTGCCGATCAGCACCGATTTGAAAAGATGCTAACCAGCATTCTCAATGGGGTGACGGTTCGCGACCAAGCCTCGCGATTGAAAGTTTCCAATGGAACCGAGCGACTGATTAGTTGGTCGGGTAAGCAACTTGATGGAAATCATGTGGTGCGCGGCCTACTCTTGGTGGGACATGATGTAACCGAACTAAACTTGGCACAACATCGATTGGTGCAGAGCGAGAGATTAGCGGCTATCGGTCAAATGATCACGGGCTTAGCGCACGAAAGTCGCAACGCTTTTCAACGGAGTCAAGCGTGCTTGGAGATGTTGGGCCTGGAGGTACAAGATCGTCCTGCTGCCATCGATTTGATTCAACGCATTCAGCGTGCGCAAGATCACTTGCATCACTTGTACGAAGAAGTGCGATTCTATGCGGCTCCCATTCATTTGGAGCGTGTTTCATGTCGCTTAGAACACATTTGGCGAGACACATGGCGACATCTCGAACAGATTTGGAGTCCCAAGAATATTCGGTTGATCGAGCCAGAGTCGACGCCCGAGATTTTCGTTCAAGCAGACGCCCATGCATTGGAGCGCGTTTTCCGCAATCTCTTCGAAAATGCGATCATGGCTTCACCTGCGGGAACGATGGTAGAGTTGAGCGTACACAGTTGTACGCTCGGAGATCGTTTAGGGGTTGAGGTGCGGGTTCGCGATCATGGACATGGTTTAGAAAGAGCTACTCGCGAGAGAATCTTTGAGCCGTTCTTCACTACGCGCACTCAGGGAACCGGATTGGGGCTTCCGATTACCAAACGTCTTATTGAAGCACATGGCGGCACGATCGAGTTCGGTTGGCCCGAAGATGGAGCTGAGGCCATCATTCAATTTCCGATTTCTCCCGAGACGCATCCGCTGCTGTTGCCTCGCTAGTCGTGATGCGTTGGGCATGGTGAAGCAAAAGGGCTCGAGTTTGGTCGCTGCTCAGCCGATTCTGTAGGCCTGCATTTTGATTTGGTGTGGTGTGCCCGTCGGCACATTTGTGTGTCACTTTAGGCGCGAAGGAATGGTCGATTCGTCCCAAAAATGGATGAATGGGGTAAGTTTTTCCAGGTCAAAAAAGGATTCGCAGGCAAATCCGGCCATGGTATGCGCTTTGCAGTGGTAGTCGCTTTGACGTTTGGGAACCGAATCCCGCGTTGCTGATCCTATTCGGACGACTGATGAGAATTTGCTCGTTTGTTCACTAGATGGGTCGTGCTGGAATAGGCCTCAGATAGCCGGATGGGTGGTGCGGAGTTTTTCCCATGCAGCTTAGACGAATACTTTGTCCCGTAGATTTTTCTGAATGCAGTTTGCGGGCTGCCGAGTACGCCTTTGGGCTTGCGCAGCGTTGTCGCGCGACCGTGGAGATTGTCCACGTTTGGCAGCCTGGCGGTAAGGGGGCTGAATTTCGCGGGCCGATGTCTGCGTATGTCGGTGAGGAGGCAGAAGTAGGTCGCGCGTTGGAACGCATTCGTCCTGCGTTTGCGGACGTAGCGTGTCGGCATCATTTGTTGGTTGGGGACCCTGCCGATGAAATTGTTACTTTGGCGATTGAGCATCAAATCGATTTGATTGTGATTGGCACACATGGTCGTACCGGGCTCTCGCGTTGGATACTCGGTTCAGTAGCCGAGACAATTTTGCGAAAGGCGCCGTGCCCAGTCCTTACATGTAAACACAGCTTGGAGAAGGAGACAGTAAAGGTGACTGAAGCCAGAATTAGTTTTGCAACCTAAACGCATGAGGGCTTACCGAATTGCGCATGCGAAGGATAATTGACTCTCACAATTCTCTCCCAAGAAAATGAACCTCTAATGAATCTACCCGCCCAGGAACTTCAGCTTCTAATCGTTGATGATGAAACGGATTTCCGAGAAACCGCAGTCAGTTACTTCAAACGTCAGTCGTATCGAGTTCAATCTGCTGCGAGTGCCGAAGAAGCTCTCCAGCTATTGCGTAATTCCACTTTGGACGTGGCCGTTATTGATTTGCACATGCCCGGTATGAATGGCCTCGATCTCTTAGAGAGAATGCGAGAAGAAGACCCGCAATTGCAGATCGTGATGTTGACAGGTGGAGCGTCCGTGGAGTCGGCTGTAGAAGCGATGAAACGAGGGGCTGCGGATTATTTGACCAAGCCGATTCGTTTGGCTGAACTAGATGTCCTCATTCAGAAAGCGTATCAAGCGGGGCAGGTGCAACGTGAAAATGTTCAGTTGCGACAAGCTTTGCGGCGTTCAGTACAAGCGACGCGATTGATTGGTAAATCTGCAGCGATGGAGCAGGTTTTTCGACTGATCGATCGCACCGCGACCTCGGAAAAGCCAATCCTCATCGAAGGGGAAAGTGGCACAGGTAAGGAACTCGTTGCACGCGCGATTCATCAGGCGAGTCCGCTGGCGGATAAGCCGTTGGTGGTCATTAATTGTGCAGCGTTGCCAGAGACACTGTTGGAAAGCGAATTGTTTGGACACGAGAAGGGTGCGTTTACAGGCGCGATCGCTGCCAAGCCCGGCTTGTTTGAAATCGCAGATGGTGGGACTCTTTTCATTGATGAGTTCGGTGAATTGGCGGGGGCACTGCAAGCGAAACTGCTTCGCGTTTTGGAAGATGGTGTCATCCGACGAATTGGTTCGGTGAAAGAGCGGCGTGTTCGGGCTCGCATTTTGGCGGCAACGAACCGAAACTTGCTCGATGAAGTAAAAGCAGGCCGATTCCGCGAAGATCTTTATTATCGAGTTAACATCCTCACCATTCACTTACCACCGTTGCGCGAACGTCATGGTGATGTGGCTTTGATCACCGAATCGTTCCTAGGAAACAATTGGAAGTTGGAGCCCGGCGTACTGGACGTGCTAGAGAATTACAGCTGGCCCGGCAATGTCCGCCAGTTGCTTAACGCATTGGAAAGAGCAAAGATTCTGTCGGATGACGAATACATACGGGTGGCCAATTTGCCGCCCGAAATCCTATGTATCGAGCCTGTACCGGTGGTCGCGAAGGCTGGGACGCAGGTCGATCTAGAGACGTTGAACCGTTTGCATGTGATCGAAGTGTTGAAGCAGTATCAAGGTAATAAGGCTCGAACGGCAAGGGCGCTTGGCATTGGCCGGCGGTCACTTTACCGATTGTTGGAAAAATACGGTTTACATACCACCGATGTGGGGGCTTCTGAGGGTTCCGATGAACCTGAGTCCTCTCAAGACAGCCACGAGTGATTCGGTTAAACTGAGGAGAGTCGATGCGGTTCTCGCATCGCTTTCCTCGTTTGAACACTACGTCGGTACATTCTATGCGGGTCGGCTTATTTATACCCTGTTACATTGATCAGTTTTATCCCGATGTGGGATTGGCCACGGTCGACATTCTTGAAAAACAGGGGATCACGGTCGATTTTCCCGCTGAGCAGACATGTTGCGGGCAACCGATGTCGAACACGGGGTGTACCGATGCTGCTAGACCTCTGGCGAAGCGCTTTGTCGAGATTTTCGCCGACTACGATTATGTCGTATCACCATCGGGAAGCTGCACGGCGATGGTCAGGCATCACTATCATGATTTGCTCCCGCATGATGCCGCCTACGAAAAGGTTCAAAAAAACAGTTTCGAGTTGTGTGAATTTTTGCACGACGTTCTCGGTTTACGCCAATGGGACGGAGATTTTCCGTATCGAGTAGGCATTCATCAAAGCTGCCATGGTTTGCGAGAGCTGCGGTTGGAGGGAAGCTCCGAAGAAATGCTAACCCGTCCTGGCAAAGTGCGGGGGTTTTTGCAATCGTTGCGAGGGATACAGCTGAGTGAATTGAGCCGTCCCGATGAATGCTGTGGTTTCGGTGGTACCTTTGCCGTCGCCCAAGAGGCCGTGTCGGTGATGATGGGCGAGGATCGCTTAGCGGATCACAAGCAAGCTGGTACGGACGTTTTGACTGCGACCGACATGAGTTGCTTGATGCATTTGGAGGGTTTGGTACGTCGGCAGAAAATGCCGGTTGCCATCATGCATGTGGCCGAGATTTTGGCCGGCCGCAAACCAACCCGTCCCCACTCCCCTGCCCCTTTGAAATCGAATTGATCTAACCATCGCAATCGAGACTGAGCCGATATGAACGCACCGATTCACAAAGAGCATGCGGAACTCGCGACCGAATTTGTTCACAATCGCGAGCGAGCCAAATGGCATGATAGTTCTCTGTGGTTTGTAAGACAAAAACGGGATCGTCAAACGCACTCGATTCCGGAGTGGGAGCAACTGCGCGAATTGGCAGCGACGATCAAACGCCACACGCTGGCCAAATTGCCCCAATATTTGGAAGAGTTCGAACGCAATGCAACTCGGATGGGAGCGGTAGTGCATTGGGCTCGCGATGCAGAAGAGCACAATCGAATTGTCTTGCAGATCTTGCAAGAGCATGGTGCCAAGAAGATCGTGAAAAGCAAATCGATGCTCACCGAAGAGTGTCATTTGAATCCTTATTTAGAACGCAACGGTATTCAAGTTGTGGATACGGATTTAGGTGAGTGGATCGTGCAATTGCGAAACGAGCCTCCAAGCCACATTGTGATGCCGGCGATTCATATCAAGAAACAAGAAATCAGTGAACTGTTTCACGACAAGCTAGGGACGGAAGACGGCAATAATGACCCGACCTATTTGGCGGGAGAAGCTCGTACGCATTTGCGGCAGAAGTTTGTCAACGCGGATGCTGGCATCACGGGCGTTAATTTTGCGATTGCCGAAACGGGTGGCTTCGTGGTCTGCACCAACGAGGGAAATGCCGATTTGGGTGTGTCGATCCCTGACTTGCATATCGCCTGTATGGGCATCGAGAAATTGATTCCTCGCGCTCGCGACTTGTCTGTCTTTACTCGATTGCTGGGGCGAAGCGCGACCGGACAGCCAATTACTGCGTACACGTCGCATTTTCACGGCCCGCGACCTGGTTGCAAATTGCATATCGTATTGGTCGATAATGGTCGTTCGAAGATTCGGGCAAGTGAAGATTTTCATCGTTCGCTGAACTGCATTCGTTGCGGGGCCTGTATGAACACATGCCCGGTTTATCGCCGCAGTGGTGGGCATAGCTACAGCACAACAGTTCCTGGACCTATCGGTTCGATCTTGGCACCCAACCGAGATGCAAAGAGCCACGGTGATTTGCCATTCGCGTGCACGTTATGTGGCTCTTGCACCGACGTATGTCCTGTGAAGATTGACATTCATCATCAATTGTTGACTTGGCGCAAAGAGCTAGCCATCCAAAAAGTCGTGCCATGGACCAAGCGGGTATCGATGAGCATGGCGGCTGCTGTTTTGAAGCGGCCCTGGTTGTATGCACTTGGCGGTAAAGTAGCGAGAGTTGGTTTGCGCTGGATGCCGCGTTGGATGATCTACAATGGACTGAATAAATGGGGTAAGCAACGCGACTTGCCCCCACCTCCCGCGAAGAGTTTCCGAGAACAATTTCGTTCTCGGTCTAAGTCCTAGGGTGTGTTACGCACTCCAAACGCAAACGATTTATTTAATTCGATGGCATAAGTCCGTCTTTAGGTAGATATCCATGGCAACGGCGAAAGACGAAATACTCGGTGCTTTGCGGAAGCAAGTTCCGATCGAAACCCCCGCTTTACCCGAGGTCCTCGAAGGAGATTGGATTCGGTATGCAGATCCAATAACTCAGTTTTCGAATCTTATTGCGGCAGTCGGGGGAAGCTGCTTCGTGGTGGCGGGAATTCCTGATGTTGTCGCGCAGTTAGAAAGTTACTCCGAATACAAAAAAGCCAAGCGAGTTTATTCGCAAGTGCCGGGGATCGAAACGCACTTCGATTTGAATTCTGTCGCCTCTCCCAAAGATTTAGAGGACTTGGACTTCGTCATTTATCCGGGTGAATTTGCGGTTGCCGAAAATGGTGCGATTTGGGTAACGGACAAAGATCTCAAGCATCGTGTGATTTTTTTCATCACTCAACATTTGGTGTTGGTGGTACCGAAGAGCAAACTGATTCACAACATGCATGAAGGTTATAAGCGGTTGAGTTTCGAGGAACCACGGTTCGGTCTATTTGTTTCAGGGCCGTCCAAGACAGCGGATATCGAACAATCTTTGGTGATTGGGGCACATGGTTGTCGTTCGATGCAGGTCTTCTTGATCGATGGCTAGGCGGGAGTTGCCTGGATTGCTTGAAGTACTGTGTATGCGATCACTGTTTGTGGTGCTGCGACCAGGATGTTTCTGATTTTGGGTTGGATTTGTGGCCGGCGGGGCTTACACTCAGTCCATCTGAAAGCGAGCGTTGATTTTCATCTAGGCGAATCGAGTCCGCTCGTGGTAGTGGCAACGGCCTTTGAAGAGTGATCCATCAGGTTAACATGCGTTTTGAAAATGTCTGTTTAGAGTCGATCGGTTTTGCGTTACCCGAAGAGATCATTACTTCGAATCAAATAGAAGAAACGCTGGCTCCTGTCTATGATCGACTCGGTTTCCCTCCAGGACGCTTGGAGTGGATGAGTGGTGTGGCTCAGCGCCGACTCTGGCCGCGCGGCTTTCGAGTCAGTGATGCTAGTGTTATTAGTGGTGAAAAAGCGATCGAAGCTGCTGGTATTGATCGATCCGATATCGGATTGTTGATTCATGCCAGTGTATGTCGAGACTTTCTGGAACCGGCCACTGCATCGCGGGTGCATCATCTTTTGAAGTTGCCTTCAGCCTGTTTGGTTTATGATGTTTCGAACGCATGTTTGGGGCTGCTCAATGGCATGATCCAAATCGCGACCAGCATTCAGGCTGGAATCATTAAAGCGGGGATGGTAGTGGGAACAGAGAGCAGTCGCAATCTGTTGGAAGCTACCTTGAAAATGTTGACGAGTCGCGGCGACTTGACCCGTCACACGATCAAACCTTCGTTTGCTTCGCTGACGATCGGTTCAGGAAGTTGCGCCATGATTTTGACGCATGAATCGATCAGTCGCAGCGGATCGCGAATGCATACGGCAGTGGCGCAAGCTCACACCGAACATCACGATCTTTGTCATAGCGACGAAGATCAAGCAGGGGCAGGAATGACCCCCTTGATGGAAACCGATTCGGAGCAGCTGCTGGTGGCTGGCGTTGCGACGGGCAAAGCGGCTTTCTCTCGATTCTTGGATGAGCAAGGAATTGGCACCGAGCGAATCGATCGCACTATCTGCCATCAAGTCGGTTCAGCTCACCGCAAATTGATGCTGCAAACGTTGGGGCTCAAGGCAGAAACGGATTACGCAACGTATCCTTGGTTAGGCAACACGGGATCGGTGGCTTTGCCATTGACGTTGGCGATGTCATCACGGTCTGGTTTTGTGGGACGCGATCAGGATGTCGCCTTGCTTGGAATTGGCTCGGGGATTAATTCTCTGATGTTGGGGGCGCGTCTGCAGGAGTTGCCGGTCGGCGGCGATTTGGACTCTTCGGCCCAAGAGGCTTTGACCGCCGTGTCTTCGATGATCGCGTCTTCTTCGAACGGAACTTCGACGACGACTTCAATCGCCAAGCCGCCACACATACCTCTCGACGGTTATAAGCGAGCTGCCGAACCGCGACCATCGGGAAGCCCCACGACTTGATGCGCGCGATGTGTTGCGCGAGTTCACTCGCCTGCGACCATTCGGACATTTTCAGCGTGAGAAGCATTCCTTCGACTTTGACGCCAGGGTATGTCACTACCGCTTCGACAGCGTCGAGTGTATAGCTTGCTGCGACATTGGCATCTGCGGTGAGCCAACGGAACTTGCGAAACATTTTGCGTTTGAGCTGAGCAGCCTTTCCGCGCCAATGCGTGAAGTTAGGATGAACCATCAAAGATTCATGCATTTCAGCGGGATCAATGCCGGTGACGTTGAGACCAATTTCGAGCAAGCGTTGGCAAGCACCTCCAGGGGCACTCCCAATTTCTACGACATGATCACCAGGTTGCCAATCGAAACGCGACCAAGCCACGGCTTCCGTGATTTTCAGATAAGCGCGGCTGATCATGTTGGCGGGGCGATGAATGGGCAGTACACCTCCAGGCCAACAACTTGGTCGATCGACGGCATCGTGAAATCCAATCCACCACTGGTTCGGTTCGACTGCGATCACATCGAGAACTTTTTCACCACCCTTGGCAACAATATTGATGGGGGGAACCGCGACGCTAGGAAACTTCTGTTGCCAAGCGTTCGTGATGGCCGTGATGTTGAGTTGGTCTTCATCGGATGGCCCCGGCTCGTATCCGTTCCAACCAGGGACCGTAGGATCGCGATGCCAAAAATGGATGGCGTTCCAGCGATGTGGCTCTGCGATTTTGTCGCATACGGCAGCAGCTAATTCTTCCGCGTTGGAACCTGAGACGTGCCCGATGGCCCAGCCAGCAGTTCGAATGAAGGGTGACGATGGAAGCGAAGGGGTAGAGGATGTGAGTGGTTCGGCTTCCGCTGCCGCGGCTTCATCCAACTTGAGCGTGATGAAGCCCGGTCGAGAAAAGGCCTTTTTCCAAGTCCCTTGTGGCGGAGAAAGTTGCTGAAAAAGGGTGCGTTCTGCACCAACTTGGCAGGCGACGAAAGCAAATTGCGACACAAGGAAGGTCCGTAAAGGGAACAGAAAACCGCTCGAGAACGGGAATGCTTAATGAAACTGTCATTAACTGGTAGACGAAATGACCATTCTCCCCGTATAACTTGATTCACGAGGAGTCAAAGCGGAAGGGCAAAAGGGATGAATCCTGTTGATGAGTTCCTGATTTCTGCGGTTTGGCGGTTGCTGCTGGGTAATTTGAGTTAGGAATTTATGTCCAAGAACGAAGAAGCATTTGAAGTAGAAGGAACTGTAACGCAAGCGTTAGCAAACACGCGTTTCCGTGTTCAATTGGATACCGGAACAGAAGTTCTGGCACACGTCGCAGGACGCATGCGCAAGAACTTCATTAAGATTGTTCCAGGAGATAAGGTTCGTGTTGAGTTGTCGCCTTACGATCTCACCAAAGGTCGCATCGTCTTCCGCGAACGCTAAACAACCGCCGCGCCAACGACGAATTTCCTCGAACCGTTGGCTGGGACAATTTGACTCATGAAACTATTTCATTCAGCCCAGGGTAACACGCAGCATCTGGTTTGAATTCCAAGTAGCTCGCTCTATGGTTACCTGATTTTGGGTAACGGTTGAGTACCTACGGATTGCATGGATTGCCAGAAAGATGACTTGTTGGCGTTAGACATTGTGATGGTCTTTCGCAGAGTTTTCTAAAACGATATCTGCAGGTCGCGCATGTTTCATGTGAGGCTTGCAGTTCTACTTATCAAAACGTACGAAGGAGAAGCGGATGGCTCGTTGGTCTTTGCCCCGTGTGGGGCTTCTTTCCCTGTTGATGTTGGTAAGCCCTGCCATTAGTGCATTGCGAGCCCAGTCAATTTTCGAAAAACCGATGGCAGTGGTGACCATTGGAGAACTGAAAAAAGTTCAGCCTGACATTGTTTATTTGATGAGGTCAGTTGGTTCGCCACAAATCGGTGGATTCGTCAATCTCATGGTGGATCAATATAGCCAAGGCTTGGACACAGAACGTCCAGCTGGTGTTTTGGTTGCCATGCAAGGTGAGACTCCTTCTGTAGTCGCTTATCTCCCATTGGCTGACTTTGATAAGTTCATGGAATCGCTCCAGAACTTTGGCGAACCTGATGATTTGGGTGACGGCAAGTACGCAATGGACGTTGGAGCAACCCCTGTTTTCGCATTAAAGACCGAAAAGTGGTTGTACGTTGGTATGGATGAAGGTGTATTGGAAGGCTTGCCAGAAGATCCAACCACCATCGTTCCAAAAAGCGAAGATAGCTACAACGTATCTGCTCGCTTCATCGTCAAGAACATCCCTGAAGAGTTGAAGACGATGTTCATGGACCAAGTAAGCAATTCCCTTGAACAAGCTATGGAATTGCAAGCTGAAAACCAAACAGAAGAGCAACAAGAGCAGGCTGAAGCTGCTGCTGAGCAAACTCTGGCACAGCTAGAAAAATCGTTCACCGAAATGGATGAAGTTGTCATCGGATGGAACATTGATTCGTCCTCGAAGAAGACCTACATGGACTTCGGTGTTCAGGCCTTGGAAGGCACCGACATGGCTGCCGACCTTCTGAAGCAGCAAGAGATGACCACAGAATTCGCTGGTTTCATGATCGAAAATGCAGCAGCCACATTGCGATTTGGTTCTTTGATTGCCGAGAAGGATGCCGCTCAAGCTGTAACCAGCTTGGAAACTGCGAAGGCTCAAGCGTTGGCACAGGTTGATGACAACGATGAGATTCCTGAAGGTAAGGGCAAAGAAGTTGCTAAGGCTGTTATCGAAAAGATGTTCAGCTTATTGACCAAAACCGTCAAGGAAGGTGTGTTTGACGGCGGTGCAGCAGTTGTTTTGGATGGCGACAAGTTCCGCTCTGTAATGGGTGGTCGAATCGCTGATGGCGAGCAATTGGCAAGCGACCTGAAGAGCATCTTCGAAGAAGTTAAGGGCAACCCAGAAGTTCCAAACATCAACTTCGACGCTTCGACCTACAAAGACGTTACTTTCCACACCGTTTCGGTTCCCGTTCCTGATCAAGGAAAGGCTCAGCAGATCTTCGGCACTGAACTCCCGATCGTTATCGGTACCGGCAAGAAATCGTTCTTTGTCGCTGTCGGTTCAGGTGGAGATGAATTGTTGAAGTCGGTTATCGATACCAATGCCTCGAAGGGTAAGGTCAAGGTTTCGCCATTCGAATTTGTGATTCAGGTCGGTCAGTTCTTGCGATATGCACAATCGATTGAATCGAACCCGATTCTGGAAGTTGCCGTCAAAGCGATTACGGACTTCCCAGACAAGGATCACGTAATGCTGCAGTCCCGCTCGATTCCACGCGGTATGGTCTATCGCTTTACCGTGGAAGAAGGCGTATTGCGAGCTGCTGGTTCCATGAACCAAGGCAACGCTCCTCAATAAGCAGAAATCGATCGTCAGTTGACAAAAAAGAAGCGTCCGGGAACTTTGGATTCCGGACGCTTTTTTGTTGGTGCTTTGCGGGATTAGCTGTTGAGAGGGGGCAAGCTTCCGTGTAGTCTTTTAAGCAAAGATGCATCACTGATTCCGTGACACGAGTCTCTCAGGTACCCATGTTTATGTTGAGAAAGAACCTCTCCCGCTTCTGCCGTGCTGTATGTTTTGGCTTGGCGTTTTCCTCCTCCGCTATGCTATCTGCATCGATTTATGCAGAAGATCTAACCATTATTGATGTTGCGAAAGCGGGCATCGATTACAAAATTCAGGGTGAATACCTTGGCGTAATCGATGCTGATGGTGGCCGGACTTGGGGGGCTCAGGTCATCGCCCTCGGGAACGGTAAGTTTCACGCCGTTGGTTATCCCGGTGGCTTGCCGGGAGATGGGTTCGATCCAAATGAGTCGGTTCGCGAAAGCGATGGTAGTTTGGAAGGTGAAACGGCTAAGTTTGTCAGCAATGAATTCCAATTGGTCGTTGATGGTAAGACTCTTAAAGTTCAAGATCTTAGCGGAACCACTTTGGGCACTCTTCAAAAAGTAGAACGTGAAAGTTCAACCTTGGGCGCGAAGGCACCAGAAGGTGCGGTGGTGCTGTTTGATGGTAAGAATGCTGACGATTGGGAAGGTGGTCGCCTGACTGCTGAGGGATATTTGGATATCGGTACATCGTCCAAGAAAAAGTTCAACGACTTCACTCTGCATTTAGAATTCCGAACACCTTTTATGCCACAAAGCCGTGGACAAGGACGCGGCAATAGCGGCATGTATTTGCAAAGCCGCTATGAAGTTCAGATTCTCGATTCGTTTGGTTTGTCGGGTGAAAACAATGAGTGCGGTGGAATCTATCAGATCGCTCGGCCTAAAGTAAACATGTGCTATCCGCCGCTGCGATGGCAAACCTACGATGTGGACTTCACCGCAGCTAAATATGATGCGGCGGGTAAAAAGACCAGTGATGCGACTGCAACCATTCGACACAATGGCGTTGTTATTCACAAGGATTTAGTGTTTCCAAAAGCAACTCCTGGTCGAGAAGGTGAAGCCAATTCACCCGGTGCAATTTTCTTGCAAGATCATGGTAACCCTGTCGCCTTCCGCAATATTTGGATTGTTGAAAAATAGAGATGTCTGATCATGTTGAAGTGTTGCCGACAACGGCAACCGCTGATAACGGAGTGCTTCGCAAACGCATCGTGGAAGTTGGTAGTGGCAAAGGGTTGTTCCTTTGCCGCTATGCCAAGATGTATCCAGAGCATGAGATAATCGGCCTGGAACTTGCGAAGAAATATGCCGAAATGTCGCATGCTAAGTTGACCAAGATGGGGCATCAACATGCATGTTGCTTAGCGGTCGATGCATGTCGTTGGATGGCGGAGCAAAACCCTGATTCATTCGATGAAGTCCATGTATATTTCCCGGATCCTTGGTGGAAGAAGCGTCATAAAAAGAGACGCGTTCTCAACGAAGGTATGGTGAAGAACATCGAGCGAACCTTGAAGCCGGGGGGGGAACTCCATTTTTGGACTGACGTGTTGGAGTATTTTGAGAGCACCTTGGAACTGTTGGCTGAGCACACTAAACTGATCGGACCCGAATTCGTACCAGAAACTCCACCCGAAAACGATATGGACTATCGCACGCATTTTGAGCGTCGGACTCGCTTGAACCAACTACCCGTTTATCGATCGTTGTTTCGTAAAGTATAGCCGTGTCAATGCTGCGGGGCATGTTCAGCGCAGCACACAACACAGTGGATATAAAATAAAACGCTCGCAGCTAGGAGAGTTCCTGGCTGCGAGCGTTTTTTTTGAATCGTCAAAGCTAAAAGCCTTGGACTAGCATTGATGTATGATGCGTTATTTCGCTGGAGCAGCGTGCGGCTTTGGTTTCGGAGCAAAGATCAATACCGTGACTGCGCCTGTGATAACGACTCCCAAGCTGCAAATGAAAGGGACGCTGACTGCTGACATCGTGCCTGCAGTTGCCATGGTTGTTAACGTGTTCACAACCGGAGCAAATCCAAAGATCAACGGCATAACGTAGATCGGTTTACCACCAAAGTTGAATGCCAGGATGATTCCCAAAGCGCCCAATGCACCTGCGGAACCTGCAGCGATGGACCACGCCGTTCCACTCATTGTCCAGCGTCCTGGTTCGTTCCACACAGAAAGAATCAACAGTGGTACTGCAACGGCGATGAGGAAGTATGCCAGGCCGACGCAACAGAAAGGACGCAAGCGGCTACC
Organism: Planctomycetota bacterium; assembly: GCA_017303505.1. GTDB lineage: Bacteria > Planctomycetota > Planctomycetia > Pirellulales > Pirellulaceae > JAFLCP01. Next base: position 57,104 of record JAFLCP010000006.1, on the reverse strand, counting down.
TCCCATTTTCATTTGACCGATATGCAAGAACGGTCCATACGATCCCCAGCAGAGTGCTGCCATGATGAGAGCTCCAATGACCCGCGAATTTAGCGGCGATGGTGCGCTCGCTGCTGCGTTCTTCGTGGCTTCTGGTTTCGATTCGCCTTCTACTGCGGGTTTAGCCTCTTCTTTTGCGGCAGATGTATTGGCTGGCTCGTCTACTGTTTTTGCGTTTTCTTCTTTGGCAGGCTCTTCTTGAGCGGCTTCAGGCTTTCCCGCTTCTTCTGTTTTAGCTTCGTCTTGTTTGGCTCCTGCTGAAGGGGCTGCATTGTCTTGCAAAAGCAGCAACGAAGCAGGCTTAACTTCCGCATGGGAAGAATCGGCATGGGGCTTTGGAGCCGGAGTTGCGGGTTTGAAAACCAGAACCCCGACGGCACCCAGGGCAACCGCCAGCATGCCAGCGAGAAACTTTGGATTGATTTGATCAAACGTTTTGCTGAGGTAAGAAGTGACCAGAGTGTTAACGACCGGGGCAAATCCGAACACCACTGGCATCACAAAAACAGGTTTTCCACCGGCGGTGAGAGCCAGAATAACGCCCAGTGCACCCAGGGCACCCACGCTGCCGGCCAAGAAGGAGAGGAGGGTACCGCCGACCGACCAATGCCCTTTTTCACCTTTGCGAAGCATGAGCACGGGAACAATGACAGCGATAATGAAATAAGCGATTCCTACCCCCACAAATGGGCGAAGGCTGCTTTCTTCCATGGCATGTTTGCCTTCGTGCAGCAGTGGGCCATAAACGCCCCAACTCACAAAGGTCATCGCAACAAAGGGGAGAACGGCAACAATGTTCTTCATAACCGGGGATACTTTACTACATTATGGGGGTGAAATGAATGAACACCGTAGATTGTACCCGCGATCATCTTTCTGCAAACCTGTCATTTGGTTGCTATTGCGGTTTGGGCGAATTACCATAAAGGAATTGACGGTACGGATTGATTTATTGCTCCCCTTTTCGAGAGGATAGCCGGACATGGCTCGCCGGTTCGCATTCGCACTATTAGCTTTCGGTTCGTTAGTTTCGCTCCCTGCTGCTTGTTCGGCTCAAGATGTCTTGAGTGAACTTTATGGCCGAGGTGTTCACGCCTATTTTGCTGGCGATACAACTGGGGCGTTAACTTTTCTAAATGACGCGGACACCGCTGGTTCCACCGATCCACGAGTCTTCTATTTCCGTGGCTTGGTTAAAGCGAGCATGGGAATGACCGACGAAGCAGTTGTTGATTTCGACAAGGGCGCTGGTCTGGAAGTTTCCAGCAAGCGAGCTGTTGAGGTAGGTAAGGCTTTGGCTCGTATCCAAGGTGCCAATCGTCTGCAAATCGAAGACGCTCGCCGCAAGGCACGTCTCACTGCTCAAGCCAACAAAGCTCAAATTCTTCGCGATCAATATGAATCGGTGAAGAAGAGCGATGCAGAAATGGTTCGCCCTGCTGCGTCGACACCACCTGTGGTTGAGACCAAGCCTGATGTAGCTGCAAACGATCCGTTTGCGAACCCAGAGAAAATGCAGGACGGTGCTCCTACTGTTGATGAAAACAAGCCAGCAACTCCAGCTCCAGCAGCTGAGGGCGACAATCCATTTGGTGATGATGCTCCTGCCAAGCCCGCTCCTGCCGAAGACGATCCGTTTGGCGGTTCTAGCGGTGGTGCTAAACCTGCGGAAGACGATCCATTCGGTGGAAACTAATTTCCACTTGTACCAACAGCAGTATGTTGTCGGTTAGAATTAACGAGAGGTAGCTTTTCGAATGAGAAAGCTACCTCTTTTCTTTTGCTTAGTTATTGAACTCTCCCATCAATTTCCCACCTTGAGCAACGCAGGCCATCATGACTTCCTTTCCCCGTAAAGTATCTGCGTCGATTGAGTTACCATTCGTTAACACCTTTGCCTTGCTGACGGCGATTCTATTTCCATTCATCAGCACCTCGATCGCAATTGGGCAAGATAGTCTTCAGGTCGATAGTGTATCGGTTTATGGTTTGACTTCGAATGCAACCACTATGGTTGAAGTGCGCGGAAAAGGATTCGATGAATCGCTGAGTTTGATTATGCCGTTTGGGACCCAACAAAAACTCAAGCTGCATTCTGCCAACCATGCAGAGATTGAAGTGCAGTTGGGTAAGGTACCGGCACAAATTGTGTGGGGGGCTTTCCGAACAAAAGGGCAAGTATCAGGCAGTCGTCGCTGGGCCATCGATGCGTTGCCCACTCAAGTATTTGCGGATCAGGTCCCCACTCTTCCCCTCGCACTTAGTGGAAAAATAAGTGGCAATGAAGTAAAGAGAACTGCCGTTGAATTGCAGGCTGGGGAATATTTCTTTGTTGATGTGCAAGGCAGAAGATTAGGTTGGAACTGGGAGCCGTTGCTGCGAGTCTTGGACGACAAAAATCGCCAGATCGCTTCGAGTGGACCTATGCTGAATATGGAAGGAGATGCGGCATGCTATTTTCGTGTCCCCAAGACAGGAAAATATACGATCGCTCTGCAAGATCTTCAGTTTAATTCGATGGATGGTTACTTTCGCTTGAGAATGGCCCGCACATCGGATGCAGACATTGTCAAAGCGAAACGATTGGCAGGTGATGAACTACGCATCGATGCCAACAGCATTTTTCAGCATTGGGGTCTGCCTGGAAACATCTCACGGTCCCCTATCGATTTTGCTTTTCAAGGGACAATCGAATCCGTAGTGGCTCCCCTTCCCCGTTCGATTCAATCGAATTGGAAGCGGTTCGAAGCCAGCGAACTGGTGGCAGAGGATGTGCCCAATGTTGGAAAAGTTCTGAGAGTTCCAAGTTTACCAGCCATCGTTCACGGTGCTCTTCAAGGGAAAGCGACTGGGCGCTTTATCGTGGCCTGCGGCGCTGGAAAGCCTCTGGATGCAGAACTTTGGGCGACTCGTTTAGGAGCAAATTTTGATTCGCGATTGACGCTTACTGCTCTGGATAATAGGCAACTTGGCACGGGAGATGATCGACCGGGGACGATTGATCCCAGAGCTAGGTTTGGTGGCGAGCCCAATGTAAATGATGTGGTTGTGCACATTGATCCCGTTATTCCTGTTCAAGGTGACGCAGAAGGATATGAATTGGTTTTGACTCAAGCAGGTACAGAGCCGATCGACGTCTCAGTCTTTGAGATCAATTCCATTTTGCATCCCGGGAGCCTGGGGCTTCTAGAAGTTAACGTTAATCGCAATGGAATGAACCAACCGATCGAGGTCATGGCGGTTACCATGAGTGAAGAAGGTGCGTTATCGCCGCACTCACCAGTCAGCATTGCCGAAAATCAAAACCGTGGCTTGATTCCGATTCAGCTCACCAATGAAGCCGTCGGTAGCCAATGGGTATCGGTGATTGCCAAGTACCCCAGTGGTGAATTGGCTCGCGTAACACAAGCCGTGGTGCCTGGAAGGATACTGAATACGACCGGGTTTGCAGAACACTTGTTACCGATCATCGTTGGGCCAAAAGTACTCGATGCTCAGGTGAATTGGAAAGATGCAATCTCCGAGCCGTTCGAATTTGTCGCCGGTTTAGACTATGAAATCCCCGTAGTATGGACGTGGCCCGCTTTGTCAGACCAACAAAAAGGTTGGAAATTGAAAGTGGAGATGGTATCGACACAAACGATTGATCGCACCAATCCGCAGGATCCCAATTCACCAATCGATTATCGCAAAGCACTTCAAATCGGAAGTGTGGCTGCAGATGGTAAAGGGATAACGATTGTTCCCGTTGGCGACGAGAATGCGCCTCGAAGCGCGGGCTATGGCCAAGTCGCATTAGGTGAAGAGAGTAAATTGCGAGTTGTTGTGCCTGCCGACGCAACAGCAAATATGTTCCAGTGGTCTCTGCGTTGGACCGCAACCGATGCCAATGGCAATGCTCAAGGCGCCTCTTGGTTATTGAAACCGCTGCAGGGGCGAATCGTTTCACCTTTGAATTTCAAGTTGGAAAAGGAAGTTCCTAATTCATGGAATTGGAGCAAAGAGCAAGGACAAAATTCCGTAGGTGTGCTGATCGAGTCGCGTCCCGGTGTTGTTGGTGCGGCCCAAGTACTGTGGCAAGGTTTTCCGCAAGGGATCAATACCACACCGACAGATGTTGAGTTAACAGGCGAAACAAAAACGCTTGCGATTCCATTGCCGGACCTAAGTCAACAGGCACCTGGCACCAAACTCGAAGGGATCAAATTAGTCATCCAATGGAAGCCAAGTCGAGAAGGAAATAAGGCGACTTACGTTTCCCCACCCATCGCACTACCTGCACTTAATTTCCCATAATGGATTTGGATTTTAACTAGCTTGCCTGGTTTGACATGGTCTCGTGGGACGTATGGTTGCTCAAACCGTCTTGATGGGGTAGACATGGAGGAATGTTAAGGCGGTAACACGGATGGAGCGATCAATGAAAGGACAATGCACGATTCGTTGGGGATGTCGAAATACTCGATTGAGAGCGCGAAATGGTATTTGCGTCGACGGTCGATTAACCTTCAAAGCTGTTCTAACGCTTTTTTGGTTGAGCCTATTCGGTACGAGTCTGTTTGGATTTCAAACGCAGGGATTTTTAACGGGTGGGCAAGTCGAGCCGCCCATCAATGGTGTTGCCCAACCCCCTGCTGCAGTCGGCTTTAATGTCGCGCCTGCAAATGCCAACACGGTTCAAGATCAAACACCGCAAACTTCTCCCGATCCTTGGTCACTCGAAGCGATTCAAAATCGAACGGCTCAAATCCAAGCGAGCGTTGATCTTGATACGAAACTAAAAGAAGCTTTATTGGAGTTGTATAAGCAGATCAGTGTCGACGTTAAGGCGATCGCTGAATTTGAGAAGCTTCGCAAAGACTGGACGGCAGCAGCAGAACAAGCGCCTTTGGCAGTGGCGTCGGCGAAAGACCGCTTACAGATGTCGAAGCTTGCGGCCGAAAGAGTCGCCAATCTTCCCCCTAGCTTGCCGAATTTCGGCACCGAGTTGTCCGAGTTAGAGCGGCAATTGCAGGCGTTGCAAAGCGAGTTGCAGGCAGCAACGAGCCAGCGAACCAAAGCGGAAGAGACCATCAATCAACGCGACAAACGCAGAAAAGATTTTCCAAGCTTACTCGCAGTCTTACGTGAGAAGATCGGGACTTTGGATCGTGAAAAAGCGGCACCGCCTGTGGAGACCGCTGATCCCATGTTACGTGAAACCGAAATGGCCTGGAAACGATTTCAGCGTGAGCGTGCACTGGCGGAAATCGCGTCGATCGAGCAAGAGCAGCGGGCCTACGATGCCGAAAGTGAACTGTGGCCAACGAGACGCGATGAAGCTCAGCAGAGGATGAATTTGTTGCAGATTGAAGTGCAACGGTTGACCGATGTTGTCAACAAACGTCGTACCTTGGGAATCGAACTTGCATTGGCTGAAGCCGAGATGCTCAAGGAGAATTCACCACCAACGCTGCATTCGATTGCGGATCGATTATTGGATCGCGCTCAAAAGTGGTTGGAGCTCACCAGAAAACGCGCTAGTTTGCAACAGGATCTATCGAATTCGAAGCTCGAATTTGAGCAATGGAATGAACGCTTTCAACGTATGGGTGCTCGCATCAAACCGCAATCGGGACCTGACTTGGGTGGATTTAACAGCTGGGTTGGATTGATGTTGCGCGAGCAACGCAAGGATCTACCCGATCCATCCGAACTGCGAGGTCAAATTCGCAAGCACCAAAACGAAATGCAAGTGGCGGACTCTTTGATATTTGATTTGGAAGATCGAAGGACTAATCTCGAAGCTGCCCAGCGCGACCGCGCATTGCTTTATAGCGAAATTTCCCCTGAGTCGAACGAGCCTATCACCGACGAAATGTTGGCTCAGGTTCAGGATATGCTCGAGAAGGAAGGCAAGATTCTATCGGGTACGCGGGCCGAAGCGGATGCATATTACAACGATTTGTTGCAACTGGCTGATGGCAAGGAACGACTGGCTAGACTGAGCGAACAGTATCGAACATTTATTGATCAGCACATACTCTGGATTCGCAGTAGTGAGAATTTGGATAAATCCGATTTCAAGAGTGCGTGGCAAGCCTTTCAGTATTTGGTGGACTATCGCAATTGGATGGCAGTGCTGGACTACCTGGTCCAAGATTTTAAGGGGGTTCCATGGCTGTATCTAATTGTGGTTGCCGGTGTGGTTGGTTTGCTGCTCTATCAGAGTCGATTTCGTCGCAACTTAATTGCGCTCAATGAGCAAGTGAATCGACGGGCCAATGTTAGTTTTGAGCCGACGTTTCGCGCACTGTTGTTGACGCTATTGGTAGCTGCCCCTTTTCCTCTGCTCTTGGTTTATCTGGGGATGAGGCTGAGAGGCGCCGGAAATGAATTGCCTTTCGTTTCAGCGCTCGGGACTGGGCTATTGGCAGGTGGACGTTTTTTGGCGTCACTTGAGCTGTTGCGACAAATCTCTAGGCCCAACGGACTTGGTATCGGGCATTTGCATTGGCCGAAACCTAGTACCGATTTATTGCGTACGCATCTGAGATGGTGGCTGGATCTTGGAATTCCTCTGGTCATCGGAATCGTTATGTTTGATGAACTCGCCGGCTCTCGCCGCGACGAGTCGATTGGCCGAATGCTATTTATCGTACTGATGTTTTTGTTGTCGATTTTCTTGTCCCAAGTATTTCGTTTGAATGGAGGGATCTTAACATCCTTCCTCAAAGAAAACCGCGACGGATGGATGGATCGGCTCAAACTAATTTGGTTCCCGGCGATGGTACTGACACCCATTGCCTTAGCGGGTCTTAGTTTTATCGGTTTTCACTACACGGCAGAACGAATTGCTCTGAGTTTGCACACGACGATGTGGACCTTAGTGGGCCTGATCGTAATGCATGGTTTATTGATGCGTTGGTTGTTATTGAGCCGACGCAAACTGATGATTCAACAGGCCAAGTTGCGTTTGGAAGAAGCGGCCAAGAAAGATCCTCAAGCGCTGAGTTCGATTTCTGTCGAAGTTCAGGATGTGGATATTGCCGCCATCAATGATCAGACGCGACGCTTGGTTACTAGTTCGCTTTTTGTTCTAGGCTTGATTGCTGTTGGTATCATTTGGAAGAGTATTCTGCCGGCTGTTTCGATGCTTAATAGCGTAACCTTGTGGACGGTCGACGGAGTCACACCGGACGATCGCATCGCTATCACCCTAGCAAACGTGGTCATCGCTATACCGATCGTTGTTCTGACGGTCATTGCGAGTCGTAATTTGCCCGGCTTGATGGAAATCGCTTTGCTGCAAAATTTGCCGCTCGACAAAGCGATGCGGTATGCGATCACTTCGATTTCAAGCTATGCGATTCTCATTTTGGGAGTCGTTGTCGTCCTGGCATCACTTGGTTTGCGATGGGCATCGATTCAATGGCTAGTCGCAGCGTTAGGTGTGGGTTTGGGGTTCGGTTTGCAAGAGATCTTTGCAAACTTTGTATGCGGACTGATTGTATTGTTTGAACAACCCATTCGCGTCGGTGACGTGATCACCATCGGTGATACGACGGGGATGGTCTCCAGAATTCGGATGCGATCGACTACCATTGTGAACTGGGATCGCAAGGAGTTGATCGTTCCCAACAAAGATCTGATTACGGGCCGAATTCTCAATTGGACGTTATCTGATGGGACGAATCGGTTGGTGATGCAAGTTGGGGTCGCATATGGCAGCGATGTCGAGTTGGTACATCGATTGTTACAAGATATTGTTAAACAACACTCAAACGTGTTACGAGATCCTGAAGCGACGGTGACTTTTGAAGCGTTTGCAGATAGTTCATTGACATTTACGATTCGAGCATTTTTGGCAGATGTAAGTTTCCGTCTGCCAACGACACATGATTTGCATAATCAAATTTACAAGTCATTTGCACAACACAATATTTCGATTGCTTTTCCACAGCGAGATTTGCATATCCGATCGCTGCCACCCGAATTTTATGCCATGGGTGGCAAACATCGGTAAAGGGGATGGTCTGTGTCTGAACCTATGTTGCGACAACTGTTGTTAATGCGGCATGCCAAAAGTAGTTGGGATAACGCCCACATGTCCGACCATGATCGGCCTTTGGCCCCGCGTGGCAAAAAAGCAGCCCCCGAAATGGCTGAGTGGTTGACCAAGAATCACTTCGTTCCAGAGTTGATCCGATGTAGTACCGCGACTCGCGCGAAGGAGACAGCGGAGTTAGTAAATTGTTATTTGCCGAAAGAAGTTCCGCTGGAAGTTTTCGGAGGCCTTTACCATGCTCCTCCTGAAACTCTCAAGATATCGGCTGCTCAAGTGGACGGAAGTATTGGCCGCGTGATGATTGTGGCCCATAACCCTGGAATGTATGAGTTACTCAGTCAGTTCACGGAAAAAGATACCCCTTTTCCAACAGCTGCGATTGCTTGTTTGGAAACTGAGTGCGAATCTTGGCAACAGTTCTTCTCTCGTAAACCGAAGTTGAAATTCTTCGTTACGCCGAAAGAGATTGACTATTGATGGCGTGATCGGAAACGTCCGTTAAGAGCGAGGTAGGCGAAACAAATCGTACATTGGATCAGCGATTTTATCAGCGGAGGCCTCACTGATTTTTTCTGTGAGGACTTGGTCGAGTTGGCCCTGGAATATCTCTTCTGCTCGACCGCCATTGAAATAGGCGACTTCACCTTGAGTGCTCCGCAGGGATGAGAGCAATTGACCAAAGAAGGTTTGGCCGACAAAGTCGTTGAAAGCCTCTTTCAAGGCGGCATCATCACCGGGTACTTGCGATTGGTTTTGTTCGCTCAGCAGGCGTGAGGCGGTTGTATCCATTTGACGGCGATTTAGGGCGTCGATGTGCGCTGTTGGATTCAGTGATGATGAAATCGGCATCGTCATAAGATGCTCCTCTGTTAGTTAATAATGACTTCACCATAAATGGCGCCGCGACGTTTGAGTGCGCGAATGATGGCGATCACATCTTCGTTGGGGACGCCTAGGGCATTTAGTGCGTCGACCAAGTTTTTGAGTTTCGGATTGGGATTTTGGCCGTTTTCAGGATCGAAACCAGTGAATGACCGGGGCGGTTGTCCCGCATTGATGGAGATGTTTTGATGACTAATGGCGACAGGCGCGATCTGCACATCTTCGCCAATGATGATGACATTTTCGCGTTCATTGATCACAACGCGATTGGTAGCTCGTAGCAACGGAAGTTCAATTTCCATTAGCAAGTCAATGAACTTTACAGGGGCCTGTAAATATTGCTTAGGAATCGTGACTTCCACTTGGGAAGAATCTTTAGCATCGGCCATCACGACTTGTTCCGAATATCCGCCACCGCCTCCTTGGCCATTTGAATTGAAGTTATTGATCGCTTCTTCAATTCGTGCTGCAGTAGAGAAGCTTGCATGGTCCGAATCGATGAGAAGGGTTAGCTTTCCATTTTCAATAAACTGAGTGTTGACATCGGCTTCCATTTTGACGCCGAAGCTGACCATTCCAAAGGTTGGAATGGTCTTATCTGGAATGGCGATTTGGCCCTGAGCCAAAGCGAATACTTCCGGTACGTCAGGACGCGGGCCGAGGAGCGGTGTGAGCATCAAAACGCCACCGACTAAGCTCTTGGCGTTAATGGCTGCGATTTGACAATGAAGTTTGTCACCACGTCGAGCGCCACCGGCTGGGATGGTCGCCGTGACCATGACCAAAGCTACGTTTGCGGCGTCATCCACGTCGTCGAGTGTGAAGTTGCCGCGTTGGTCAGCACCGACTTGGCCACCTAATTGCTGCATCATTCGCGCGAGCGAACGCGCGGTTGGCAACATCTTGCCGTCGCCAGTCCCCTTAAGACCGACGACCAACCCCAAGCCGTGAATGGTATTCTCTTCCTGGCCCTTCAGGCGGCAAATATCGGCAATGCGATGCTGCGCGAAACATGCATTGCTTATGTAGGTCCACGCAAAGAGAAATAATAGTGCAGCGGTGATTTTTCTCATGGCTAGAGGGATCCTGATTAGAATGGTGTTAACTCAGAGAGCCAGCGAGAAAACCAGCCTTGTCGATAACCATTGCGCACTTGTCCGCGATCTTGTTTGTCGATGTTGAGATCCAACAAATCGCGGCTGAGGACAACGTTATCTGGTCCGATGTCGTCCGATCGACAAAAGCCTGTGAGCGTCGTTTCAAAAACGTTATCGTTTAGCTTGATTGACTTGCGGGCCTCTAAGAGGACAACGCCATTGGGCCGGATGTCGACAACTTCTGCGGCGATGTTAAAGGCCAAGGACTCTCGAGTTTCCAGGTCCGAGTCGGCTCGATAGAGTTGGTTAGTTTGGCCTTGGATTCTGGGGTCGCCCAATGTTTGCGGTGTGAGTTCGGCTTGACGAATACCGTTCAAAACAACCCAACTCCGAAGCAACGCATCGTATACGCCATTTTTGCGGGAGCTCGTGGTCCCTTCAGCCATTCCGCGAGAGAGTTCGTCGACGCGAATACTCACGATGTCATGAAGTTTCAAGACGCGTGCGGTTTGCGGAGGCGCGTAGGTCCATGAGCTATTTCGCAAGGTCAGGCCATCTGGAGAGGCCATCTGCTGCGGGGCACGATTGAACAAGCTCGATTCCTGTCCGAAGGTCTCGGACGCCGAGAAAATCGCGGCAATCCAAATCGCGAGCAATAGGGGTTTCGATGACATAGGTCAGCTCACTGCTATAGTTTAATGGTCATTAATGTTAATTTCGGGAGGACACTGGCGTATGGAACAGGCTGTCGACTCACTGAGTTATCTGCGGGTCGCGTTGACTGCCGAAGCAATTACTTGAACCGTGTTCGTATTCATTACTTGAGCGGTAAGTTTTTTGCGTTCTTTCAAATTGATCGTTTCAACCTGCACGAGATCGCCAACTGCACCTTCGGTCAATGCACGCCCCGCCGTTTCGACTTCAATACCGCCGATAATAACTTTGATCTGCACTAACTGGTTCTTTTCGACAACAATAGGTTCGCCAACGTCCTCAGCCCGAATGGCTTGTCCACTCGAAATCGATCGCCGAAGTTGTTTACCAATGATGTCCTTGAAGTCTGTAAAGTACTGACTTTCTTGATTAGTGAAGGTGGAATCAGGGATAACTTGAAATTTAAGATCGGTCGCTTCCACAATATCTCCGCGTCGCAATGGCTGAACGGCCACGACGTAGGTTTCTGGGGGAGTGATCAAAGAACGAATAGGTATTTCGAGCACATCATTCTTATCTTGTACTTGCAGAATAAAAGATTGTTCTCCGGTCCAAGGAGCCTGACCGCCGCCGATTCGCTTGATGTTTCTGCGTTGAAAGAGTAAGTGCAGATGCTCTTTGGGAATATCAAATTGCATCTTTGCGCCGGACAGGTTTGGTTCCTGTAACGCGATGTACCGCGAGATAACATCTTTCAAATTGCGTTCGGCTTGTACCACACTCCGATCGGTAACGTACGCAGGTAGCATCGTCGCCGTATTGCGAAATCCATTTGATACTTCTGGTGCGCTAGGTTTTAAGAGCGACTCAACACCACCAATCCAACGAAATCGACCGAGGTCATAACCACGAGTTGTGAGTTGTTGTAAAATGTCTTCTTTCTTGATGCGCAATTCAGTCCCTGGTTGTGGGGTCGGAACTAAAGGCAAGTCGGCAATTCGCTTGCTTTCCTCTTCATTGCCGCGAATTTCTAGTACATCGCCGAATCGCACCAAATTGCCATCGAGTTTCGGAGTAGCTCGAAATTGCATCACCAATTCTTGCGTGGCTTGCCCGCTTGCCACGTTTCCGCCAAGCAATAGCACATACAGCGAGCAGATGAGGCACAAGGCTGATCTGCAGGCCGAACGCAACAGAAAGTGAACTAGATTTGTGTTTGTCATTCGACGCCTCGCGGTTCGCTTAGAACCTTCTCAAGTTAGCGATCTGTTGCATGATTTGGTCACCCGCTTGAATCGCTTGTGAGTTGAGCTCAAATCCGCGTTGGGTTGTTATCAGGTCGATAAGTTCTTGTACGGGTTCAACGTTGGATGCCTCCAGCGATCCTTGGCGAATCACCCCCGTACCACTTTGCCCCGGGTTGTTGAGCAACGGTGCGCTGGATGCGTCGGTTTGGGCGTAAAGGTTCTCACCTAACTTCAGCAAGCCATCGGGGTTGATAAAAGTTGCCAGTGTGAGTTGTCCCGCATTTTCCATTTGTTGCGAGCCTGTTCGGCGGATAGAAACCAAGCCGTTGGCGCTAATTGAAATGGAACTTGCATCTTGCGGAATTTGAATCGGTGGTTCGAGGACACGTCCGGTTAGGGCGGAGCCAAGTACGAGCTGGCCGTTGGCGTTGATATTCAGGTTGCCCGCTCTTGTGTATTGAACGGTTTGAGTCAACGGGTCGGTAACTTGCAAAAACCCTTTTCCTTCGATGGCAATATCCAATTCACGTCCTGTTTGTTGAACCGTGCCTTGGCGGTGGTCCATTTGAACGCTCGTCACACGGGTACCTAACCCTATGTGTGTACCCACTGCAGTAGGCAGCTGGTTGTTGTCGAACATCCCAGGGTAGACTTCATTGCGATACAAAAGATCTTCGAAGTTCGCACGATCTCGCTTGAAACCCGTGGTACTAACGTTGGCCAAGTTGTTCGCAATAACATCCAGTTTTGTTTGCATGGCATCCATGCCGGATGCGGCGGTGTAAAGAGCTTGTACGCTCATTGCGATTCTCCTCGACTGGCTCTAATTGGTGTCAGTGCTTTTTGTAGGTTCGTGCTTCTATACTTCAGAGCTTCTATACTTCAGAGCTTTTGTTCGTCAGTTTTAGTTGGGCTAAGATGTCGGCTAAGTTCTAGTGAGTTTCGTCAGTCCATTACTCTCTCAATACGCGACCGATGAGAGTACCAAGAACGCTATCCTGGTTTTGGATCATGCGCACGTTGGCTTCATAGGCACGCGATGCTTCAATTAACTCCATCATTGCGGCGGTGGGTTGGATGGCAGATTGTTCAAGGTGTCCGTTGATAACTCTGCGGCCTTCAGGCAGGACAGGGTTTACTGAGCCCAATGGACGATAGAGGTTATCTCCCACTCGCGTCAAATCGCCGACCGCTTGAGGTTTGCCAATCATCAAAAGTTGTTTGGCTCCTCCTTGTTCAATTCCACCATCAGGAGTGACGCGGTATGGCTGCGTGGTGTCAATCGCAATCGCGTTTCCACCGGTGCTGAGAACCATGTCTCCGCTTTCAGTTACCAATTGGCCTTGTGCGTTAAAAGAAAAGTTCCCTGCGCGCGTTAACATTTGTTGGTTATCGCGACTGACGACAAAGAATGAGTTCTCGCTGTTAAGGGCAAAATCGGTATCAACGCCAGTTGCACGAATCGGACCTTGCGAGAACTGGGTAACTGTGGGTTGGATCGCAACACCACCACCCAAGTCGTCCACGCCTCCGCTGCCCGCTTGGGCTTCGCCATTTTCGATGCCAGCCGAATGTCGAGCCTTCAATATCGACAGGTGCGGCTTGAAGCCGGGCGTATTGACGTTTGCCAAATTGTGGCTCAATACATCCAGCCGGTGGCTCTGAGCGTTGGCTCCAGCCGCTGAAACATATAGTCCATAAGGCATAACAAGTTCTCGATACGATTCTTAGAAACTACCAAACCCTATGTGGGGCAATAGCACGTTTAGCCAAAGGATTCCAGAGCAAAATGCTTGGCTCACTCAGTCGAGCCATAAAATCGTGCTGTTTTTCACTAATTGGTTCAATTTTTGGCTCAACTGCAAATGCTGGCTATCAGACGCTCCTTGTCGGTATGAGCCCGTCTTCCTACACTGAAGAGTGGTGTCCTCGGAAGATGATGACCAAGGGATTGGGAGAAAACGCGAGACGGGATAGTTGCGGCAAAACATGGCTGAAATAGAAGATATTTACCCAGACCGTGTCATGGATCATTACGAAGATCCCTATCATCGTGGCGAATGTGAGCAAGTCTCGCACCGGCATCACGCTAAGAATCCGATATGCGGGGATGAGATTGTTGTCGAGATGCGGATCGATGCCGAAGGAAAAATTCGAGAGGCGTGGTTCGAGGGAGAGGGGTGCTGTATTTCTCAAGCTGCAGCCTCCATGTTAATGGAGTGCGTCGAAGGAAAAACGGTTGACGATGTAAAGGCCTTCAGTGCTGAAGATATGCTGGAACTGTTCGGACCGCGTCTTACCCCCAACCGCCAAAAGTGCTGTTTGCTGTCTTGGCAGGTGTTGCAAACGGCTATTCATTCTCCGATAGGCGATCCCGATGGCGGAGCAAAGTTCGGTGGTCCGAATCTGGGCGAAGAGCAGTAAGACGATCATGGTCCCTCGCGATCACCTTGTCGACCTACCCCATTCCCCCTACACTACAACGTCGGTAGGTGAACCTGTTTGGGATAGGAAGGGAAGCTTCCCGAACCAACAATTGCAGCAAGTTATATGGCCCTATGAATCAATTTGATGTTGAACGAATTCGCCAGGACTTTCCGATTCTGTCAACGTTGATGAACGGCAAGCCGCTTGCCTATCTGGACAATGGAGCGACTACGCAAAAGCCTCGTGTCGTGATTGACACCATCTGTAAATTCTACGAAGCCGAGAACGCGAATATCCATCGCGGGGCTTACGATCTCAGCCGACAAGCAACGGAAAAGTATGAAGCTGCTAGAGCGACCGTGGCAGAGTTTCTTGGCGGTGTGAATCCCAAAGAGTGCATATTTACTAGCGGCACCACCGAAGGCATCAACTTATTGGCCCACAGTTGGGCCTGGAGCCGTCTGGCTGCCGGTGATGAAGTGCTGGTTAGCGGCTTAGAGCACCATTCCAATATTGTTCCGTGGGAACTGGCGTGTAGAGCCAAAGGCGCCACCTTAAAGCATGCTCGTACGACCCTGGATGGTTCGATCGATGTGGCTGACTTTAAAGCACAGCTGACTTCGCGCACGAAATTGGTTTCGCTGCAAGCAACGTCGAATGCATTAGGGACCATTCACGATCTTGATACTTTAATACACGCTGCAAAATCGGTTGGCGCACTGGTGGTGGTTGACGGTGCCCAAGCTGTTGCACATCAGCCGACTAATTTGCCGAAACTCGGCTGCGATTTTTTTGTGTTTAGTGGACACAAACTCTTTGGGCCGACTGGGATTGGAGTTCTATGGGGCCGTAAAGAACTTATGGAATCGATGCCGCCGTATAAAGGTGGCGGCGACATGATTGAAACGGTTTCGTTTGAGGGCTCTACGTTCGCTGATTTGCCGCATCGATTCGAAGCTGGGACTCCAAATATCTGCGGCGCCTTGGGCTTAGCATCTGCAATCAAATATGTCCAATCAATCGGTTTGGATCGAATCCATGCCTATGAAAATCACCTGCTTCAATATGCAACCAAAGCCGTCGGTTCAGTGAAGGGCGTTCGCATCGTTGGTACGGCACCCAAAAAAGTTGCTACGATCAGTTTTGTTATTGAAGAACCGTTCATCTCTCTCTTAGATATTTCTGAAGCACTCAATCAAGCAGGGATAGCCACGCGAATCGGTCATCACTGTTGCATGCCACTCATGCACGAGCTCGGTATCGCCGGAACATGTCGGGCTTCTTTGGCTTTCTACAATACAGAGCATGAAGTCGATCGCTTAGTCGATGTGCTGAAGCAGATGATCGAAAAGCGATTGGTGCAGCTAAAAGGAAACTCAGCCGCATCCAAGTCAGATGACGCAACTCAGGGGCTTGAAGAGATTTTTGCAAAGCACTCCAGCGGAGTCGCGGCCGAATCGATTGAACAAGTGGCGGAGAAACTCGAAGAGGAATTCGACTTAGTAGATACTGAGTTAGAGAAGAATACGATTTTGAACGAGCTTGGGCAAAAGCTGCCGCGAACTTTCTCACACTTGAAAGTACATACTCCCGCTGTAAGCGGGTGCATGAGCGAGGTCTACTTGGCAGGGCGTCCTATTGCTTCACAGCCCGATCGAATTGAATTTGTTGGGGATTCCAACAATGACTTGGTGCGTGGGCTGATCGCCCTGTTGCAACACCTATTCTCTGGTCAGAGAGCTGGAGATATTCGGGCCTTCGATTTGGAGGCATTTATTCGGAAAATTGGCTTGGATAAATTCGTCACGCTACAACGCCGCAATGGGCTGGCTGGGATGGCGAAACGGATCCATGCTTTTGCCGAAGAAGTGCTCAAAAAAGAGAATGCCAAAAGCTGAACGAATTGTCGCTACTGCTCTTCAATGGGGGCTGGCAGCCTCTATAATGATGATGGTGATGTGGAGGCACTGGCTGAGGCGGGTGTGTCGCTTCAATCTAAAATTCGTCGAAAACAACGTTGTAAAATTTCTAAGTTGAAATGAGGTTTTTTACCATGCGTCTCCTGGCACTTACGTTTGTGGTTTCCGCTTGCATGCTGGTTGGATGTTCCAAGCAAGAAGATACAACAGCCAAAGCCAATGAAGCAACTGATGTCGCAGTAACTCCCGCTTCGAGCAAGTTGGTGATGAAGGTCCCAACCATGTCTTGCCCGCACGGCTGTTGGCCAACCGTGAAGAAAACACTGGAAGAACAACAGGGCGTGGCTTCGGTAGAACTCGCTAAGCAATCGGAAGAAGATACGATCGATAAGCCAGAAGTTACGATTTATTTCAATGGCAACTTTGATGCACCTGCAGCGATTGATGCGTTGTCAAAGAATGGCTTTAGCGATGCAGAAGTCTTGAACTAGTCGTTAGTT
This sequence comes from Planctomycetota bacterium, assembly GCA_017303505.1. GTDB lineage: Bacteria > Planctomycetota > Planctomycetia > Pirellulales > Pirellulaceae > JAFLCP01. The sequence continues at coordinate 40,292 of JAFLCP010000006.1, read as the reverse complement.
TTGGCTGGAACCTAGAGTTTCGCGAAGAGAAGAGTCACGAAAAAACGGTAGGTTGCAAAGTTGCAACCTACCGTTTTTGTTTTTCGATTTTGTGTTTCGGTTACTGTCCGTGTTGTCTATAGGCGCTGAAGCAAATCTGCAACATCGTTACGCTTGGATCTTGCTGAGTTGTTCGCTGACGAGATCGACTGGGATTGGGATTCCCTTGAGGATACCCTCGACGACAATGCTGCCACGGACTAAACCTTGGAAGCGGCAGACGACAATTCTTCCGCGACGAAGTTTGGTCATTCCGCAGACCACGATCAACCGATCACCGGGGATAACTGGGTCGCGAAAACGAACGTCTTCAAGACCACCGAAACCCACCATCTTGGCACCGAGCAAGTCGTGCTTCATGGCGAAGTAACTGCACATCTGAGCGGCAGCTTCTAACATCATGACGCCAGGCATCAACGGCATGTTTGGCATGTGCCCACGAGCCCAAAATTCATTGGGTGTAATGTCCTTGTAGCCACCGCAAACGTGATTTTCCAAATCCTCGTAAATAATCGCCGTCAACTGTTCCATCTCGAACCGTTGAGGGTTGTATTTGCGGATTTCGTGGATGTCTGCGATCACACGATTGCAATCCAGCAGGGCTGGGTCCACGATGTAATCTTTCTCAGCCACGATTGGAATTTCCCGTTAGACAGTGGAGTAAGACAAGGAAGAGCTCGTTAGTTCCATGTTAAACGACAAGCGAGCAACACCAAAATTAGGTCTTGATCTTCTTGCGTTTCGATTTGCGAGCTTTGCTATTGGCTGGGCGAGCGCCGTGATTCGCCTTCTTCAACCGACGATGTGGCTTGGCCATGTGAACATTCTCCTAAAGTTTGTGCGTTTTATCACGCCGTATTATTCGGAAACCGACACACTCATCGGTTCCGCTGCTGTTTCTCAATCGCATAAGCTCCGCTAGGAACATTTGACCCGTTGCGAGAAACACCCGGCTACGCAGTCAAAATCGTTATTCTCTAACGACTTACGCCACTATTTTTCAAGAATCCATAAGGGTAACAACTGAACCAGAAACTGCAAAGTCGTACTTGCACCATTCTCCCCCTTGATCAAGGACTTTCAGGTAGAGGGGCTTGGTAAACGGCTTTCCGCTGCGTACTATCGGGCTTAGTTAAGGGGATTCAGGGATGGCGTACAAACTCAACCCGGCACAACACGAAGCGGTACATACTCTTGGGGGGCCCCTGCTAGTGCTGGCTGGGGCCGGCTCTGGGAAAACTCGCGTTGTTACCATCCGGATCGGAAAACTGATCCAAAATGGGATCCAACCGGATCGAATTTTGGCGGTGACCTTTACCAACAAAGCTGCGAAGGAAATGCAGCATCGTATCGCAGGTGAACTGGGCTTGAACCGCAAGGGGGGGGCTCGAAAGAAGACTCCTCGTCCGCAGATCGGCACGTTTCACTCTACCTGCGTTCGAATTTTGAAACGTCACGCTCCCAAGTTAGGTTATCCAGCCCAGTTCACGATTTACGATCGGGGCGACCAAGAGAGTATTGCTCGGCAGGTGCTGCGAGACCTGCGTGTACCTAACGAGACGATGCGGCCGGGCGACCTGCTGAACCAATTGAGCACATGGAAGAACGGTGCCGTTCGTCCTGAGCAAGCTGGTGATGTGGCTCGGACAGATAAAGAGCATTTGGCTGCTGCAGGTTACCGTCGTTACCAGCAAGCGCTCAAGCTGTGCGGTGCGTTTGATTTTGACGATTTGCTGTTAGCGACCGAGCAGTTATTGTCCGACTTTGCTGATGTGGCCCGCGAAGAAGCTCAGCGTTTCGATCACGTTTTGGTCGACGAATATCAAGACACGAATGGTTCGCAATATCGAATCATCAAGCAATTGAGCATTGGCCATCGCAATTTGTGTGTGGTGGGTGACGACGATCAATCCATATACGGTTGGCGCGGTGCTGAAGTGCAGCACATTTTGAATTTTAAGCGAGACTGGCCTGACGCAAAGGTTGTGCGACTAGAAGAAAACTATCGTTCGACCGGTGCCATTTTGGCGATGGCGAACCGCTTGATTGTTTTCAATAAACAACGTCATGACAAAATGTTGATTCCCGCTCGCGGCATGGGACAGCAACCCCGCATTCTGCAATTCAAAACCGAGGTTGAGGAGGCTCAGGGAGTTGCCGCCGAAATCGCCAGGCGGTTAGAGGATCGTCAATTTGAGCCGAAAGATTTTGCTATTCTCTTTCGAACGAACGAGCAGCCGCGCGTTTTTGAAACCGAGTTGCGAAGAGCGAAGTTGCCCTACATGTTAACCGGTAGTCAATCCTTCTTCGATCGCAAGGAAGTGAGGGACATTCTGGCATACATCCGCATGATTGATTCGCCACGGGATGAAGCCTCATTGTTGCGAATCATCAATGTTCCGCCGCGTGGTCTGGGGGCGAAGAGCGTTGAGCAACTTTTGGATCGAGCCGTTCGCGACGGCAAGAGTGTATGGGAGGCGATGGAATTTAAGGATTTAGCTGAGAAGTTACCGGAAGCTGCCAAGAAGGGGATCGCGCAGCTAAAAGGAATTGCAGCTCGCTTCTCCGAAATGGCTACCAAGACGACTTTGGTTGAAACAGTTCGCGAGTTGATTACCAGTATTGGGTATGAAGCAGAAGTCCGTCGGCTTTATCCGAATCCTGAAGAGCAGCAGAGTCGCGTCGCCGCTATCGAGGAAGTTGTCAATGCAGTGGCGGAATACGAAGAGGAAGCTGATGAGCCTACATTGAATGGCTTCTTGGAAGAAGTGACGTTAGCTGGTCGAGAATTTGGGGGTGGTTCGAACGATAAAGATAAGGCTCGCAACGCAATTTCTTTGATGACCCTACACAGCGCGAAAGGCTTGGAGTTTCCTTTCGTTTATATGGTGGGGATGGAGGAAGGGCTCTTGCCTCATCGTCGAAGTATTGGGGAGGCCGACGAGCAGATCGATGAAGAACGTCGACTTTGTTACGTGGGAATTACCCGCGCTCAAGATGAATTGACCTTGTCGGTTTCGCTGCAACGCATGAAGTGGGGTAAGCTACGGCCTACATTCCCAAGCCGATTTTTATATGAAGTGACCGGGCAGGCCGACAATCCGAATTGCCTCAAATCGATTCGTGGTGCCAAAGACGAAATTCGAAAGGCGGCTCGAAGTAAGTCTACAAGTAAGTAGTGTGGCTTACAGAACTTCGTTAACTTGGGAAGTTTATCTAGCTTGCCAAGGCGTGTGCAGCAAAGTCTCTCTTGACGCTTACGAACCGATTTTGCTATTGCTCCATGTGTGAAGAAGTATTTTCAATGGAGCGAGACGATGAAAAGAGTGCATTATTCTCGGCGAGAGTTACTGGGCTTGGCCTCCGGGGTAGTGGTTTGTGGTGCCCTTACATTGGCGCTAACTCCGTTTCGACGCATCACAGCTCAGGAACCAACTTCACGCAACTTGGCCGAGACGGGTAGTGGCCGTGGGATTGTTGATTTTGAGGTACAGTTGAGTCGCGGATTACGAACTTTTTTGCCTCAACAAAAAGCCTTTGTTTCCAGCGTAGTCTTGTTGGTTCAGCAAGGTAAGATTTCGCGAGCGATGGTGAATACTGTTTACACTTGGTCGTTGCAGCGCAATCCGTCTGTTCCGTTTCCTTACTTTGAATTCGCGATGCGGGCTTTGGCTCGACGACGTGGTGTCACGATTACCTAAATTTGCGTTGAAATCACGAATTCGTCGAGGGACCGATGCCTTCTGACGTTGCCCAATAGCCACCTCGGCTGTGATCGAATTTCAGTCTTTGCGCGGCCTTCGTATTCACAATCATTCCATCGCGGAAAACCACGGAACCTCCAACGATGGTTGTTGTGGGCCAGCCCTGCAATTCCACTCCGTGCCATGGACTCCATTTGCACTTGGTGAATTGCTTTTCGTTTTGAATGGTCTGACGCAAGTTGAGATCCACTAACACCAGGTCAGCATCATAACCGTTTTCGATCCGTCCTTTACCAACCATACCCCAGATGCGGGCCGGTGCATCGCTCATCCAATGTGCAATTTGGGTCAGCGAGCAATGACCTTGATTGGCTTGATCTAGCATGAGAGCGAGGCTGTTTTCCACCGCTGGCAGGCCTGATGGAGATTGAGGATAAGCTTTTTGCTTTTCTTCCATCGTATGGGGAGCGTGATCGGTCGCGATCACTTGTAGTATATCTTTGTGGAGGGCGAGCCAAATTTGTTGGCAATCTTCCTTGGTCTTGATCGAAGGATTCATTTGGATCAGCGTCCCCAAACGATCGTAGTCATCGATCGAGAACAGGAAATGGTGGAGGCATGCTTCCGCTGTAATCCAAGGGGCTTGGTTGTCGATTAACGGTAACTCACCCGCAGTGCTAACGTGCAGTACGTGGAAGCGATGTTTGTGACGTACAGCTAAATCGATGGCCCGTTTGGTCGCAATGTAAGCGGCTTGATGATCTCGAATGCGCGAATGATCATGCACGCTGGTCGGAGTTCCAATTCGCTCCGAATTTGCGCGAACCGTTGATTCATCTTCGCAATGGGCGCAAATGGGAAGCGCGGTTTCCGCAAAGATTCTTTCTAAGGCATCCTGTGAATCGACGAGTAAATCTCCTGTGCTTGATCCAATAAATATCTTGATGCCAGGGACATTGGAGGCTCGCTTTAGGTCGTCGACGTTTTCGGCGGTAGCTCCGATGTAGAAGCCATAGTTGACAATCGCTTTTTGAGATGCGATTTGATATTTGTCTTCGATGAGGGCTTGCGTAGTGGCACTAGGTTTCGTGTTGGGCATTTCGAGAAAACTTGTGACACCACCGGCAGCACAGGCAGCAGATGCGGTTGCCAGATCTTCTTTATGAGTGAGTCCTGGCTCACGAAAATGGACTTGGTCATCGATAACTCCGGGCAACAGGAACTTGCCTTGGCCATCGATCACCTCATCGGCAGATGCTGTGAGGGAGGCATCAACATCGAGGATCTTTCCTCCTCCGCACAAGACGTTGCCGGTCACGATGCGATCTGGAAAAACGATGGAAGCGTTTCGAATAAGCAATCGCGACATAATGCGTACCCAATAGATTTATCTAGCGTGTGATCGTAAGGAAGGAATGCAGCGGACACTGCGGTTTCCCCAGAGAAACAGCAGGTTACTTGCAATCTCGGCACCTAAGTATCATCATGGGGATATCTTCCCGAACCGCAAGTAGTGGTACCTTGATAAAAGGCCGTAAAATGCTTTCACGCTATTCTTTTCGTTCGATTTGTATTGCTATAGCAATCGTCTTTCATATGGGGCTTTTCGGGTGCGCGCAGGAGACTGATAGGGCGAACGTTTTTCAGAAACTCAATAAAGCTTTGGCTGCGGATGACAAGAGTGAAGCTTTGAAGTTATTGGGAGAAGCGTTGGAAAAGGATCCGAAGAACACCTCCTTGTTGCAGATCCGGGCTGAAACCTTATTCCGCATGGGGCGAGTGGTCGAGTCCGTTCCCGATTTTGATAAAGTGGTCGAAATTCAGCCAGCGTTTCGAGCTGAGAACTGGCAACGGGGAATCGCGCTCTACTACGTTGGGCGATTCAACGATGGAGCAGAACAATTTGAGGAACATCATCGTGTAAACCCTGACGATGTTGAAAATACGTTTTGGTATTTCCTTTGTTTGGCAAAAGCGGATTCGATTGAAGCTGCCAGAAGTAAGATCATTCCCTCTCGCGGTGATGCCCGCCCCCCGTTGATGGATGTGTATCGTTTGGTTCGCAATGAAGGGACAACGGAAGATGTTGAAAAGGCGATCGAAAAATTCGAAGCGGGCACGAAAGGGCGTGAAACAGCAGAATTCTATGGTTACCTGTACTTAGGTTTATGGTGCGATTTGAAGGGCGACAAGGCCAAAGCAATCGCTTATCTCAAGAAGTCTTTAGCGGCCAATGATCAAGGTTACATGGCCGATGTGGGCAAGGTGCACTTGCAAACGTTACAGCCGTCAGAATCGAAATAGCCAACCGATTCTGCTATAGCGGTGCTGTCTGATTGGGGAAAGACTTTAATAAACCGCTACATTTTTCCAATCGTGATGTATGGTTTCGTGATTTATTAGGCGAGTTTGGGACCTGGGAAAGATTTTCTGTTTATTCGGAAAAAACTCCTTCCAGAGGTGGCTCGCGAATTCATAAAACACGGCAACTGTATCGGCACGGTGATCCCCAATGGCAATCAAGACAATTGGCGCTTCCAATCGCAGCCCTGAACAATCCAAGGCAGAAGAATTTGACAACATTAAGCGTCGAATTCACTCGAAGCTGGTTGATAAGCTGGATCTAAGTCGAGTTGGCGACTTAAAGGGCGACGTTCTTCGTCGCGAAATTCGTGTGGTCGTCGAGCATCTGTGCGATGCTGAGAACACGATGTTGAATCGTACTGAACGTGAACGTCTTATCGAAGAAGTTCTGGACGAAACGTTTGGTCTAGGTCCCTTGGAACTGATTTTGAAAGACCATTCGATCAGCGATATTTTGATCAACGGTCCTAAGAATATTTACGTCGAACGTCGCGGTAAACTTGAAAAGTCCGAAGTGGAATTCCGCGATAATGGTCACTTGATGCAGATCATTGACCGAATTGTATCTCGAGTTGGTCGTCGCGTGGACGAAACGTGTCCGATGGTGGACGCTCGTTTGGAAGATGGTTCGCGTGTTAACGCCATCATTCCTCCATTAGCTTTGGATGGTGCAGCGGTTTCCATTCGCCGCTTCGGTTCCAAGCCACTTCGTCTGGAAGACCTTTTGAACTACAAAGCCTTCACGCCTGAAATGGTGATGTTGCTCGAAGGCTGTATCAAATCGCGACTCAATATGGTGATTTGCGGTGGTACTGGTTCCGGTAAAACGACATTGCTCAATACGCTGAGCGCGTTTATTCAAAACGATCAACGCATTATTACGATCGAAGACGCGGCCGAATTGCAGTTGCAACAGGACCACGTTGTGCGATTGGAAACTCGACCACCGAACATCGAAGGCAGCGGTGCCGTTACGGCAACCGACTTGGTGAAAAACGCGTTGCGTATGCGTCCTGAGCGAATCATCATCGGCGAATGCCGTGGTGGCGAAACGTTGGACATGTTGCAAGCTATGAACACAGGTCACGACGGTTCGTTGACAACGATTCACGCTAACACCCCACGTGACGGTGTGGCTCGTTTGGAAACGATGGTGATGATGGCAGGTTATGACTTGCCAATCAAAGCGATTCGAACACAGATCGCCAGTGCAGTGCAAGTTATTATTCAGGCGAACCGCTTGCAAGGTGGTCCACGTCGCGTGACGCACATTACTGAAGTGGTAGGTATGGAACAAGATACCGTGGTGATGCAAGACATCTTCCGCTTTGTGCAAGATGGTATCGATGGCAACGGTAAGGCTTACGGTCATTTTGAAGCGACCGGTGTTCGCCCAACCTTTATGCCACGTCTGGAAGCGGGTGGTGTTCGTCTCCCTGCCAATACATTCCGTCAACGCGTCATCATGCAAGCCTAATGGTGGTCCGGACCAAATTAAGAGGATTACTCGAACATGATTACCTGGATTATCATCATCTCCGTTGGCATTTGTATTGCCGCCCTCGTTGGTAGTGTTGCTGTTTTCATGCAGCGTTCACCGGCCTCGAATGCGGAAGAGCGTTTATCAGCGATGTCCGAAATGCAGCGGATGAAAGCTGGTAAAGATGAGTCGGCGATGAACTTGTTGTCCAATGCGTTGGATGAATCCACATCATGGGCTGACAAATACGCGAATAAATTCGGCGACATTCAAGGTTTATTGGATCAAGCCGGTGTTCCTTTAACACCAGGCAAGTTCTTCTTGATCAGTGTTGGAGCCGGTTTTGTGGGTGCGTTCCTGACGGCCCTGTTCCCAATCACACGCTATTTTGCCCCTATCGCTTTCCCGATTGTGGGTGCCCTCCCCTACATGTTCCTGCTATTTCGTCGGTCCATGCGATTGAAGAAATTCAGTGCTCAATTGCCTGAAGCTCTCGATTTACTTGGACGATCGCTAAGAAGTGGTTATAGCTTGGGTGCAGGTATCGGATTGTGTGCCGAAGAAATGCCCGCACCGCTGGGGCCTGAATTCGCTCGAGCCTTTGACGAACAAAACTTCGGCGTTCCCTTAGAAGAAACATTGGACTCGATGACCAAGCGAGTTCCCAACGTTGACTTGCGATTTTTCGCCACAGCGGTAACGCTGCAACGTCAAACGGGTGGTGACTTGGCTGAAATTCTCGACAAACTGTCGAGACTGATTCGAGAGCGTTTCAAGCTCGCAGGTCAAGTTCAAGCGTTAACGGGCGAAGGTCGGTTGTCAGGTATCGTATTGTTGGCGTTAGCACCGGGATTGTTCGTCGTGATGTACTTCTTGAATAAAGAATACACGATGGTTCTGATCGACGATCCGACCGGACGAAAGCTGATGGCTGGTGCATTGTTCCTCCAATTTTTGGGAGCAATGTGGATTAAGAAGATCATTAACGTACAAGTTTAAGAGCGGATCAATCTATGAACTCAACACAAATCATCATTGCGGTGACGGCGTTTGTCGGTGTTGCATCTCTTGTTTGGTGGGTGATCCAACTGCTCAACGTCGGGCAGGGCTCGAACTATGATCACCGCCTGAAGTTCCTTCGAGATGCATCAGGAAAGAACGGCAAATCTGGGACGACGCGAAGTCGTAAAGAAGAGTTAGCAAAGCTTCTTGAAGACGCTTCCCCTCAATTGTCGCAAGCGTTGCAGCCCAAGACAGAGAAGGACATTGGCGCATTGCGTCAACGGTTAAGTGAAGCGGGCTTTCGCAAGGAAAATGCGATGGCCATTTTTCTCTCACTCCGCTTTTTGTCCATGTTGGTTTGCTTCACCTTAGGTGGTGGGTTGACCATGCTGCTTGTGGGCTTTAGCGAAAGCGCATTGCTGCCGCTAATTTGTTCGCTGGTGGTTGGTTTGATGGCTCCCAACTTCATTCTCGATTACTTCGGCAAGACTCGCAAGCAACAAATCTTCCGTGGTTTGCCAGATGCGTTGGACTTGATGGTGGTTTGCGTCGAATCCGGTTTGGGTCTCGACCAAGCGATGCGAAAAGTTGCGGAAGAAATGAAGAAAAGTTGGCGCGAAATCGCTGAGGAGTTTGGATTGTGCAATTTGCATTTGCAAATGGGACGAACCCGAGCTCAAGTTCTTCAAGAATTAGGTAGTCGTACCGGTGTTGATGATCTGCGTGCTCTTGGTTCGACGTTGATCCAAGCCGATAAATTTGGAACAAGTATCGCTCAGGCATTGCGTACACAAAGCGATGCGATGCGTACCAAGCGTCAACAGATCGCTGAAGAAAAGGCGGCCAAAACGGCGGTGAAGTTGATTTTCCCGCTGGTGCTCTTCATCTTCCCGGGAATCTTCGTGGTTCTTGTTGGCCCTGCCGGTATTCAGATGGCCCGAGACATGTTGCCTTTGATGGGACCATAATCATCGCGTCATAGTCCTTTCAAAATCGACATTACTTTCAAAACCAATGAATGCTCCAGCCGTTTTCTCTATGAGAATAATGGATGGAGCATTTCTATTGCTGCCAAGAGAATCAGCACAGCATAAGAGAGTTGTTTGGCTGCTTGATCGGGAATTCGGTGGGCAAGCTTTAGTCCAACAAAAGTTCCGAGTAGAACTAGGGGTAATGCCATGACTGTTCGCAGCCCGGCGGCGGGGATAATCTTGCCAAACCTTCCGGCTAACATGAGCCACTGCGGTAAGAAGCTCGTTAAGTAAACCGTGAACAAGAAAGCGCGAACTTTGCTGGCCGACCAAGGACGCGCATAACACCATAAAACCATCGGCGCGCCACTCATCCCACAAAGTCCTTGCAAGAATCCGCTCAACGAAAATGTGCCGAACATCCAATGTGGCTTACTGGCTGATTGGGTTTCTGTTTTGCTGAGCCATTGCATGGCTGTAGCGGCCAACATGACGCCACCCACAATTTGTCTTAAGAGTGGCTTGGCCTCAGCTTGCATCCATCCCATCACGAGCACACCAAGCGGCAGAAAGGCGATGCGAACTAAAGCGGGGATGATCCATTCGCGCCAAGAAAGTTCTTTACGCAATTGCCAAACAGCCAAGACGTTTTGGGGAAGCATGGCAGTGATCACAATGACCTGGGCTTCGGGCATTTCAAATCCACAGAGCATCAGCAGCGGGATTCCGAACATGGCGGCTGCAAATCCGATCATGGCCTGCAATGCACCGCAAAAGGCCAATATGACGCCGATCAGAGCGGTGGTTAGCCACCACGTAGTGTCCATATGAAGCATAAAAGTGAGTTCTTTCTCACTTAATCCGGTTTTTCGGCAAGTTTTCTTAGTTTTTGCAACCCGTTACATGCGGGAAATCGGGCGGTTTCGATTTAATCCCTACCGGCAATAGCATACACTTAGACTTACCAAGACGTGAGGCTACTTCATCTCGAAACCGATCTCTTTTCGAGGTATAAATGTCCATGGCCCAAACGGAGGCAGAACATCTTCTTGGATGGATGGTCGTCTCGGACAGAAATAGTTGAACTGTGAGAGAGAGTCTTGCAAGAATTCACGGTTGTCTGCACAACTTGTCAAAGTCGCATAAAGGTTCGTAATCCGAACCTGATTGGACAAATTGTTCCTTGTCCAAAGTGCAGCAGCATGGTGTTGATTGAAAACAATAACCGCATTGTTTTGTCGCCCCACGGTGATGCGGCCAACTCACAAACCGAAACCAAAGAAGCGCTTGGGCCACTCCCCAGTATTAAAGACGCCGACAAAGGCGAAGGGAATCAAGCTCGTGGTCGGTTTCGCGCCGATGCGGGCACCGCCACCAATTCGACACCCAGCGGGGGATTAGGGACAAATGCAACCGCGAATGCGGCGACCTCGAATGCGTCATCCGCAAACGCAGTGGCTAAAGAACAGGATCTTCCTGACTCAAGCCCTTCCATGGATGCCTTGGTTCGTAACGATTGGGTATCGGCCAAAGCAAAAGCTCGGCGGCAGATCCTGCTAGTGTTTTTTCTTTCCTTCTCCAGTTGTATTGTGGCTGTGTTACTTTTCGTGTTGTTTCTCCGCAACTGGGGAGATAAGCCGAAGGATACGCTTGCCAAGAATGCGGATGTAAAACAACCGACCGTTGCAGAATCTCCTCCAGAGAATAAGGTTCCAGAGAGCTTAGATGTTGGTGATAACCACGCGAATCTTAACTCGGGGACTGCTGGAACGCCTAACAATGATTCTACAGATCAGGTCTCTGAAACGCCGGAAAATTCCAAGGCAACAGATACCGGAGCAGACAAGGAAGCGACAACAAATTCCGACGATGTGGCCACGAAGCCACCGGGCGATGACATTGCGATGACCGAGACACCAAACGTCGAAGGGGGAAGCGACAATAGTCCAATGGATACGGGCGATAAAGTTACCGAACCGAATGGTACGCCTGCAAATGAAACTGCTCCCGAGAAGTCCTCAGACGAGAAAAAGACGGAAGGAGCTGATACTGGTGCCACAAATGCGGCGGCGAAAGATGCTCCTGCGCCCTTGCCTGAGTCGCTACGAAAACTGGCTACGATCTTCGATCCATCGCTTGAAATGCGTTTGGGTGAAGTTCCCGGTAGTCGTGTGCAAGCTGGACTCAGTACGCCTGATGTCGCCGCATTGCCCATTGTGAGTTCTACCAAATTACATCCCCCTGCCGCTCCACCGCAGGATGTCGCCAAGCGATTGAGTGAGGAGCTTGCGGGAATCGAAATCCAAGAGCGACCTTTAAGTGAAGTACTCGAGTTGTGGAGTCAATTGTCGGGAGTTGGAATCGAGATTCGGTGGAATGAGTTGGCTGCCGTTAATGTCGAGCCGACCGATCTTGTATCGGTTCGAATGGGCCGAACGAACTTTCAAGACTTGCTTTCGGGCGTGCTTGCTCCTCTCGGTTTGGAATTTGTGCCCCTCGATAAATCGTTGGTAAGAATCGCGCCGCTAGAAGCGAAAGTCACTGAGTTCTTACCGCAAACTTGGAAATTGGATGACTTGGTAACCGACAAATCGCCTGTGGCCGAAATTGAACGAATTATTCGCGCTATCAACCCGTCACTTGGAGATTTGTTCAAAATTACGAACAACGAAATAGAGTGGGCAGCAACTGCGAAACCGTTTCAAAAATTCGCTGTACTAGAGACCTTAGAACATTTAAGGGCGATGCGAAATGTTCCGCTTGTAAGTTCGTACAAGCCGAGCTTATTTCAGCGAGCTTGGCCGACCCCCAATAACTCCTCCGCAACCACTACTATTTTGACTCAGGCCGCAGTCAAGAATGCGCCTATTGTACAAACCTTGAGTCAAAGCGCACGCGAGGTTGGAGCTACGTTCTCCATCGATTGGTCTGGCACTTGGGAACATGGGCTGTCGCCCTACACCGAGGAAACTTATTTGCCCAAAGGACGAAGTCTAAGCGGTTTAGCAGATGCGGTAGCCTTGAAGTTCGGTTTGGAAGTGGCTTGGCTTAATTCGAATCACTTGTTGCTCACGACAACATCCCGCTTGAACCATATGGAAATGATGGTTCATTTTGAATTATCGGATCAACGCGATTTAGAGAGCTTAAAGCGCAGACTCAGTCGTTTTTCGACATTGTCTGACCAAGATCTACCTTCCATACGGTTCGCGATCGACCCACAAAGTGATATGCTGTTGGCAGTTATTCGTCCGCTTCGCAGCAGCGAAGTTGGACAACGTCCATAATCAACAGTTTCGTCTTTGGTCTGAAGGATTGTACGTATGGAGAAAGGCTCTCCGCTTCACGGGCTCAAAATCGCATTTGTGGGTAAGCTGGGCGGCACATCCCGCAAAGACGCCATGCGAATTGTGCGCGAGCATGGCGCCATTCCGTTTGAGCGGCCCAATGACGAAATTGATCTGTTGGTAATGGGGGCAGATTCATTGCCATCCCTCGTCGAACAAACCATCTTGCCAGAACCGATCCGGCAGCGTGTTCAAGCGTCTCAGTGCGAGCTCATTTCGGAAACCGAACTTTGGCATCGTTTGGGGATGGTCGAGCATGAGCAGAACATCCGGCAACTCTATACACCAGCGATGCTCGCGGATCTTCTCGCTGTATCGGTACGCGAGATTCGTCGTTGGCGTAAGTTAGGATTGATTGTCCCCGTCAAAGAAATTCATCGTTTACCCTATTTTGATTTTCAAGAGGTTATAAACGCTCGCCGTCTTGCCGAACTTTTGGCTCAGGGAACAAGCCCCCAGCAAATCGAACAACAACTGGTCGAATTGGCAAAGCTCTATCCCGATGCAGAGCGACCTTTGACACAGTTGTCTTTATTGGTAGAGGGCAAGCAAGTCTTGATGCGTGGGGCGGGTAAGCTACTTGAGCCTCGAGGTCAGTTGCGAATCGATTTCGATGCGCTCGATCTTCCGAACGATGGAGATATGTCGCATGAGCTCGATAGCGAAAGCCGGGATCGCTTGGTGTCATTCAAGTATCCCAGTCCGTTTGGAGCGACTTCGGACGATTCGACTTTTCAATTTGATCGCGCAGCGCTGTTGGAGGAAGCAACCCGACTGGAAGAGCAAAATGAGCTTGAAGATGCTGTTGCTTGTTACCGTTTGATTCTGGCCCATGACGGGCCATCTGCAGAATTATGCTTTCAGCTGGCCGAGTTACTTTATCGCTTGGGTGAAGTGGCAGCTGCTCGTGAGCGCTATTTTACGGCGGTTGAACTCGATAGCCATTTTGTCGAAGCGCGAGCGAATTTAGGATGTGTTTTGGCTGAGTTGGGGCAAAACGAATTAGCAGTCGCTGTGTTCAAAGGTGCATTGGCATTGCATTCAGAATATGCTGATGTCCACCATCATTTGGCACAGGTTCTTGATGATCTTGGCTCGCACGCTGAAGCATGTGAGCATTGGAACCAGTTCTTGCAGCTAACTCCAAATAGCCCATGGGCACAAGAGGCCCGAAAGCGTCTGGACGCTCAGGCTCCGTTTTAACGGCAATTAAGCCGTCCGGGACAATCTATGTTAGGCAATTCAGAAGTGGTTGGTTGGCTTCAAATCGGGTCAAGTTATCGACCGTAGTTGTGGCGATCGCATTAAGTGCGTCCGTTGTAAAGAATGCCTGATGGGCGGTGATCAAAACGTTTGGAAAAGTGAGAAGTCGAGAAAAGACATCATCCGTGATAACGCGGTTGGACAGGTCTTCGAAAAACAGATCACCCTCTTCTTCGTAAACGTCTAGGCCAACCGAGCCGATATGACTGTTTTTTAAACCTTGGATAACGGCTTGTGTGTCGACTAGGCCACCGCGACTGGTATTGATAAGCATGACACCTTTCCGCATGGATGCGATGGTCTGCTCATTGATCATGTGAAACGTGGACGGCGTGAGGGGGCAATGGAGCGAGATGATATCGCTGTTCTGCAGCAAGTATTCAAGTGGTACATATTCGCCGATTCCATGGCAAGCAGCATTCTGTTGGATATCATAAAGCCGAACGCGACATCCAAATCCGGAAAAGATTTTGGCAGTCACTGAACCGATGGCACCCGTACCGATAATTCCTACTTCCCGACCGTGTAAGTCAAACCCAAGCAGGCCGTCTAAAGCAAAGTTGTTATCCCGCACACGTTGATAAGCGCGATGTAAGTTTCGGCACAATGAGAGTGTCATGCCGACTGCATGTTCGGCAACTGCGTAAGGTGAGTACGCTGGGACGCGGGTGATCTTGAATCCCAATTCTTGGGCCTTCGGAAGGTTCACTTGGTTATAGCCCGCGCATCTCAATGTGATGAGGCGAATCCCAGCACGATGAATGGCCTCCAGAATCTCCGCATCGAGCATGTCGTTTACAAACGTACAAATTGCCGAATAACCTTCCGCCAAGCGGCAAGTCTTATTGTTGATTCGAGTTTCGATGAAGTCTAACTCATGTCCTGCTTCCCGAGCTTTGGGTTCGAGATACAAGCGATCGTAAGGTTTAGCGCTAAAGACTAGGCATTTCATGATTGGATCTTTCGAGCTGGGACGGAGCGATTATCCGTAGATCATATCGTGAATCGCGAGCGGAGTTAATAGAAAACGCCCGTGACTGCAATCGCAGCCACGGGCGTTTTTGAATTTGAGCTCTATGTCTTCGCAAGCGAATTAGCTGAGCAGCGAATCGATATCCGAAAGGAGAACATCGGTTGCTTCATCATCTTCTTCATTGTCAGCTGCTAGCAGTGTATAGACATCGTCCATATCGTCGGCGAGCAGATCTTCCAGTCGACCCGTTGGGTAGCTGCCGAAGGCTGGGACGGTTGCAACTCGGCGACCCGAATTGAACAACATCGAATCCAAACCGGCTTGCACTTCGCGGGTGATGGCTTGACCTACGGCGGACACCATAGCGTTGGTTCCAACATACTGGGTGGTTGCTTGTGTGACCAAGCCACCGGCCAAGTAGGCCATACTGAAGTCGCCGCTACCTTCACCCTCTGCCGAACCTTCGCCTTCACCACCGATTCCCGATCGTCGATTCAACTCGTTGATGACATTCAATGCATCTTGTGAATTGACAACGTTGTTGCCGTCCACATCCAAGTATGGAGGTGGTGGTGCACTTACACCTGGCACGAGGATGATGGTACCACCGTTACGATTGATGGTGTTAATAACAATCAAGGCATCGATTGCAGTCACATAAGTATCAGCATTGACGTCGTAACGATTGCCTTGGTTCTGCCATGCACTGGAGATAACCGTGACGCGTACTTGAGCCACATTGGATGTGGTTCCGACGTTATCACGAACCGTGTAGGAGAAGGTTGCTTCGCCCACGAAACTTGCAGCCGGTGTGAAGCGGATCTGACCGTTCGAGAGTACTTGTGCGGTACCTTGAGCTGCTGAAGGAGCAGTTACAATGGTAACGCTTGTGGTATCTAGCGTGCCGTCAGGATCATTGTCATTGGCAAGGACGTTGATGTTTACTGGCAAGTTTCGGCTGGTGAAGGCTTGGTCGCCAACCGCTACCGGCGAGTCGTTGACCAAAATACTTACGGTTGCCTCGTTGGACACAGCACCCAACACGTCGCGAACTCGGTAAGTGAACGAATCGTTGCCGCGGAAGCCCGTCGACGGACGATAGGTTACGGTACCATCGGAATTCACAATTGCTGTACCAAAGCTTGGAAGGATTTCGAGCGACACGGAAGCTGGGTTGATGGCATTATCAACATCGGTGTCATTGCTCAAGATCGTCAAGACTCGGTTCGATCCAGCAGCCACTACGAAGCGGCCAGATGCCGGATCGTTAACGGCGACAGGTGCATCGTTCGTACCGTCGACACGAATCTGAACGGTTGCCACGTTGCTGAGGGCTCCAGCGGCGTCTCTCACTTGATAGGTGAAAGAGTCCAACAAGAATTGGCCATTGGACAACGCCTGTAGTTGAGCCACGCTGCGAGGATCATAGCTGAATGACCCGTTGGCATTGACGACAACTGGTGCACCACGCAGGCTGGTCGTGTTGGCTACAACTCCCGACAAGACATCATTGGGCAAGTCGTTGTCCGTTGCGAGTGTCAACAAGCCAGGAGCATTCACCGACAACAGAGTATCTTCTGTAATGGTGTAGTTGTAGCTGTTGGATGCAACAGGATCATCGTTCACCGAGTTGATGGTGATTGTCAGGAGCACCGGATCGGAATAGTTACGGTCAGGAGCAACATTGCTTCCGCTGTCACGAGCAACCACGCTGAGGATAACCGTCCCATTAGCATTCGCTGCTGGGATAAAGGTTAGCACACCGGTGGAACTGATCGCTGGTGCGGTTGCAAACAAGCTTGTGCTCGTCGTTGGGGTCACTTCAAACGTTACGGTTTGTCCCGACTCACCAGGATCTCCTACAGGGCCTGGCAGGATGTTGGAAGCCCAGGCTGCCGAGTAGCTGCCAGAGTCCTCGTCGACGGTAATAGTCGATGGTCCAGGTGTGAACGTTGGTGGGTCGTTGACTGGAATGAAGTTGATGGTGACAAGGCGTGTTACTGTCTTGAACGCATTGACTTCACCTGTCTGTACGTTATCCGCTTGAACACCATCCTTACCGTCATCGATCAAGGTGTACTCAAAGGTACCTTGAGTGATTGCAGCAGAACTTGGTGTAAAGGTGACCATTCCCGTAGTCGAGTTGTAGCTAACAGTTGAGCCAGCTGGAGTTGCCGAACCAACAGGTGTCACCGGATGAATCGACACGATTTGTCCTTGACCTGCAGGAGCTGCGTTGGATTCATTGGTTGGACCCGCTGTGCTATTGAGCAACAGGTCTGCCAGCGGAATGGTAACCGTTGAACCTTGGCCTGCACTGTAGGTTAGATCGATCGCTGTTGGATTGTCATTCTGTGGAACAACCGTGATGCTAACCGTTGTGTTTTGATTGGCAATCAAGCCGTTGGTATTAACAATTCGATAGACAAAGGAATCGCTACCAAAGTAATCGGTCGCTGGAGTATAAGTGAACGTACCGTTCGCATTGAGCACCAATGAACCGTTACTTGGACCTGTAACAAGTTGTGCGGACATCGTACCAGCAGGAGTACCTGCATTGTCGTTGACCAACACACCGTTGTTATTTAGTAACGCATCTAGTTCCGTTGTTTGAATGGTTGTTAGAACGCCACCTTCGAGAACTGCGTACTGATCCGCTGTTCCTACCGGTGGTGTTCCTGGCAAGACGTTGATCAAGTAATCTTCAACTTCACCGTCCATCGCCACGCCAGTTGGCGAGAGGCCACCAGCACTGCTGATTCGGAAGCGAGCGAAGGTAGTACCGATCGAAGCCCCTACAGGAGTTACCAGCGAGAAGGTGTTCAAGCCTGGACGAACGGGAACGGTGTTCATGAACTGCTCACCTGGATCGTTCCAGTCACCGTCGCGGTTCCAGTCAACCCAGGCATCGATCAAGCCTGATTCAGAGGCTTCGATTGTGACGACCACAGGGTTGGTGTTTTCGTTAAAGACACCACTGAAGGTCACACCGTCGTCGCCACCATCGCCTAAGGCATCGGCCGTTGGAACCCCATTGGTTTCCGTGGTGATGACGTTGCCCAATCGCAATGGATCATTTGCAAGAACCACGTGACGAGCACCATTGCTGTTTAGCACAGTGCTGTAGCCTGGGTCAGGCGAGTCGCTGTAGTCAAGGTTTACACCTGGCAACAAGATCGTGAACTGAGTTTCTTGGTTGCTTCGGTTTGGAGCAAGGAAGTTTCCGGCAACGTCGGTGATGCCCAAAATTTCGATGTTGTCGATATCGGTGACGACGCTTGCACCGGTCAAGAAGATCGTCTCGCTACCTCGCGATCGAGCGTCTGCAGCGAAAGCGGTACCGTTGATCGCGTTGATGATCACACCTGCCATGTCATCAGCGGTGAACTTCGCCGAAGGTGTATAAACGATCGGAATCGCTCCACCGGAAACCCCCGACTGTACCAGTCGCGATGTTCCAGTATTGATGGTGTAACCAATACCTTCGTTGAGTTTGACCACATCACCGATTGCTTGTGCACCGGTTAAACCAAGTGTGGTACCGCGGATCACGTTGGCGATCGCAGTAGCGACTTGTGCAGCCGTGTTGCTTGGTGAGAAGTTAATCACGGTGTTACCAGGAGTGGTAGCAGCGTTGCTGTTGAACTCAAAGGTGATCGTTTGTGTGCCACGTGTAATGGTGAAGGTTTCACCATCTTGAATAGCACCAGGGCCGGCCATTGATGGAACGAGGAGCTCTAGGCTCTTCGATACACCTGGGGTGCCGAGGCCTTGTAGCAAGGATGCCGAAGTATCCAAGACATGACCGCTGCGACCACCGATATGTACCAAACCGTTACCGAGGTCCGCCAAAATTGGCAAGTCGTAGGCCTGTGCTGTCATGATATTCACAATCGCAGCAGCGATATCTGAATTGGTCATGGTTCGCAAGAATGGAATCGCAATGTTTCCAGTTCCAATGTTGGTGTCACCAACCGTGTTGAACTCGAAGACCTTGGTTTGGCCATCTTGAGTGAAGCTGAAGGATTGACCGTCTTCAACACCCGCCGAAACACCCGATGGAATCAACAACGAGTTGCTGATATCCAAAGTATGCAGAGGCAAGCTACCCAAGTGGATCGAGTCGGTGCCAACAGCCTTAGGTGCCAAGTTCAACAGAGTGTCTGCGAGGAGCACTGCCAAGATCTTGTCGCGAACTTGAGTCGCCGTGTCGCCGACTGCAATGCTGATTGGGGTGTTGCCCAAGACAGTATTGTTGTTCGAGTCGAGTTCGAACGTCACTTCCGTGCCGTTGAAACCAATCTTGAAGCTCTGGCCATCGATAACACCACCGGTGGCTGCACCGACTGCAGGAACAGTGATCGCGAGTGTTTGTGGTACTTGGATGCTGTAACCACTTTCGTATTCATAAACGGCACTTACACCGTTTTGATCAACGATACGGAACTGTTGGCCATCAGCAACCGACGCGCCATCTTGTGCGGAGAGCACAAATCGATCACGGTTGTTAAGTGTGATTTCGTAGGCGCTACCTGGTCGCCAGATACCTGACAGTGGAGTCAAGCGGATGGTTCGATTGGTAACGTTGAAGCCGAAGGTATAGTCAACGCCTTCTCGCAACAAGCGGCCATCTTCCAAGATCGATACGGATAGCTTGGAAACTGTGGATACGTCTGGACCTGTTCCGTTGTCTTCCAACAGCAAGATCGAGAAGTGATCGAGTGTGCCTTCGAGCAACTGCACGTAGGTCAAGTTCGGGTCGATATCTCGGCCTTCATTGTCGTTGTCTTGAGCAACGAGCAACTGGGCAATCGGGCTGACGAAGTCGGCACGATCATAAGCACCGCGATCCTTGAATACGTTTCCACCTTGACCGGATGGTGTTGTGACCGCAGGATCGTCAACACGCAATTGACCAGTGATGTCACGCGATGGAGCCAAAATTGGCGAAACTGGAAGTCCAACAGCGGTTCGCACTGATACAAGTTCAGGGCGGTCTGCTAGAGCATCAAGCGAGCTGTCGATGGCCTTGGACAACGGAGCTGGATAGAAGTTGTATCCTGTTGCGTTGACAAACAATGGATCGGTAGCTGTGAGCTGAATTGCTTGAGCACCCGCAGTGGTACCAACGGTGTTGGTGCGGTTACCTTGATATAAGGTGTAACCGACAACGGTCGTGTTGCTTGAAGCGTCAACTTGGATACCCGTTCCAAGATTAGCCACGATATTGTTGAGCAATGTTGGGCTAGCGTTGTTGGTCACACTGATACCAATGTCGGAAGCGTTCATGCCGTAGATCGTGTTGTTGATCAAACGCCCGAATGGTACCGACGCATTCATGGTGTTACCGACGCGTGAATCACCACTAAATAGGATGCCGCCCGCTCGGTTCGAGGCCAAAACGTTGTTGGCTGCAACAACACCAGGCACCCAACCTTCCGTGTTTACTTGAGGTAAGTTGCGGATTGGTCCGGAATGTGGCAAGGCACCTGCCAGTGGCGTCAATGTGCTGACTCGTGAGGCAGCATCAATGATGATACCGAAAGAGCTGCTATCACGAACGATGTTGCTGTGCAGAATGATCTGGCCTTGATCACGCTTGCGGTTGGAGTCGCCAGCATCTTCCTTATCGAAGTTATCTACGGCAAATTCAACCCACGCGATGTCGCCGAAGTTGTTGGTTGCATTGTTGTCCGCACCCGCCGCACCATAGAGGTTCACTAGGATCGAACTGCTTGAGGCACTGTCGTTTCGAGAGTCGGATAAACCAGCTATTACCTTTAGAACTGCTTGAGAATCCGAGCTGTTGATTGCGTCGCGAATAGCGCGGGCAATCTCGGCAGTAGTCATGGTTGGAGTGAATGGAACTTCAATATTACCTTGAGTAAAGCCAGCACCTGGCAATGGAGCATTGATGGTGGTGTCATTGAATTCGAAGCGAACCGTGTTCACACCGTCGCTGATGGTGAAGCTCTCGCCGTCAGCGATTTGCGAGCCAGGACGAGCAACCAATGCAAAGCCTTGAGTCAAACGTTCGTTGGTGTCGAAGGCACGTGCACCCGCCATTGGGTCAAGCGACAAGGAAGTGCCACCATTGATGCCGAACGAAGCAGCTCGACGGATTTCGACTTGGTACTTGCCAGTTTCAACTTCAACCTTGTCTTCACCCGTGATAGCTTGCGGTTCGTACTGCAAGTTCGAAGCGAAGCCCGTTCCCCCAATCGTACCGTTGGTGACGATTTCGCCACGTTCTGCAAAACCAACGATGATGTCGTCGATGTAGACGCCTTCGAAGCGGTTGTTTTGGCCACGCAGGTTCGATCCAAAGCCACCGAAGATGTCCGAGGACGATACGCCTTGTCGCGACAATCCGAGTTTACCTGGATCAACCACTCGCAATTCGTTGAGACGCAGAATTTCGTTTTCGACACGGAAGGTGTCGATGTTCGATTTTTCGCTCAGTTCGTTGTACTGAAGAGCCAGAGCGACGCGAATCGCATCCCGTACTTGGGCAACCGACATATCGTAGGTTACGAAGACAGGCAGATTACCTGGAGCAACACCTGGCAAACCGTCGATGAAGTTGGCTGGAAGCGAACCATCTTGAGTGGCGGTGGTCGCATTGGGAACCGAAAGTCGTGTGAGGTTCACAGGATCAACCGATACCGTGAAACCATTGTTTGCCAAGGTAGCTGCAATTCGTGCCGCCATAGTTCCCGAGTTATCGCTGTTACCGATTTGAATATCGGTAATCGATGCTGGGGTAGCGGTGAAAGTGAATGTGGTTCCGTCGACATCAAACGTTGCACCTTCAGGGATATTCGCACCGCTTGGAGCGTTGAAGGTTGCTCCGAATTCGAATTCGAAAATCGAATCAACAGGGTTTCCAGCAACAGTGCGTCGAATCGTAAAGGTGTCGCCATCAGCCAAGCGATTGGCTTCTACAACACGAATTTCTTCTCCGCCAGTTCCCAACACACGGTTAGCCATCGAACCGGCAGTCGAGAAGTCGAAGCGGAGACGGACATTCGCTTTGCCTGCGAAATCGCCGAGATCGATTCGAGCTTGACGCCAGCTGTTCGCTGCTGCAGGACGGGTGCCGTTGTTAGTGTCGTTCACATCGTAAAGTTCTTGAACTTGACGGTCGGTACCGTTGATAAAGTAGTCTTTCTCGTCGTTCGAGTTGAAAACGCGTTCGCTATCGAACATCGAGTTGTTGGTTGCCAACAGATGCCATACACCATCATCGTCCGCAGCAAATACGCGGAACGAATCACGCATTACCGTTGCGTCGTTCAAATCGCTATTGGCGTTTTCCGTGGCCAAGCGATAGTTGAAATACAAGGTTGGCTTATCTTCGGCACTGTATTGCGTAAGGTCGAGAGGATTGCTTTCGATGCTACCTTGTGCACCACCTGGGAATTCATAGGTGTTATAGCGGCCTGCATCGTAGTCCGATGCCACGCCGGTATTACCTAGATCCCAAACGCCGCCCCAGTTACCCACTTGTACTGGTGAGCCCTTCTTAGGATCTTCGAAACCGAAGTAGAGGCTGTTACCAGCAGCGCTATCGGCGGTTCGCGAACCGTCGAATGTGGATTCAACACCGTGACCTGCATCACCGCTGCGGTTTGCACTTACGTGCCAGAGGTTGACGTCGAGGTTACTGAAGGCCAAGCCGTTTGCACCGGCGATACCGGTGCTAATCTTGGACTTGCCGTTTGCAAAGGCAGGAACCAAGCGACCGCGAACGTCGAATGCGTAGATATCACCGTTGCTGGCGATACCGAAAAGTACGTCATCGAATCGGCCACCTTCTACGTTGCGAGGACCTACGGTTAGCCCGGAGAAGGTCACCGTGGCACCCGTGTCAGGGTCAGCAATTGTAGCGATGTAGTCACCACGGTTTGCGGTGGACGATGGGTTAAATGCACTGACAACACCCGTTATCGCGTTGTAGGTACCGACTTCGAACAAGTCACCGCGTTCGCTCACGGCATACATTCTCGAACCAACCATTGCCACACCTTGAACATAAGGTGCTTGAGCAATAGCTAATGGAAGTGGGGCAAAGTCGAGAGACAAAGGACCAACACGACCTGATGTCGAGCGTTGGAAGTGGGTTAATGTCGTATCGTAAGCGAAGCCGTTTGGCAACGATACAGAGTTACCCGTCCAAGTAACGCCAGGGATGATTGTGGAAAGCGAAGTGTAAACAGACTGAGCAATTTCAGCAGCCGAATCATCGATGCTGAATGGAATTGGAATATTGCCCGGCTGAACGCTTACGCCCGTCGATACCACGATGAACCATGGTGTGGTATCAAAGAAGCCTTGGTCTGCACCATTGAAGGTAATCTCATTGCCTAATAGCGAGGCCACTACACCGCTGGCATGTGTGCCATCGAGGACCGCCAAAATCGCCGCAGCAGCTTGGGCATTAGTCCAAGTTTCTTCGACAAGAATTGAGGTCGCGGCAGCGTTGAGCAAACCGTACTCGGTACCAGCGGCAACTTGTGTTGCTGCGGTGTTTTCGGTCAAAGCGATGTCGCCATTCAAGGTGATGCGCTGTGTTCCGGCCAAGATTTCAGCGGTGATGGTTAAACCAGCGCCGTTGATGGCATTAGTGATGTTGGTGACAATGTTGTCCGACGAATCATCGACACGATATGGGATTCGAATGGCACCCGGAGTTGCCAAGGTGTTGTCTGCACTGAATTCAAACGTATGGTCAACGTTAGCCGCATCGCGAATGACGATGGTTTGACCTTCCAAGGCCGCTGAACCACCTGCTGTCACTTCGAGGACACGACCGGTGTCGAATTCGAAGGTGTAGGTTGTTGCACCAACCGTTAGGGTAAAGGTTTGGCCATCGGTTGGAACCAAGCCAGGTGGCGTGATGTTCAAACGAATGGCTGGGTCCGTGGTGCCTGCATCAAATTCATATCGTTGACCGTTTACGGTAATCAAATCACCGTCGACGATGTTGCCCGATGCGAGATTGGTTCGAGCCGGCGACGTATACAACACACGGGAAGCTTGTGGGTTGATATCGGTGGTCGTATTGACCCACCCACGTTCGCGAATCTGGGTACCTGCCGCTTGAATTGGAGCGGTTGCAGGGGCAGCTCGACCGGCATTGATTCGGTCGGTCTGTGGCGAGCTGGTCGCGGCACCAGACACAGGGTTCATCTGGTAGATGTAGTTGCGTGAACTCTGTGGAGTGTTGACCAAAGCGTTCCAGGTGCCTTGGTTGTAACCGCGGCTACCTGCGCCGTAGAGGCCGAGGCTGGAACCTGTGGTGTAGGTGATGGCTCGGAATTGAATACCGATACCATCATCAGCACCTGTTTCAGGGTTAGCGGCAACCTTCGCATCATCCGGAGGTGTGTTATTGTTTTGGGTAAAGGTATCGATACCCGAGTTACCCGCTACAACGTTGGTGCCGTTGCCCGCCGTATCAATTCGGATGTAGTTACCGTTGTTGTTGTCGGTCGAAGCAACGGTCGTTGGGATTTCGTAACCATAAAGGTTACCGTCTGGTCGCATTGCGATGTCGAATACGAATGGGAATGTACGAATCGATGTTTCTGGAGTACCAGTGAGCGAATCGACCGTTAACAAGTCCGAAACGATACCGCTTGCGTTGGGGCGTGAAACAAAGAGAACCACATCGCCCAGGGTGTAGTCGATTGCGTTTGCATTGCCGTTGAAGGCAACTTGGGTTGCACCGAAAGCTGTTGTGTTTGGTGCTTGATTGAAGCGGTCTTCGCTGATCTTGTTGATGCTGTTAACAGGTTCCAAACGAGCCAATGGGTTCGATGGGTTACCTTCTTGGAATTGACGCAAATCGGTTGGGATTTGCGAGTTATTGGTAACCGCCAAGAAGTACGTACCAGCAGTGAGTTCCGTCGATCCCAAGTAGGCATCCAAGAACCCAACGCTACCGCGAGAAAGGTCATCCATATCGGAGCCGTTCAGCGGAGCGCTGCGATCGTCGGCAATGTTCGAATCGGTACCAGCAGCCACTAATTGAACGCCGTTTGGCGAGTTGTAATACAACCAGAACGAAGTGTTTGGACGAGCCAAACCATCCGCATAGTCGATGTCGATAATCGTTGCTAAGTGTTGAGCTAAACCACTGCCTTGGATCGAATCAATTTGGATATCGAAGCGATACCAATCGACGTCGTTGGCAGTTGCCAATTCTCCCGCAATGCTCAAAGCAGCGCGGTCGGTGTTAGAGAAGTTACCTAGATCTACAGCACCGCCGATGTTGTTGTTGGTATCGACACCAGCTTGTAGCGGTTCGATAGCTTCACCGAGCAGAGGCGAATGAGCAGGCATACCCAATACTTCGATGCCAGTGGTCGCATAGCGAATATCGGCATAGCGAACCGACGATCCACCCCATTCGTCCATCTCTCTCAAGCGAACTTGCAATTGATAACGGCCGGTGGTCTTACCATCACGCAACTTGGATGGATCTTGAAGATCATCGCGGTTAGCGGCTGGATTCAAGGAGTCAATGTTGGAGCTGCGTACACGCACGAAGTAAGTATTCAACTCGCCGATAACGCCAGGCAATACGATGCGGAAGCCAGCGTCAAATGGGTTGGTTGAATAGAAGTCGGTGGTTGTACCGTTGCCATTCTTGGGGAAGAAGGCATCTCGTGGCAGGCTATTGGCCTGATGTAGAGGAATCAATTCTGGGTTCTTGTAGATACTATAGCTACCCAAAGCTTCATCATAGCTGTTGTCGCTGAGGGCAATGATTTCACCATTGCCGTTAACCAGTTCAACAACGGTATCTAGGGCATTGGTGGTACGATCGATATCGATCCACACTTCTGTTCCAGCGTTACCGACAAAGCTGTAAACGTCGATGTCCGACTTCTCGTTGATTACGCCTTGTACGGTAAAGCCTAAGCGAAGATTTTCGTCACCTTCATCTTCGGCAGCTGCCAATACACCCAATTGTTGAGCGTTGGAAGGAACCGCGTTGGTTCCAGGGGCTGTTACACGTGGAGATTCTTGTTCAACGATTGTTTCAACGTTGCGGTCGTGACTGTACTTGTCGAGACGAATGCTGCGCCAATCACCTGCATTACCTACACTTGGTCCGTCACCGTTGGTGTCGTTTTGAGCCAAACCGGTTGGATCAAAGCCAGCACCGATCGAGTCATCCCGCAAGGAGGTCAGGTAAACTGGGAAGCCAGGGCTGCCGACGATTTGAACGATACCGCCGATGCGGTCATCGATTTCAAGCGGACGACCTGTCGCGGTGAAGCCAGCGTTTCCAGATAATTTAACAACCAAGCTTTCCGTGGGACGGCTCTTGAGTTGGATGCCACCTAAAACATTCAAGTCTGGCACGATGATTTCGTCGCGCAGAACGTGCACGATATCGGTATCATCCCAAACCGTTGAAGTGGTCAAGGTTTGGCCGCGAACGTCCATACCGTTAAGCGAGTTACCGCCAACAAAGTTACCATAGATCATTGGACCTAGGTTGTCGACAACTTCGGTCAAGCGATCTGCGAAGCCGCGTTGACGACCTGCATCCAATACGCTGTCCGAAGTCAACGCGTTGGCGTTGATGCTGATCACAGGTGTATTCGGAGTTGGATTGTTGCGGAAAATGTTGTTGATGATCACAGGTTGAGCACCGCGAACAAAAACGACGGCTGCTTCGTTGAAGCCATGACCGTCGCGGTTTGATGTCGATTGCGCACCAAAGCCACTGGAGTTTTGTTCGTAAACGGTGTTGCTGATGCGAACATCGGCTTGATGGATTTCCGTCGCGTTGAAGCCCGCAAAATTACCAGCGATGCTAGTGATACCACCCGCAAACGTGATCAAAGCGTGATCGATAGAACCTTTGCTCAAGTGACCGAAGTAGATTCCACCCCAATCACCGGCGTTTGGTGCGGAAACTCCGTCATTGTTGGTATCAAAGGTACCCGATGCACCGTAACGGTCATCGCGACGACTGGTGAAGATCACTGGGATTCCATCACGGCCTTCAGCGATCAACGTAGTGCCGATGCCTGCTTCAATGCGTGCACCATCGGACTTGATTACGATGCCTGGATCGATGACCAAGCTGGAGTCCAAGCGAGGACGATTCAATTCGGTTCGGTCAACCAAAATGTTGCCCAAAGAGCCGCCGCGGTCGACATAAACCGAACTGCTGCGATTGAGTTCTGTGACCAACACATAGGGACCAGCACCGTTGGATTGGCTGCGATAAATGCGACGAGCCACAAAACCCGCTGGGGCTGTTGGCAGTGTCAATTGAACGGCATTAAATGTAGCCGATGGCGTGGTGTAGGTGAGGTTGACGTTCTGTGTTGCATTGCTGGCTAAGGTTTCACCACCAGCAGCATCAACATAAACGAGGCGATAATTGTAGGTCACCGTACCAGCGACTGGCGGAGCCAATGTACCACCGGTAACACGGACACCTGCTAGCGTCACAGAATTAATCGCTGGGCGAGCATTTTCTAGTTTTGGACCGCCAGCTGTGCCTGCCAATACCACGTTCTGACCGATAACGTGAGTAATATCGGTATCGTCCCAACGACCGGCCACGGTTTGTTGTGTAGTTGCGTTGCCTGGCAACGTATCAACACGAACGAACAAGCCGTTGGTCGAGTTGTTGCTCAGGGCGTTACCTCGAATCATCGGACCAACTCGTGTGTAGTCCGGTGTGAAGGTGCCGTTGAGTTGGTAGAGCGAAGTGTTGAAGGTGGTTTCTTCAAAGCTGTCAGGATCGGCCGACATCGCCGCATCAGCACTCAACGTAATCGTGTTGAAGGTGATAGTTGGACGGGTCTTTGCCATTTGGATTGGGGCAATGACGCGGGTTTGCGAGTCGAGCGAAACTTGACCACCGCCGTAACGAATATCGGCGTTATTGACATAGTCCAAGAAAATGCCTTCGCGTTCGAAACTGAAACGGCCTTCAGCTTGATCAATGTCATTCTTGAACTCGATTCCACCCCAGTCGCCTGGCTTCGCAGTGGTCGTAATTGGGTTGGTATCAACGCCAATCGTTTCATCTTGATAGCTGGTAAAGAGAACAGTTTGGCCAGGTTTGCCAAGAATTTGCAAATTGCCACGGCTGCGATCGACACTGCTGGTCGTTGAACCGACGTTGATGCTCGCGCCACGCAACTTGAAGACAGCTCCAGCATCGATCATCACAGTGACACCGCGCGGAACGTTCATCGTTGCGCCGTCGCTGAGCGGTTGGTTCAATGGACCACCGGTACCGATTTCATACGCATACGAATCGGCAAGAGTTAACGCATTGCCATCCAAGCCACCATTGCCCAAGATGCGAACGATATCGCCAGGGCGGGCAACCGATAGTGCACTCGAGATCTTGTTATATGGGTTCGCCAATGAACCAAGGGCTGGTGCACCTGGCGATGTGTTCTGAACATGTGACTTATCAACAAAGATGGTTCGAACAGCGGTGCTCGAAGCATCGGTCAATGGTTGAGCGGCGCGGAACCAGAAGTTGAAAACACCGCCGGCAACACCATCGAGATCACCATCCAACGCAGTGCTGGAAACATCAACAATTTGACGATTGACCAATGGACGGAACGTGGTTCGTAGCGAATAGCCACCTTCCGATGTTCCATTCATGCCGGAATCATTGATGTCGGGATTATAGTTCGCGTTGCCCGAAGCACTGACGCCTAAGAAATAGGTCCCTTCTGCAAGGTCCAGTTGCAAGAAGGAATCTTGGCTGAAGTAATCGTCGTTAACCGCGATGACTTCGCGGCTTCCGTCTGGTTTCTGACGATATAAAGTTAAGTAAGAATCCAGCAAGCTACCGTCAGTCAAACGCTCAGAGACGATTTCAGCTGTGAAAAGTCCTGCTTGTCCTGGGGCGATGGTAAAGCGATAGAGGTCAATATCGCGGCTATCTGGTCGGTGAAGATAACGACCGGCGATGATATCTTGATCGCCAGGGAATACGGGTTCGGTTGGGTTGTTTCCAAGAAGCGATGGTTCTCCACCGAGGGTGGCATTGGTATAGTTACCACCCATGATTGTGCCTGGAGGCAACTCGGACATTTGTCCAAGGCCAAGCAGGTTGCCGATTTCTCGCATTGCAACAACGAACAAACTTGGCTTCACGCTGTCCGATGCGCCAAAGGCATCGTTCCAAGTTTCCGCACGATCGAGAATAACGGTGTTTCGGCCGAAGGTGTGGTTAGCACGAACACCTGGAGGCTGGAAGCCAGCTAAGCCCAGTGTGCCACCTTCAGAGCTATTGCTTCCCAATGGAATCAAGTCGCCAACGACGATGGTCCAGTCATCTGCACCAACCGGAGCATCTGTTTCAACAAACTTGATACCCAAGTATTGGGCATAGAACGACAGGACTTCGCGGATGCGTTGTTCTTGGACCGAGGTGATCGAGCTGAACAACAACGTTCCTTGCGAACTTGTACCGTAAGGCTGGGTCTTGAGGAAGTTGTAGTATTGGGTCTTGATGGTGCTATCGGTATCAGGTGCATCAGCTCGCAAATGATCGATGCTGGTGTAATCGGTATCACCGGGGGTTGCATTGACTTCACGAACGCCAGGGGTGTCCGGTGCGCCTGGGAAGTCGAGGTTATAGTTCGTTTGGTTCACAATTTCCGAGTTGACTAGCAAACTCTGGAAGCCCGAGAATGTTCCTAAGCCCGTTGCGTTGGTAAACGTATCAGCTGGATCAGTAGCCACTGCATCGATAGTGAAGGGAACCGTTGGAATCGTTTCGCTGGTTCCGATTCGCAAGCGATAGGCAGCACCGTTGTAGAGGGTGTAGTTGAACGGATTAGTGGCGGTTGCCGAGCTGTCGAATGTCAGAACAGCCTTGTTGAGGGCTGGGTCGTAAGTCACCGATAATGGATTGAATACGGTATCATCTGTATTGCGAACGGTGTTACCAGTTAAGTGCAACTGATAGAACTGAGTGTTCACAATCGAAGGATCGGAAGGTGAGCCGGTGGAGCTTACAGCAACTGGCCACAAATCATCTTCGTTGAAGTAAACTTCGATGACGTTTGTTTGTTGGGTCCAAGTGTTGCCCGATTTCTGAACGGGTTGTGGAACGACGCTAACAATTTGCGCACCGAGTTCTAAGCGGAAGTCGATGGTATCGCGGTCTGTTCCAGGAACGCGTGGTTCCAGCAAGATGCCGTCGATGTTGCGTAGGCCGATGACACCGCGATCGGGATCGTCATATCCAAAGATCTCAATTCGATACAAATCGTTGGGCAATGTTTCCTTGAAGCGAGCGATCACAATACGATCGGTATCGCCAAAGCCAAGGTAGCCTGGCTCGATGACGATATCGTTGCCATTTCCAAAGGTACCATCGCCGCTGCGTGTAATACGGATCGAGCCCAGGGTCGCTGGGTCAAGTTGCTGAGCACCATCGAATCGGAAGATGAGTTCGCGTGGCGATACCGATAGTCGGTTGAGGTTAGGGTCGACAAAGCTGAAGATCGAGCCAGCGTTTGGATTAACGCTGATCAATTGTGGTGCTCGAACGTCTGCGTTTGCGGATCGGAAACCGGTAGCCACCAGCGAGAAGTCGTACAACTGTACGACGTCCGTGGTACCATCGACGCGGATGTAGTATCGTCCAGGTGTGCGGATATCGAAGTCAGTCAATACTTCAGTAACGCCCAAGCCGCCATTGTTCACTTGAGCCAAGATGGTTTGTCCATCCGACCCGAGAACTTGGAAGGATAAGTCACTGTAGAGCAAGCTGTTAACAGGACCCACTGAACCGCCGGTAGGAGCAACGTCATATTGAAAACCGACAGGCGTGATCGAAAGGGTGATGCGACCCGAAGATGGTGCATCAAAGCTGAAGAAATCGCGGTCAGCGTTGTTGTCCATCGACAACAAAGATAAAGTGCGTGTGCCGTTGCTGATGGTGCCCAACGAAGTGGCCGTTGTAGCAGCATCATTGCTTTCGCGATCATCGCCGTACAGCGTTTGACCACCCAAGATGTCGTCATGCTGTGGGCCATAGAATGCGGTCGAAAGGAATGGCTCCATCAATTTGGTTTGGTTGACAGGGTCGACGTGACCTAGACCAATACCGTGGCCTGCTTCGTGCATCAATACGTTGAGCAGTGCACGATTTTCACCTGAAGGGCCGTCCGAGTTTAAGCCGTAAAACGCGTCGCTAGTGTCGAGGACCATATCGCCGTCGAAACCAGAATTACCGCCGTTGCTTGGAAAATAGTTGTAAGCCAAGATACCGAAGTCACCGTCGACGGCGGCACCGCCTATGCGAACGTCACCTCGAACACCTTGAATACCACGGTTTGATCCACCTTGTGGAGCACCGTCGTCAAACGATTCGTACACAAAGGTCAGACCAGAAACTGCTGCCCAGTTATCGTAAGCTCGTTGTACGAGTGGGAACCAAGGACGCGTATTGACTGGACCGGCGCCACCGCCGTAAATGCCGTCCATGAACGCGATGAAGTTACTTGGGTCTTGGTTGCTGCCCACCAAGGTTCCGTCTGGAACAATACTCCAGGTCACGGTGGACGGATCACCCATGTTGGGAGAAGGACCACCCACTGGGTTGCTCCAACGGCCGCCACCACCTGCATCAAAGTTGCCGGAATTCCCGTCTGGTTCGCCCGTTCCTGACGTTCCTTGCTTGTAGAAATCAAGCCAAGTATCGGCATAATCTTTCGGGGTACCAGGAGCGAATATCACCCCTGCCGAGTCTGCCGCCATCAACTCGCGGCGCTCCAATGTTTCCAGCAAAATCCTGCGCAACAAAGCGCGCTTCTTCTCAACACTTCGAATGCCACTAACCGAGTTGCCGTTTTTGAACATGGCCATTCAATTGCCCTTAGAAACCCAATACCCCGGCTGAATAACCGGATCTGTTTATTGATACCGCCTGATTTAACGCGACAAGACATTTCAGGCATAACTTGCCAACACCGCCCAGCTGACTGCCGGTATGGAGAGGCAAGTCTATTTTGCTTGCCGCACCCCGTTCTGTCACTGTCTGAAATGCTGACGAATTTTCAGATTGTTACGAGAACCAGCCATTTCTTGACCATAACCAACGCCAGTAACCACTTTGCGGGTCGTATCAATAAAACGGATTTACCCAATAAAATCCCCCTTAAGGGAGGGTTTGTGGGCGTACTCATACGAGCGTTGGACGTCAAGAAGCAAGCAAAAGTTCCAACTTTGAATAAAGTTGGCGGAATACACCCTTAATACGGTTGCTGTACCCCTCTTTGTGGCTATGGACGGGCTCGCCGGTTCAGTTCATTGATCAAAATTAGCGCATCGATCGCATTGACGACCCCATCACCATTGGTGTCGATATAAGGTGGGGAGGGAGAATCGGTGCCGGGGCGCAAATAGCGATTTCCGAGCCGATTGAGATTGTTGATGATTACCAACGCGTCCACGGCGTTGACGAATCGGTTGTTGTCCACGTCCCATCGATCCGCCGGGTTTTGCCACAATGGAAGGTCGTTGTCCAGAATCGTTAGATCAACCGTCGCGGACGACACACCACTCCCGGATCCGACCAATCTTAGATCCGTTGTCCCCTCCACCGCATAATCATCGAGAGGAGCAATTTCGAATTCAAAGCTCTTCGAGCCTTCCGGAATCAGAATGCTGGCGGGGACTTGAAGTTGTTCGGACCTAGATGGTGCCAATTGAATCGCATAACCACCAACGGGTGCCGCAAAGCTAAGTTGCACCGTGGCTTTGACGGTATCCAGTGGCGACTTCTCTTCGAGTTGGGCTCGGTCGACGGTGAATTGAAGTGTTTCAACATCCAGAACCGAAACGACCTGAGTGCTTCCTCTGTAGCCGACCGCGGCGGCGCTCAAGATCACCTGAATCGTACCATCAAGGATGTTGTCATCTTGCACGTTGATAGGCACAACCACGCTCGATGAGCCAGCGTTGATGGTTACGGTAGTCGGCAGTACTAATTCCGAAGTGTCTGAACTTGATAACTGAAGAACCAATGGCACGGATTGGTCGGTGGTGCTGCGAGTTAGGGTCCACGACAACGCACTTGTTCCAGCGTTTTCAGCAATGGTCGCTTGGCTCAACGTTCCGCTGATTTGCTCGACATCCGCTACAGTGACTTGGGTCGTTCCATTAGCAAAGCCAGTCGCGGAAGCGGTAATCGTTACTAAGACGTTTCCATCTAGGAGCGTGTCATCGATGGCTTCCAAATCGACTTGAGCTTCGTTGGAGTTGGCGGCAATAACAACGGATTGAGGGAGTCGAAGTTCGGTCGTATCGCTCGAACTTAGATTTACCGTTAGAGGGATTGGTGAGCCGCTGGTACGGCGAATGGTGAGGAGAGAGGCCTTCTTTCCAGAGTTCTCGTCGATAACGTTTTTTGATACGGACAACGTAAGTTGTGGTGAAGCTTGGACGGTGACTGTGAAGGAACGCGAGGCGGAACCACCGTCGTCGTCCGATATTCGGGCGGTTGCTGTGTATGTGCCAGGGGTAGTGTAAACGTATGATCCAGCAAAGAACCCTGAAGTTGGCGTCCCCGCTTTGCCCATAGCCTCAATCGTGGCGTTTCCACTTTGAGATGTTGAACCATCGCCCCATTCGATCTGATAGGTAAAGCGTTCTTGTGTAGCGGGCGAGGAAAGTGGATTGTCGTAGCCGAGGTCCGTAAATTGTCCAAGTCGCGGTATAACCAATGGTGTGTTGGCAACCACATTGAAGTTAGAAATGGAGGCTAAGACGGGAAGAGCATTAAATACTTTGAGATTTTCGCTCCAACCGCCAGTCCCGGATCGCGCGCCGACAATTTGAACGTCAACATCAAAACTACCGTTATCTGCGAATGTGCGACTTCCGCGAACGACGGCAGTCGGATCGATCAATGTCCATCCGATGTCTTGAAGTGCTGCTAAGTCAAGTCGAGTGAGTGGCTTGCGAACCCCAGAAGCAAGGTTGGGATCCATCAATGTCTCGCGGCCAGAATCCGCTGTTCCTTCTGCCCAATGAACACGAATAGAATCGAGAGGAATATTGCCTCCCAAGTCATAAGCTGCTTTGGAGTTACTTCCCGTAAATTGAGTGCCGCTGAGATAGGTTGCCCAGCTCGATGAAGTACCGAAACCAAGAATATGACAAAGTTCATGTAAGGCAGTGGAGAGAAAATCCTTTTCTGTGGTTTCGAGGCCTGTTGTCGTATTGCCAAAATGCCAATTCGCAGTCGATTGAAACGCGATGGACCCGCCCCAGGGGCCAAAATCGGTCGGATTAGCGGCTAGTGCCCCTACTTGTCCACGGGCCTTCACCGTATCAAGAAATGTTTGCGTTCCGCTGGCGGAGTAACCTCCTATAGAACTCAAGGCCAAATTGCTTCCTGATAACGTGCGGGCACCGACATAAACAACCAACTCATTGGCGGCGATATTCAGATTGGATAACGAAACCATTTGGCCAGTGGCAGGGTTTTGGAAATTGGCTGTCCACTGATTGACTCCACCCGGGCTAATGGCAGTCAAGCTATCTGCGAATTTCGTGATAAGAATATCCGCTGCGAGTTGCAATACATCGCGTCGAGCTTGAATCGCAAAAAAGCCCGACGTATCAAGTGAATAATCGAAGCGAATTTTCAGAGGACCCGCAGAGGGTTGACTTACGATTTGGGCAGCACTCGTCGTGCCATCGTTCCAAGAGATGACACCACTGAGATTGCCGGACAGCCCAGAAGTATCAAGCGCGCGTTCGATAGTGACCAGTTCACCTTCTGTTGCCAAGACGCGTCGATCTTCCAAGGACTCAAATACTCCCCACCGCTTCCTTGGTTTTGACGGGTTCGAACGAAATCGCATAAACCAAATGCCTCTGACGCACTAAGTGATTGTCTGAATGCCACCAACCTTCGGAACAAGTTAAGACGCACTGTGGGACGCTCAACTTTTTCCAAGCCGACGGCTCGTTTCGAAGTGGTGCTTCGAAACGCAGCCAATCTTTCAGATTAATTGGTCTATATGAGTTTTGCTAAAAATATCGATTATTTGAATCGCTCTTAATGAAAATCAAACATCCGTGCGGCGACGCAAGGTGGTCTTGTTGGCAGGGGCGGCAGGTGGAGCAGTCGTCGCGGATGTGGGACGTTTGAGCCAATGCGGCGCCTTGACGGCCGACTCGCGCGCAGCAGACTTGGTGGTGTCGGACGCGTCTCCGTCGATGTCCCCCAAGTATTGCTTTTGTACCTGTTTGTGCATCTTTACTTCTTCAGGCGTTCCTTCGAACAATACCTTACCTTCATTGATGACATAGCACCTGTCAACTGTTCTTAGGATCTCCATGGCTGCGTGATCAGTGATCAGAATAGCAATTCCGGTGTCGCGGAGTCGATTGATGGTCCCGCGGATACTCTGCACAGTGACCGGATCGATACCGGCGTACGGCTCATCCAACATAATGATCTGTGGATTGGTAATGAGACACCGAGCGATTTCGAGCCGCCGTCGTTCGCCCCCCGACAATTTGGACGCTTTGCTGCGTCGAATTTTGACGATGTCAAACTGCTCAAGCAGTTCTTGAGTGCGTCGTCGGCGTGTTTTTCGGTCCACGCCCAAGAGCTCAAGCATGCTCGAAATGTTTTGTTCGACAGTGAGCTTTCTGAAGACACTTGCTTCTTGGGCAAGGTAGCCCATGTGACCATCCCGAGCTCGGCGATACATCGGCCAATCGGTAACATCTTGGCCTCCCAAGATCACCTTGCCGCCGTCGGGAGTTACCATGCCGCAAGTCATGCGAAAACTGGTGGATTTGCCAGCGCCATTGGGGCCCAATAGTCCCACAATCTCTCCCGGGCCTACGCGGAAAGAAACACCGTCGACTACCTTGCGACCGCCATAGGTCTTTACAAGCGAATTTACGTCGAGCACATCCATGTGCTAATTCCTCGTCACTAAAGCAAATCGAAACACATCGCTAGCGTATCAAGCCCATGCGTCCAAACTTTGGAACAAACATGTAGGCTGAATGTGGCCAGAGCAAAACCAACGCTTTGCCCATTAACAGTTCGCGCGGAACATGGTGCGTATACCAAGATCGCGCATCGGCACTGGCTGCCGAATTATCGCCCAGGGGAAAGAACTGATCCTGATCGAGCGTGTAGCTCCGAATTCGGCGAAGATTGAAAAGTCCTGTTTTTTCCCACATCGGCGGTGAGGCATAAACCGTTTTAAGAACGGCTAAAAGGGATTGCTCTTGGGTGGCCCCTGTTCGCCGCGCTTGTTCGATTAAGCGTCGCACATCGGGGTCGACAACCGACGCGATCAAGTTGGCCTGTTCCTGGTCATCGTCCATTGGGTAATCGGTCAAGTGTTTACCCATCGCATGAGCGATGTAGTATACGTCTCGCCATACCTTCGTTTTTTTGACGATCAACTTGCCTTGAGCAAATCCGATTCCGACCGGGGCTGCATCCAATGGTTCGTTCGGTGTCCAGAAAGGCCGATGTTCTTCTCGGGTCAGCAGTTTTTCGTCGTCGAATGTCGTCGGGTGGCTGAACTCGACAAGGCTACCGTTGACCCACAAAAACAATTGGCTATCAACATTGGCGATTTTGATTCGATATTGACCATTGCTGCGAATAGCGGTTTTCCCCTGAGGTGCTTGATCCGCAGGAACATCTTCCCAAATGGAAATGGGAGCTCGATTCTTAATTAATTGCCAAGTCGCCGAGCCGTCTACCGTATTAATGCGGCATTGAAATCGGATTCCCTTTTCGACTAATTCGAGAATCAAAACGCCTTGGTCGGCTGCTTTGATTTCTACTTCGAATTCGGCCAGCAAATCGCCTACCCAGTGATTTCCATCTTCGGATTCAATCGACCGAGTCCCGCCGTGACCGATGCTGTATCGGCTCGGATCGACCAAAGCCTCGTCAGGATAAAGGCCACCTTTGTACTTCGGGCTGATCGAATTATTCTGCGTATACACAGAATCTCGCGGAGCAATCACCATTGCGTTGTAACTGGCAAAGTCGGTGATAAGCGTGCTGTCGTAGGGAGCAACGCTTTGTAATTTCGCTGTTCCCTTTTGGATTTCTCGCCACTCTTCAGGCGAAGGAAAGCGATGATAATAGCGTAACAAACTTACATTTTCGACTGGGATTCCTTCCGCATCAACGGACGCTTCCCATGCTTTCTCTTCATATTTGGTGCTCCATTTGGCACTCGATTCCTTGGGCCAAGCTTGCCAATTATTCGGCCAGCCCGCTTTCACTAGATCGGCCGGAATATGTTCGGAATCAAAAACGCATTGTTGCAGTGTCTCAACTTTGCTGGCCGGTTTACGAGCGATTTTGTAGGGTTCGTTCGACAAAGTGCCATCGATGTAAGGGCGAGTATAAATATCGCCATGTTGAATCAAGATCTGCTCATTTGGGCAACCGATGAGTCGTTTGATATAGTTGATACGTGCATCTTGGGGATATTTGAAAACGATAACATCCCAGCGCTGTGGGTCCGAGAAGATATAGTTGAATTTGCCGACGACAATACGATCTCCCATCACGGTCTTGTCTGCCGATTGCCGCAAATCCAAGTTGTTTTGAGTGCGGCATAGAGGGCAAATACCCCCGATGACTATCGTATCGGTTTGGCCCCCGGTGTTCTGGTCCGTTTCCAAGCTCGCACCCGCTTGATACTGCGAGCCACATTCGGAGCAGCGAATATCTTTGTGCGCTCCCAATAATGTTGGGGCCATCGATCCGGTTGGGATCACAAAGACTTCTGCCACAAACGACTTGAAGAAGAAGGCGAGAACCAAGGCCACAATGAACGATTCCAGCAGTTCGCGGTAGCGTCCCACCGACTCTTTCTGAGAGCCGTGATTGTCTTTCTTCGTAGGTTCCACCTTTTTCGTCGCACTAGGTGAATTCAAGCTTGGACTCCCAGATCAAACCGCCGGCACAGATTTCGGACACATCAGCATTTCAGGCACATCAGCGAATAGCCCGCAGTATATTGCTTTCGCCCTACTGCGCACATGCGAGTTCAGCACGCCGCATGGTTTCCATACTTTTCTGCAGAATGGTCCCCACTCCTGGGCTATAGTCGAAGACTTCAACCGATACCCAGCCAGAGTATCCAATGTTCCGTAAAGCGGCGAAAATTGGCTCAAAAGCGACGGATCCCATCCCTGGACCGAGCAGGTTCGGATCGTTGGCATGAAAATGAGCTAGCAAATCGGCATTTTCCACTATGATGTCCGGGATCGGTGTACCTTCGGTGGACATCGCTTTGACATCGAGGTGGAGTTTGACCTTTTCGGAATTGACCCGTTCAATCAATTCGCGTCCCTGTTTAGCGAAGTTGAGAAAATTCCCTTCGGTCGGGCCGAGGGGTTCAATGGCCAAGGTTATGTCTTTTTGTTCAAGTGTTCTCGCGATCACACTGATGACTTCAGCGGCATTTTCTAACGCTTCCGCATGCGACATTTCGGGTGGAAAATTGCGCTGTAGCGGTGAGCCCAACACCATGACCGAACCACCCAGATCTTTGCACAAGTCGATCAACTCAAGCAAATAGGCAGCCGTCTTTTCGCGTACGGCCTTGTCGCGAGTGGTCAGATGAAAGCCCTGGGTTTTGGCCAACAACCAATGCAATCCGATAATTTCCATCCCTACGTTTTGACCCAAATCGCGAACTTGTTTCCTCGATTCCGCTGAGATCGCCGATACAAACGGATTTTCGGGCGGAGCGAGGGTGAAAGGTGCGACTTCAAGACCCGTATATCCCAACGCCACCGCTTCGCGCATTCCCTGTTCGAGCGTGCGGTCATGAAAGAGCTCATTGCAAATAGCATATCGAAACATTTTTGGTCCTCATTCGCTCGCTGCTGAGCGGATTTTGGTGGATGGTATCGGGGATACTGACCTGGGGGTGGGAGTATCTGAATTTCCGTTCGCTTGTTATGCTTAGAGCACTCCGAAAATCCGGTTTTGCCAACGGATTGAGACTCCAAGATCGTACACTTTCTGGCAGTGATACGATACCAGCGCTAGAACGAGACAACGCAGATATTGTGTGGGCAAACTACAACAAAGGATAGTAAGTCAATCATGACCACTGTGGATAATTTCTTTGATTCGCTCGCTGATAATCTGAACACCCAAGGGGCTGCTGCGACAGCCAAAAATGTCATCGAGTTTTTTCGTCATCAAGGAGCTTATCACGAGTTATTCGAAGCTCTCAAGATGAAAGCCAGATTGGAATTGGGCCTCACTGCGGTTCCCCCAGGGCCCGATGAAAATTTAGGTCCAGTGGTCACTGATAAACTTGAGCGAGCTTTGATCGACGCTTGTCGAACGGTTGGTTTGCTATTGCTGGGTGCGGGACGAATCCGTGAAGGCTGGATGTATATGCGACCCGTCGGAGATCGTGCTGCGGCCGCTCAAGCTTTAGCCGGAATTGAGGCGACATCCGAGAATCTCGATGAACTGATGGATGTGTTGGTCAATGAAGGTGTCGATGTTGAACGTGGCTATCTACTGTCGCTCACGCGGTTGGGAACTTGCAACAGCATCACACTCTATGATTCCACAGTTGCCTACAAATCCAAGTCTGATCGGCAACAAGCGGCCGCATTATTAGTGCGACATGTGCATCGCGAGTTGATGAATTCATTGCGAGTTGATGTCGGTCGACGCGAAGGGAAACCGACGTTGTGTGAAACGGCCGAAGCCATTTTGGCGGAGCACCCGACACTCTTGAAAGATGGTTCATACCATTTGGATACAACCCATCTTTCGTCAACAGTTCGAATCGGTCGTGTGCTGGAAGAACCGGCGTTGCAAAAGCTCTGTTTGGACATTGCCCATTATGGCCGGAACCTGCATCCTCAATATCAATATCCTGGCGATGAACCTTTCTTAGAGTTCTTCCCGAATTCGATTGCGTTTTTCCGAACGCTTTTAGGTCAACATGTCGAAGCGGGGTTGAGATTGTTCCGACAAAAAGCGGAATCATTGGATGTGCGCGAACATGGAACAGCGGCCATCGAAACCTATATCGATTTGTTAAGTCGAGTCGGGCGACATGAAGAAGCGTTTCATTCCTTTATCAAGTTAATGCC
>JAFLCP010000059.1 GCA_017303505.1 Planctomycetota bacterium | reverse complement strand
GGTGATGAAAGCGATGGTGATCCAGTTCATGGAAATATTCCGCTCGAGATTGTCTGGACAGCGATTCCTGCCATCATTGTGTTCCGACTCGATGGCAAACCGTTCGTGCTCAATGCTGATTTGATTCGCTATGTAGAAGAGCGGCCAGACACATTCGTCACCCTAACCTCAGGGGAGCGAATTCTCGTTTCAGAATCTATGGACCAAGTCGTCGAACTTTCCGTGCGTTACCAACAAAGCAAACACATGGTCCCCACTGGCTGGCGACAGCCGACGGCGACTGCGGGTATGCGGTAATTGTCAACGGTGCGACTTACTAAGTATTTCCATTCCCTATTTGGTGAATTGATCGAACCATGGATATAGCAACCATCATCGGCCTTTTGCTTGCCTCATTCTGCATCTACTTCTCGATCTTCGTGGGTGGTGCATCACTAGGAATGTTCTATGACCTTCCTTCGATCTTTTGCGTGATCGGGGGTGGTCTGGCTGCCGTTATTATCTGCTTTCCTATGAAAACTCTTTTGGCATTCCCCAAAGTTAGCCTCAAAGTGGTGCTCAATAAGCAAGAGAATCTCCTCGATGTCATAAGCACGTTGGTGACACTGGCTGAAACCGCTCGTCGCGATGGCCTGCTAGCCCTGGAAGCCAAACTACCAGAAATCAAATTTCCATTGATTCGATCCGGCTTGCAAATGGCTGTGGACGGTGCCGATGCGGGTACCATCGAAAGCGTGCTGCGGAGCGAAATTGAATCAACCAGCCGTCGCCATAAAGATGGTAAAGCACTTATGGACCAATTGGGTAAATATGCTCCTGCTTACGGGATGATTGGAACGTTGCTGGGGTTGGTGATGATGCTCTCGAACATGTCGGACCCTTCATCGATTGGTGCCGGTATGGCGGTGGCATTGTTAACAACACTTTATGGTGCAGTGGTTTCGAACGTGTTCTGTTTGCCAGCTGCCGAAAAACTGGGCTACATCAGCAAACAAGAAATGATCGCTCGAGAATTGATGGTTCGCGGCATTCTCGCAATTCAATCCGGCGAAAGCCCCCGTGCGTTGGAACAACGTCTCATGACGTTCATTCCACCTAAGAAACGTCCGAAGAAATAATGAACAACCATTTCAACAGCTTTGATTTATATAGGTAGATATTGCAATGGACGATGATAATGGCGGCGGTGGTATACCCGAATGGGTTCTTACCTTCGGTGACATGATGTCGCTGTTGCTCACCTTTTTTATCATGCTCGTTTCGATGAGCGAAATGAAAAAAGAAGAAGAGTTCAAAGCGTTGGCTGTTACCATGCAACGACACTTCGGTCAAAAAAGCTTGGCTTCAGGTATGGCGCCCCGCACCAAAACGAAAGGTGCCTTTAAGGCGGGAGCTGCTGTGCAAGCCCCCATGGGTGATACCGACCGTGTTCGCATTGTGCGCCAGGGAAAACAATCCGCCATCGGCACGGTTGTCTTCTTCCCAAATGGTGAACTTGAACTTGATGACAAAGGCCGAGCTGATCTCGACGCCCAAGCTGGCCAATTCCTAGGAACTCCACAAAAAATCGAAGTTCGCGGTCATACCTCACACGAAATGGCTTCACAAACGGGATCTGCTGTGGACAGCTACGACCTCGCCTATGAACGCAGCAAAGCCGTCATGACTTATTTGATTGACAAGCACAAGATACCGGCAGATCGAATTCGTATCGTCTCCGCCGGCTCCTACGAACCTATGTACCAAGGCTCCGCAGAGAAAGCCAAAATGAACCCCCGAGTCGAAGTTTATCTGCTCGAAGAAATGGCCGAATCGCTGCGAGGCACCGAAGAAGAACGTCGTCAACGCCGCACGGATGTGGAATCCACTAACACCAAGCCTGACACCAAGAGCGAAAAGGAGTAACTACCAATGGCCAAACCAGCTAAAAGTCCACCTCCAGCCGAAATCAAAGCAGCACCGGATAAAGCTAGCAAAGGCTCAGGGCTTATGCCCAAGCTGATGATTGCTGGCTTCGTAGGCGCAGTCATCGT
This sequence comes from Planctomycetota bacterium, assembly GCA_017303505.1. Lineage (GTDB taxonomy): Bacteria > Planctomycetota > Planctomycetia > Pirellulales > Pirellulaceae > JAFLCP01. The sequence goes on along the minus strand of JAFLCP010000059.1, from coordinate 39,845 downwards.
CGCAGAAACGGCGTTGTTTTTCTTTGCTATTCCCTCAGCCGACGAAGTCGCCAAACTCGCCGAAGCTCGCCTAATCCAGAGCGTGCAGAATAATGATATCAAACTCGATGAAGTCGAGAAAAAGGAAGACGATTCCACGCAAATCGAATTCAAACTGGGTGATTTCAGTGTGATTTGCAAACCGGGTGGTGATCAACGCACTTACCGTGTGGAATTCAAAATTTTCGGCACGATCAAAGCCAAGAACAAAGCGAAGCTGGAAAAGCTGTTCAAAGAAATGGCAGGCCGATTCCGCCATCGCTTGATCATGGAAATTCGAACCGCAACTTACGAAGAGTTGAATGAAGATCAATTGGCATTGATTCAACGGCGAATTTTGGCCATAAGTAATGAAGTATTCGGAGAACCCATCCTTATGGATGTCGGCTTCGAAAACTACGAGATCTACGAAGAATAGCGAAACCCAGTTTCTTAGAAATCACTCTGGAGGGAGAGATTTTCAAGAAAGGTGATCCATTCACAGGGGCCTCCCGCAAGTCGCCCCTGCGTCAAATATCCCATCGCCATTCATCGCAGAACATTGTTTCCTGGAAATCGCTGCGCAGGAGGTTCACGCGATGTCCGATCCCAATTCGCCCCAAAATCCCGCTAATACCAGCACTGCCAACGCTGCAGCTCCACTTCCTTCTCAGGAGCAGATGGCTGCCCGCACTGCTGCCGATGCCGCTTCGTTGCTTGAGCAAACCGAACAAGCTCTCAAAGGTGTTGAGAGCAGTCTTCATGGCCCCAAACCCGCGCCTTTCAAATTGGAAGAACTCGTAGGCGAAGGTGGCCCTCCTGATAAGATCTCGATGGACTTATTGCATGACGTCGACCTCGATCTAAAAATCGAATTAGGTCGCGCGAACATGCATCTCGACGAAATCTTGAAACTGCGCAAAGGCTCTGTCGTTGCGTTAGAAAAACTCGCCGGTGATCCTGTCGACGTTTACGTTAACGGTCGACTGGTTGCCCGTGGTGAAGTTCTAGTGCTAAACGACAACTTCTGTGTTCGTATCGCTGAACTCGTCGGATCGGACTCACCGCTTGAATAGCGAGTGAGCTCCCATCGCCCAATCCAGGAGGGATGTTCGATGTTTGCGCCTACCCACTATCCATGGAGCGCTTACCCAAAACAGATAAGCATTGGGTCATCGCTGCGCTGTGTGACCTTATCGCTGCGCTGCCTGACTTTACCGCTGCGCTGTGTGACCAGCGTTAGCCTAATCATGCTGAGCACGATCCTGCTCACCGCCCAATTCACCTTTGCATTTGCTCCGCAAAACACCGACCTCCCGGACTATAACGCAGCCTTTGCGCAAGGAAACCGACAAGGCAATCCATCATCACAGCCATCTAACGAGGTGCGAGTGGACCCATTTGTTAAACCTGCTGCAGCGAGTAGTTCTGTGATCGGAAGCAACAGTCCTGTGCTTCCTTCCAGGTCCAATGGTTCAGCCTCAACGGCCCCATCACAAAGCCCAACCAATCAAGCTACGATGCCGGGTAATTTTCAACCGTCATCGGAAGTAACAGCGTCGACGAATTCACCATTGTCACTCAAACCACGCAGTTCAGCCTCTGCCAACGAGAACACAAACGCACCCGAAAAACGTGCCAACAGTTTTCAATCAGTCCTTACCATGTTCACCAGTCTGCTTGTAGTTTTAGCCTTGTTCTTCGGTTTCATGATCATGCTGAAAAAGGCCAATGGTGGAACAACGCCCGATCTCCCGAAAGATGTGTTTCAAGTTCTCGGTACCAGTCGCGTTGCGGGACGCCACTCTCTGTTCTTGCTCCGCTTGGGACACAAACTTGTCCTCGTGCACGCAGGGAGTGGTGAAGTTCAAACGATTACCGAGGTAACCGACCCAGCGGAAGTAGATCGACTGTGTGGAAGCTGCGAAGAGAATCAACCCAATAGCTTAACGCAGTCCTTTAAGCAGGTCCTAAAGAATGTCACGGACGGAGGAAGTAGCAAATCGAAATCGTACACCGATAACCTCCGCTTTCGTAGCAAAACCAAGAGCGATGAGGATGAGGTTTCTCCAGCAATGGCTCTCTTAGCAAAGGAGAAGCCCTAATGAATACATTCACGTCTCAAACAAAGCGTACTCCGCCGCATTCCCGTGCCGCGACGATGAGTATGTTCCTGAGCCTCTACATACTCTTTCCAAGCGGATTGGTATGGGGTCAGGATTCCAATGGTATCTACAACGGAGCCAACGCAGTTCGACAAGCAGGGTTCAACGATACGGGATCGCGTCAGATCGACAGCACCTCCGGAAATGCGCAAAACGGATCGGCCACCAATCCCGAAACACCTCAGCCGTCACTCACTCCTCAGTTATCGACTGGTGAGAATTCGTTGCTCAATGGTGCTCTCCCAAGTTTAACACCATCGAATAAAGATGCCGTCGACTTTTTTACGGCTGGTCCAGATCATTGGACAAGCCCCAAAGGCCTTACCAGCAGCTTACAGATCCTGATTCTGTTGACAGTACTAAGCCTCGCTCCGTCGATATTATTGATGACAACTTGTTACATTCGCATCATTGTGGTGATGGGATTGCTGCGACAGGCACTGGGAACTGGACAATTACCGCCGAGCCAAGTCATCACAGCCATCTCGTTGTTTATGACGGTTTTCATCATGGCTCCAGTGTGGAATGAAGTTTATGAAGAGTCGATTCGCCCTTATAGCGAACCAGACACGAAGATGACATTGGATGAAGCTTTCCGAGCAGGTTCAGCGCCCATTCATCGCTTCATGTCGCGTCAAATCGATATGGCGGGCAACCATGACGATGTTCATTTGTTTTACAGCTATTACAAGCCAGGCGAACCGTCACCGGCCAACTTTGATGAAGTCCCTTTAAGAGTTTTGATTCCCGCTTACATGCTGAGCGAACTCAAAGTGGCGTTTGCCATGGGATTTCAAATCTACTTACCCTTCTTGATCCTCGACATAGTGGTCGCGTCGGTAACGATCTCGATGGGTATGATGATGCTCCCTCCTGCGATGATTTCTTTACCGTTTAAGTTAATGTTATTTGTGTTGGTGGACGGCTGGCGTTTAGTCGTTTCGATGTTGCTTGAAAGTTTTGGTACATACGTCCCGTAGAGGTACTCAACGCATGGAAGCTGGCTTTGTCGTCGACTTAGTTCGAGAAGCATGTTGGATGGCTTTATTGATTGGATCGCCTTTGCTTTTGATTGGGATGGTCATCGGTTTCATCATTTCGCTTCTGCAAGCGTTGACCCAAATCCAAGATCAGACGCTTAACGCAGTGCCGAAGATCATCGCTATGGTTATTGCCTTAATTGTTTGTTTACCGTGGCTGACAGATCGCATGATCGAATATTCGCGAACAGCCATCAGCGAAATCCCTGAGTTAATTCATCGCTAAGGTGACTTGTCGAGTTGTGTAATGAGCTTATTAGAACCTTTCTTATACAACTCGATTTGGGTATTCCTCACGGTGCTGGCCCGCGTCAGTCCCTTGCTGATGATGTTGCCTCCATTGCGTGGCCCAGCGATTCCAATGAGAATCCGAGCTCTTATCGGTATTGGAATCACTGCCCTTATCACTCCCTTGGTCTATGAAAACGCGACGTCGATGCCAACCGCCTTGCCGACACTGGCAATCTGTGTTGCCTGTGAACTGATGCTCGGCTTGATGATGGGGATCGTGGTCTCATTGATCATCGGTGGTATGCAGATGGGTGGGCAATTTGTGTCCCAGATCGGCAGTATGGAAATGGCAGACGCCACAGACGCTCTAGAAGACAGCCCCATGCCTGTCCTTTCGCAAGTATTCGGCTGGCTAGCTATTGGCATGTTTCTATTCTTGGGTGGACATCGTTATATGCTTGATGGATTCTTGCAGAGCTTCTCGCGATATCCTGCAGGTTCTGTGGCTTTTCAAGATCATTGGCTGGAAGTTACCGTCACATTAATGATCGATTCATTGATGATCGGTATTCGCGTCGGAGCCCCTATCGCAATCGCTTTACTTTTGTCCAATCTGATTACAGGCTTACTCGCTCGTACCGTTCCCCAAATCAACATTCTGGCCGTTGGTTTTAATATCAACGCCTTAGTGATGTTGGCCATGGTATTCCTATCCATCAATGGCATTGGATACGTTTTCCGAAGCGACATGGAAAGCTGGCTTGAGACCAGTCGACAATTGTGGGTTGAAACCGAAATGACATCAGCAACTGAACCATTCACTAGCGAAACGGCGAGGTAAAATCAACCGATGTCGGAGAGTGCAGGCGATAAGAAACACGAAGCCTCACAATACCGTCGCGAACAAGCGCGCGAACAGGGTCAGGTTGCGCGCAGTCAAGATTTGGGCTCAGCAGTTCTTTTGTTGGGTTTGATTTTCATTCTCAACTTCACCGGTCCCAATGTTATCCGAACGCTCCTTGAGATCATGGAGATGAATTTCTCGGGTGATTTGTATTGGACCACGGACCCGCGTGAAGTTATCCAACATATCATCATTGTTGTGGGCAAAATTTCGCTAGCCTTATTACCGCTTCTAGCAGCCGCCGTTCTTATTGCTCTATCGGTGAATTGGTTTCAAATTGGCTTTCTTTTCTTGCCTGAAAAACTCAACATGGACTGGGAGAGAATCAATCCCATCAAAGGGTTCGAGCGAATATTCTCCATGGCTGGTGTTGCCCGCCTTTTGTTTAGCATTCTAAAGATTGGAATCATTGGAGCGATTGTGATCGCGGGATCTTCGACGCAAGTTACCCGACTCATCAGCAGCTCTGAAATGCCATTTGAATTCGTCGGGGGATTTTTGTGGAGCACGGTATTCAATGCCACGGTTCAAACCGGTGTGATACTTCTGGTTCTCGCTTTGGCCGATTTCGGTTTTCAAAAATGGAAGTTTAGCCAAGACTTGATGATGACCGACCAAGAAGTGCGGGATGAGTATAAACAAACCCAAGGGGACCCCGCCTTGATCGCTCGTCGACGCGCGGTTCAGCGGCAATTAGCTCAGCAACGCATAGGTGCAGCAGTTCCCAAATCCGATGTGGTCGTAACCAACCCAACGGAGTTGGCAATCGCTTTGCAATACGATCCTGAAACGATGCCGGCTCCCATCGTTGTCGCCAAAGGAGCGGATGCTATGGCGAAGAAGATACGACAAATCGCTCTAGAGAATGGCATCCCCATTTTAGAACGCAAACCACTCGCTCAAGCTCTCTTCAAATCGGTTGATATCGGCAAGCCCATTCCGGTCGATCAGTACACGGCAGTTGCCGAAGTTCTCAAGTACGTTTACCAACTCAAAGGTAAAAAGATGCCTAATCTCAAGAAACCCGAAGCTGCTTAAACCACGCTTCGCTCCAATGGGCTGACATGCAACACAGGCCGGTCGCAATCACTCCCAATAGCCGTACAATTTCATGTACTTCTCGCACACGGAACGAACCTTAGCTTCTTGTTCCGCAGATAACGAATGGCGATTCACTTGATAATCGCGATCTTGTTGCATGCGGCTTTCCAGTTTCGGACGCATCGCCTCAAAGCCACTCCAACCCAAACGCTCGTAAAGCTGCTCTAGATGACGAATGGGATCAGCGATCAAATCTTCGTATCGAATCTCGATGAGTTGCGAGGCGGGAATCGAGTCACGATAAGCGAAGTAGCCGTGGTACATTCTTTCAAAACTATCCAACACCAAGGCTTCATACTCTTGTTCGGTCACATGAAACTGCAACCCTTGAACGGTATCGAGTGAGTCCCATAAGCGAACCGTGGATGGAAATAGCTTGCGTGGATCGCGAGCAATATGAATGAATACGCTTTCAGGAAACATTTCATGAAAGCGACCGATTCGACCGGTATGGGTCGGGCTCTTCAGGATCAATGGCTTTTCGTGACGAACGGTTAGCGTCTTCAGGAACCAAGTGAACTTATCTGCAAAGGGACGCCACTGTTCATCCGATACTGCAGAGCTATCCAGCAATTCTTGGAAAACGGGTCCACGTTTGGGAAATGCCATTCGCAAATAGGGAGAATCGCAGCCGAGGTTCATCATGGCGAACTCATCTTCTTGCGGCAACTGCCAACCCGCTTTCATGTTGTCCATGGGACGTTTGTCGGGCATCAAGAAATTGCCGAAATGGGTCATCCCCCATTCCGTCAAAAGAAAATGCCAGGGAGCAAAACATTGATAGGTTGTAGGACTCGCCCAACGTTCATCTAACGATAAGAGTTCGTGGAGCAAGGTCGTGCCACTTCGCCAATGCCCTACCACAAACAATGGTGGAGCTTTGAGTTGTGCCTCTTTAATGCGACGTCCGTAGCGAACATTTTGCAAGAAATAGAGTATGTCGTTCCATGGCGTAATCAAAAAAAGTAAGAAGACCATGGGGATGCGAACCAAGGTTACCGCAAATCGATTTCGCACCAAGAGTTTGCAGAGGCTACCCAAGCGCATCCCATGCCAGAAACGCGGAGCCCAAGCGGGATAAGCATGAAACTTCGCTTTGGATTTCTTATCGCTCTGCTCGCTTGCCGCCATCTTACTCAGCCAATCCTTCTTTCTTAGTCGACCTTATCGCGAGTCGACAATGTCGTTCCATCTACTGGGAGGAAATCGTTTCCCACAAGAACCTAACTGCTCGTGTGCGAATGATGCACCTCTACTAATTGCTTGGCCCCCAAAGAAAGGGACCACAGTTGCCCTGATGATAGTTGGATTCAGCCATTTCGTCCAGCAACCCGAATCGGTTCCTCACCATCAGCCAAAGCGACCAAGCCCTCACTTGAACATGTTTGTACATCAGATGATGATGTGGTTGATAGAAACAAAAAAGGCCCATCAAAATTGATGGACCTTTTCTCGGCTCATAGTGCCGATGTGCACAGGGCTGAATTCGGAGGGCGCCGACTTAGCTTCGCAAGACCGTTAGCTTGACGGTGATTCGTTTCCCTTCGCGTTCTACAACTACATCATACGGCTTGCCATCAGCATGCTCTTGCAGCAGATGCCAAATGACATCGGTTTCTCGTTCCCATTTGTCATTGCCATCGATGCTCACAATTTTATCGCCGGGCTTCAAGCCGGCTTTTAAGGCTCGATCATGTGGTGCAAATCGTCCCACATGGCCAATCTCCAGCGTCTTGGCAGCTGAACCTTTTGCACCTTCTGGATTTTTCAGGACCATGCCCCCCAAGACAATTCGTCGCAGTTCCCAAGTGCTGACTCGCCAAGAAATATCATCTTTAGTGCGCCAACCGTCGCTCAATACCAACATTGATTCAACTTCTTTCCCACGTCGATTGATCTTCATGGGCAATTCCGCGCCTTTGGCAGGAACAGCGTTTAATACCCATTGGATATCGGCCGTCGAAAGGACAGGTTGACCACCAAGTTCAACGATCTGGTCACCAGGCAAGACTCCCGCTTTGGCTCCTGGTGTCCCCGCAACAATTCGGCGCACGCTGGTGCGAGTCTTAGGATCGAGAATAACTCCCAAAATCTTAGGATTGGGATAGATGAACAAACTCTCTTCTTTCAACTCGCCTGAGTTATCCCACACATAGTCTCGAATCGCCTCACCTACTTGATGGCAATGGATGCAGCTCTTGACCAAGTTCGGCCCCTCATCCAACGTGGACTTATAGCGATCTTTTAGGGCAGGCAACTTCTCGGGCTTGTTGATTTCCAATGGCTGTGGTTGCTTACCGGCTAACTTTTCACCGAGTTCCGCTGACGACTTAAATAGCTCTAATGCCCCTTCCATTGTGGCCGCGAAACCTTCTACCGAAACGTCATCTTCCCATTCTGTGCGATGTGAACGTGTGCCATAACGCGCTAGCACTTTACCATCGGGTGTAAAGATAATGGCGCCAAACGATTGATCGGGATCGATACGGAATAAATTCAAATCGAGTCCGTTATTAGAAATGACACGGACCGATACAAATTGATCGCGAAGCTTTTGAATGGTGGGATGTGAATCCAACACCGCATCATCCAGCTTGACACATTCTTCGCAGGGGAGACAACGCATAACGGCAAGAATGGGTTTGCCACTTTTTTTTGCTTCGGCGAGTGCGGCTGTAAAGTCGTTGTAAATCCAACTGGAATCTTTGTCGAAGTGCTCACGATCTTTGAGCACTTTCTGTTCGCGGGAGACTTTTTCTTGAGCCACAACGACACATGGAGAGCACAAGCCCAATGCGACGGCCAACCAGACTGACTTTTTCATAAACTTTTTGCACCTCAACGGAGGATGTGGGAGTGACTGAAATCGGAGGGAAAATCGAGGCCAAATCAGCAAAATTAGAGTGGAATCCACCACCAAAATATCGATACAATGGCGAGAATGCCACTCCCCGCCTGCCACTTTGGCACCTGCATTCCTATCCCTCCATCTCCCCACACGGTTTTTCATGTTTTCTTTCCTTGGTCCGCGCACACAGCTTTGCGACCGCATCGATCGCCGACAGTGGCTTCGTATGGGGGGAATTGGGGCAGCGGGCCTCACATTGCCTCAATTGTGGGCAGGGCGGGCCGCAGCCAGACCAGAGGATGTTGCCGAACATCTCCGCGGCTCATTTGGTAAAGCAAAATCCTGCATCATTTTGTTTTTGCTCGGTGGCCCACCTCAACACGAAACCTGGGATCCCAAGCCTCAGGCACCCGCCGAAATTCGCGGTGAATTCGGCATGATCCCATCGGCAACCCCCGGATTGCACGTTGGCGAACTCATGCCATTGACGGCTAAACACACCGATAAGATCGCCGTGTTGCGAGCTATGGCGACCGATGATAACGCTCATTCATCAAGTGGGTATTGGATGCTGACCGGTCAGCCGCATGCCCCCAAGAATTTTGAGAATGCGCTCCCCGGTTCACCGAACGACTGGCCCTGTACGGCAGCCGTTGTAAGACATCTCAAAGGTGATCAAGGTGGTCTGCCAGGTTCCATTCGGTTGCCCGAAGATATTTGGAACACGGGGCGAATTCCTTGGCCCGGTCAAGATGCAGGTTGGCTCGGCGATTCTGCAGATCCCTGGCTGTTAACATGCGATCCCAATAAGCCCGATTTTCATGTGGGTGATATCGCCTTACAAGCCGACATCAATTCGGCGCGTTTCGCAAATCGACGACAACTACTCGCTCAAGTGAATCGCAAACTCGAACAAGCCCAAGCGAATCAAGATGTGCAACGCTGGAGCCAGCTGCGTGAGAAGGCAGTTCGCTTACTGCAAAGCGAAGAGTCGAAGCGGGCCTTCGCAATCGATAGCGAATCCGAAACTACCCGCGAACGTTATGGCCGTAATCGCTTCGGACAAAGTGTGTTATTGGCCCGACGCATGATCGAATCGGGGGTTTCACTCGTTCAAGTGAATTGGACGCGCTGGGAAACAGACGATAACGTTGCCCCAGCCTGGGACACTCATGCCAAAAATTCGCAACGTTTGAAGGAAGCCTTGATGCCTCCGATGGATCAAGCCTATTCGGCTTTATTGAGCGATCTAGCAGAGCGTGGCTTACTGGATGAAACGCTGGTGGTGTGGATGGGTGAGTTTGGGCGTTCCCCAAAAATCAATCCACAAGGAGGCCGTGATCATTGGGGCCATGTATTCTCGGTGGCGTTGGCAGGTGGTGGTATCCAGGGTGGAGCCGTATATGGACAGTCTGATGCTCAAGGTGGCTTTCCACTAGAAGGTCGAGTCGAACCACAAGACCTCACGGCTACCATCTATCATTGCCTGGGATACACTCCTCAGACGGAATTAACTGATCGCGTTGGACGCCCATTTGCATTGAGCAAAGGCCAACCTATTGAACCGATACTTCTCTAACTGTCGTGCACTCAAAGCGGAGCCGTGCCTATGCTCTTTCGACGCCATAATCGACGAGCCTTCCTAGCTGCATCGACAGCAACCATCGCGGGAATTAGCGCTTCCAATTCGACTCATGTTCTGTTCGCGGGAGACAGTAACGGCACATCCCATTCTGGATTGGGAAAAGCCAAGTCCACCATCTTATTTTTTCTGTGTGGTGGTGCGTCGCATATCGATACGTGGGACATGAAGCCGGAAGCTCCCGCAGAATATCGTGGACCATTTCAACCTGTTGCTACTTCGGCTGCTGGAATTCAGTTATGCGAACACTTGCCGCTGACTGCCAAACAAGCCCACAACCTGGCGATCATTCGTTCCGTCGGTGGTTCGGTAAACACTAACGATCATCATGCGGGTTACTATTATCAATTGACGGGTCATGTTCCTGATCCCACCTTCCTTTCGCTAGGGAATGATCGAACACCGTACTCCGACGATTGGCCGTTTATTGGCTCCGTTATCAGCTCACGCAAATCGCCTCATCCACAACTCCCCAACGCCATCACGCTCCCACATAAACCGAGCAAGCTCCCTTACACAAGACCTGGACAATTCGCGGCTCGCCTCGGTGTTCAGCATGATCCGTTTTATATCAATGGCAGCATCGATCAGCCATTGAGTTTTCAAGCGCCATCGTTGGTATTGGAAGGTGACATGAATGCAGCCCGCATGCAAGAACGGTCTGCGTTGCTGGGGACTCTCGACAGCTCACGCAAAAAGTTTGAAGAGTTCGCCGAAAGTCAACAATGGCGCCAACATCAAAAGCGGGGCATGGATCTATTGCTGTCCACCCAAACCCTCACCGCATTCGATGTGAAGAGTGAGCCAGAGGAAGTACGAGAGAGTTATGGTCAAACCGTCAATGGTATGAGTTTGCTGCTGGCTCGTCGCTTGGTCGAAGCGGGTGTACCATTTATCACCGTATTTTGGAAAGAGAATGAAAAAATCGCCGATCAATGCAAAAGCGAAGGTGGTTGGGATACTCACGGCAACAACTTCAATTGCCTAAAAGATTTTCTCTTACCTGAGTTCGATCGCGGCTATTCGGCTCTCTTGGAAGATCTGTCTCAGCGAGGGTTATTGGATACGACACTGGTTATGGTAACGAGCGAAATGGGACGCCAGCCGAAGATTGGTGACCCGCGTTCCGGTGGCCAGGGTGGGGCAGGGCGTGACCATTGGACTCATTCGCTCAGCGTTCTCCTGGCTGGTGGTGGCATTCGTGGCGGGCAAGTCTTCGGTGCGACGGATCGCTTAGCAGCTTATCCAGCCATCGATCCCGTTACGCCCGCCGACGTTGCCAAAACGGTCTACCATGCGATGGGGGTCACCGATTTACAAGCCCAAGATTCTCAAGGACGCCCGTACCACCTGCTCGAAGAAGGACGTCCCTTGCTACAATTGTTCTGATCACGTCCAGGCAGTCAGAAATTCGTAGCCTTCAGTCAGCATCTTATGTCAGCAACAAATCCCGAACGTTACCACCATACACAATTAGGACCTTGGCACTTTATCATCTTCTCCATTGGAGCGATGGAAGCCTTTTTGGCAGTAGCCCTTCGAGACCAAACTCCACTGAACATCATCTTCGGAGCTGGCTGCGTTTTGCTAACCATCCTCGGCTTCTCCGTTCGAAGCTTGACCATTGAAGACGCAAACGATGGCCTCCTCGTTCGCTTCGGTCCTTTGCCACTGTTCAAAAAGAAAATCCCCTACAGCGAAATCGAAGCGTCGCGCGTAACTCATACCACGTTGCTCGATGGATTTGGCATTCACTATTCGTTGCGAGGTGGTTGGGTTTGGAATATCTGGGGTTTTCCGTGCGTACACCTCAAATTGAAAAAGGGCCAACTCTGGCTCGGCTCGAATGAACCCGAGAAACTTCACGCCTGGATCGAGCAGCGTTTACAAAGTCAACAAATAGCCAGCCCGAGCGATTGATACGTATACGCACGATTTTCAAAACTGAATAACTTGATGCTGCCAGGGGGCGGTTCTTTCGAACCTAAAAACATCCAATTCTTACGATAGAATGGTAACGGAGATACGTGACTGTTTCGCCCAATCTACTCTTCGAAAAAACTGCTTTGACTGAATCCAATTCAAGCCACTTCTCCATCAACTTCCGGATCGGTACTGCTTCAAGCTGTCGCAGTTCTAGGCGTTTGTAGACCAACTCCAATCCATCACCGCTCCCACTGAAGAATCATATAGCGATCCAGACTTCGATTGAAGAAATCGAAATTGTCTCCGTTCAGAACGCCCGTCTGGAATTCGTTCTTGATTGAAGAGGCTGGCTTAGCCCATTGCGTCCATCAAAACGAAAGCAGCGTCCCTCTACAGCAAACAATCTTCGAATTCGGTCTAGTCAAATGGGCGATCAGTTATCTTCATCTTTCCATCTGTCCATTAGAAGAAGGACTATTGCAATCGGGCCAAGAGTAAATGCCACAAGTAAACCCGACCAACAGCCAGAACCGTCGTGAACGTCTCTTTCGATGTTCTGAGCCGAAGGAAATTTTGATCTATAGCAAAGCGCCACCATAAACGTCGCGAAACCGCAAAGGACCCAACCGCAGAATAGTATTGAAAAAATGAAATGTAGCATTTACTCATCCTCAACAGCTAGTTCATATGATGAGTATCTTAGACTCGCCAGGAATACCGAGACTGCAATTCTGGGTTGGCCACTGCCCGAATGAAAAAGATCTTCGTTCCGCCATCAGCGACGGGTTCGTCTTGGGCCAGTTGAAGTGTACGCGAGAGATCAGATCGTCGCATTGTAATCTCAGCAAGAATCTTGCCGTCAACAAAAGTGGTTTGGACCAACCGACACAAATTGAAAGGTCCTTCGACTTGCCGAGAAACATCTATAGCACACCATCGCTAACAAAATGTATGGCAACATCAAAACTTTGGGGCACGTAACCATATTCCTCACATTACGCCGCTGTCCAAGCTTGGATCGCAATTTGATTGTGACCTTACCTTCTCAACCATACCACCCCCAATGCTACTTGCACCAGGAAAACAATAGTCCCGAACAAAAAGCGGTTGCGTAAAGAACGAGCCTTATCGTACTCGTCAAGCATTTGTGTACGCATTGAAGCGAAATTCAGATAAACGCAAAGGGACCATGCGAAAGCCATGCCCCAATTTAGGAGCTTGGCATCGATTCCTTCCCTACAGAGCCCGCGAAATAACATGCCAAGGAATAACGCCACAAAGTCATACCGAGTGCCATTCCGAAGTCTTGAAATCGTAAATAGCTTCGCTCAACGTCCACCTATCACCTCTTGTCGAGTGAAATAGTAGTAAGTCAAAAAGGAGCCTGTGGCGGTGCCGCCAATCAATAGTACATCTGGGACTGTTTTCAAAAGTTGGCAGTTCGAGGGAATATCGGACGTAGCCCCCATTCTGCCGGATTTATTTGCCGGTGGTAAAGTCATTGTACGCAGAAGAATTAGGGAGAAACCCGCCCTGTCCGCATTAATCGACGAGCTTTGGCGAGAATTCCAGGTTCGGTTGCCCATGGACTTAGCGGTATGGCAGGATAGATAAACACGCGGATGACCTGGAAAATGCACACGATACATCTGTGTTAGAAGGCAGAGCATCTGGGAAGCGCGTTCCCAGACAGCGCCATGAGAACTAAGGTCATACGTACAAATGTACGTCCACAACATCCGCCAGCCGAGTACCTTTCTATTGTCCGACCAACCAGATCGAAACCGTGTACCGTTGGAACAGTAAAACCGACGCTAACGCGTTCGGCTAATGGGAAAAATCCCAAGACAGAAACCATGGGAACGAGGCCATACGTACAAATGTAGGTCTACAACATCCGCCAGCCGAGTACCTTTCTATTGCACGACCAACCAGATCGAAACCGTGTACCGTTGGAACAGTAAAACCGACGCTAACGCGTTCGGCTAATGGCCCTAGGCAAAATGTGTCATCCTCATCCGCGTGCGGTAAAAGCGGCGTGCAACGAGTTATTTTTTGGCCACCCAACGCACAAGCTCTTTGCCATCATCTTTGTTCCAAATAATGACTTCACCGTTGTGACCGCTCGCCACAACCTTTTGCGTTGCCGGATGATAGTCAGCCGCTAGAACCCAATCATTGTGCCCTGGCAAGGCGCGAATTTCGGCATTCTTCTCCATGTCATACAAACGCAATTGCTTGTTCGCACTAGCCACCCAGCAAACACCAGCAGTCGCCCCAATCCGCATCGATTCACTTCCCGTTCCAAACTCGCCGGACTTCTGAGCATTTTCGCTTTTCCAGCGATGCACCTTGTGATCCGCTCCAACCGAATAAACTTCGGCTCCGTTTGGCGCAAAGGCAACTCCCCGAACTGCCGAGCCATGGCCGGAGTAAGTGAGCAACAACTCAGACTTCTCCATGTCAAAAAACTTCGCCGTCTTATCACGACTAGCGGACGCTAAGCGTTTCCCATCCGCACTCCAGCCAATGGAATACACCCAATCCGAATGACTCGAAAAGATTTGTGGGGCTTTCTCTTCCGCGCTGGTAATGTCATAGATTCGAATCATGGCATCAGCTCCCGCCGTTGCCAATCGAGTCCCATCGGGTGAGAAAGCAATGTCCAAAACCACATCACCGTTGCGAGGTAATACGCGTGTCACTTGTCCCGATTCAAAATCAACGAATCGAACTTCACCGATTCTGCCGGGTGTACCACCTGCCACCACCAATTGCTTCCCATCGGGATGCCATTTCAACGCATGGACTCGCTGCGGCATGTTAGGAATATTTCGGATGAACTTGCCATCGTTCGCATTCCAAACCAATAGCTCATGATAGCCACCGGTCACCACGGCATCACCTGCAGCATTCCACACCACAGCGGTTACAGGAATCGGCAAGGCGTAGTGTTCAGGACCGTTCGGATATTGAATCGGAGGAATGATCGTAGCAATGTTCTCATCCTGATTGGCGCCATCATACGCAGCCCCTTCTTGTACCCAGCGTTTGAGCAATTCAATTTGAACATCGGGAAGCCGGTCGCCACCTTCTGGCATTCTTTCCGAAGCATCCTCGGTAACGAGACGGCGTATCAATTCGCTCTTATCAATTTGGCTGGCCACCACTGGCTCTACACCCGAATCGCCAGGTTGTTTCAGTTTAGAAAACGTATCAACGCGATATCCACCTTCAGCTTTTTTGGCACCGTGGCAAGCTACACATTGATCTTGCAGAATCTGGGCGACGTTAGCTTTGAAGCTCAGCGGTGCAGGGGGAGATGATTCCGCCTGCGGAGCTTCTTGCCAGGCATTCGCATTGGCGGTTAAACACAACAACATCGCCAAGGACAGCAGGATGTTATTTCTAAGCAACTGAATCATGAAGGTTACCATCAATTTTCTTCGAACTATTCTTGATGCGAATCAATGTTGGAAGATGAATTCATCTGTGTTGACAAGAGCCCAACAGACATCTTCCATGGCGAGCGCAGGATCGGAGTGCGAGGTCACATGTTTTAACGCTGCTTGAAGTTCGCTCTCCGTCGGAGGACGACAAACAGCAGCCAGATAGACGTCGCGTATTATTTGCTCGATCGGTTTCTGGGCAGCCAATGCTTGCCGGAAGCGAGTTTGCGGATGTTTGAGTTTGCCATGCAAAAAGGAACCATTGAAAAACTCGATCGCCATGCCAAGGTTCGTATCTTTGGAACGTTCACAAGCGCAAACAGTTTCGCGTTCTGGTTGTCCAAAAACTTTTAGAAAATCAACTTTAACGATATCGGGAGCAGGAAGCTGCGTTGCCTTGCGATCTGCAGGTAAGCCACCTAACGGTTCCGCTACACCCAGTGTTGCCACCACAGCATCCATCAATTGCTCAGCAGAAAGCAAACGTGGCATTTGATGTGAAAAATATTTTTCATCCTCTTTGTTGCTCGCCAGCGGTTCAAAACTCGCCTGATAGGTGCGCGAATTGAGAATGGTCCGCAGAATGTGCTTTCGATCAAAGCCCGACTTCACAAAATCTTGTGCTAAAGCATCAAGCAATTCCACGTTGCTAGGTGGATTCGAATCGCGGAAATCATCAATCGGGTCCACAATTCCGCGCGAGAACAATTGAGCCCATATCCGATTGACTTCCATTTTGGCGAAGTAAGGATTGTTCGGTTGCACCAACCAATCGGCAAAACTTCGTCGTCGATCTTGTTCATCAACGGTCGACAATGTTCCTTGCACGGGCACCCACGGTTGCATTACTTTTCCGGTGCGGGGCTGCGTAACCTCTCCTTGTTGAGCCGTCCACACCAGGGATTCATTCGGACGTGGTGTATTGGTTCGGCGTACTCGCTCAAAGAAGGCGCCCATGCCGTAATAGTTATCCTGTGTCCAACGTTCAAACGGATGGTTATGGCATTTCGCACACTGCAGTCGCGAGCCCAAAAAGACTTGTGAGATGGTCTCTACACAATCGTTCATATCCACCGCTGCTCGATAAAAATTGGCGGCAGGATTTTCCAAATTGCTGCCACTCGCCGTTAACAGTTCACGAGCAAAGCGATCATAGGGAACATTCTTTCGAATCGAATCTTCGACCCAACGATGATATTTATACAAACCATCAGGGCCGATTTTTTTGTTGGTCATCTTCAACAAATCGCCCCATTTTACAGCCCAAAAACGAGCATATTCGGGCCGTTCTAATAGACGATCAATTAACTTGCTCCGTTTGGTGGGATCGGTATCCGCTAGAAACGCTTCGGTTTCCTCGAGCGTTGGCAAAATCCCAATCACATCTAAATGAACACGTCGCAAGAACTCGCTATCGGAGCAGGTCGGCGATGCCGAGTATTGCAATAGTTTGAGTTTGTCATTCACTCGCTCGTCGATGTAATTGTTGACCGGTGGGTTGGTCCAAGCGAACGCTGCCTCATCCTCTACAAAAGTTAGCGTGAGCGATTCGATGTGTTCTAAGAAGCGCACCAATACGGCAGCCTCACCTCGCTTTTGCTTTTTGACCAATCCATTCGCATCCACGGTACAAACTGAAGTATCGGAAACAGAATAGCCGGCTAAATCGGTGACATCTTTGGTCGAACCATCCGTCATCACGGCGACGACCGAGATTTGCTGTGAGTCAGCGGGTGAGCGCAACACGCGTTTTCCTGCCGGATAGATTTGCAAACGCGCGACACGTGGCGCGTTAACAGGATCGAGCTGAGCCCCTTCGGCAATCCATTGCTTCAACACTTGGTAAGCTGCGTCATCTTTGCGAATCTGCACGCCACCACCATGCACCACCTTCATCAACGGCTTTTCTAACAGCAAGCTTGCTTCGGGTTCCAGTATGTTCACGCGACGTCCCGTTTCTTCTCGCAACAACGTCAACTGGTCGAGCACAGGATCATAGGCTCGCAACGACAAGCGAAATCCACCTTTACCGCTGGGCGAACCATGGCATGCCCCAGAGCTGCAGTTTTGTTTGCTCAGAGCAACCAACGCGCCCGTTTCAAAACCGATCGGCTGGATGGTCGCTGAATTCGAGACTCGCACTGGAATCGTAGTCTCGACACCCGATGCATTGAGCTTGAGGGTAGTCTCACCGTCACCGCGAGGTACAATATCGCTGCCAACTAATGTGGCGATCTTGTCATCAGTCACGCTCATGGTGGCGGAACGAGTCACATCCCGAACATCACCATTGGGATAGATGGCACTTACCACTAATTGGATTTTATCTTTCGCATGCGTTAACGCGATCTCACTCGGAAAAACTTCTAAGCGATCTGGCGCGGATTCAACGTCAAAGGCAATCAACTCTCGGCGGCCTTTTCCGGCGAATTCGGCTACGGCCACGAGTTCAACTTTCCCGCGGATCATTTGCTTTTCATCCGCGCGGTCCAAGGTGATGTGCGTCACATCACCTTCCTGCGTGACCTGGACGACAGCCCCGGTCGTATTGGAGGACACAAACCACTGAGGGGCTTCTTTGAATTCGGGCTTGGTGCGTTCCAAGGCAATCGTCGTTTTGATTTGCTTTGTGCCTGCTGGAAACGACAACACATGGGCGGTTGGCGTTAACTTGAAAAAAGGTTCCGCTTCATTTGAAACAGCCAACGCCATCCAACCATCGCGCCACAGGGCAGGGTAGGGAAGTGTCGGGGCTCTCAATCTCCATATCGCACGTGAGGTTATGCTCGACGGTTCTTTGACACCGCTCTCCGTTGCCATAACCTCCCACTGAAGTCCGGATAACGGAACATCGGCTAAAGATGCACCGTTTTGGGCAACGACCCACACTCGATGCTCCTTTGTTCCCGCCGCAGCGACCGGATTGAGGATGCGATAGGTGGAAGAGAGATTTTTCGCACTGAATTGCACAGCTCCGTCATAGCCAAATCGATCCAACACAAAATCAAAAGGCACCGCTCCGGAAACACCACTCAACACCAAGCGATCACGCCCATTCGCATCTCCCTTCAAGGCAGCAGTTACATAACCACTGACATCAAGCTGAAGAGCATAAACAAAGTTGTTGCCTCCTCGTCCTAACAATTCCTCGACAACCACTTGATAAACAGCATCTTCAGGTGGCGAGAAATCAAAACGCCATTCACTCGCTTCATTTACAGGCGATTCGGCCAACATCCGTCCATCCGGATGAAGTATTTTGATCTTAAGCCAAGCCGGAGATTGCAAGGCCCCCGTCCAAGGAGTGCAGCGGAGCGACTCTCCTTTTTTGAGCGTTACCAAAAAACGATCTTGGTCCCCCGGCGTTTTGATACGTCCAGCCAAAACAACCGGTAACGCTACCCCGATCGTGGTTGGATCGTTCTCTACTTGTTCATTTTCAATCACCGCCACTCGTGGTGTGACCAGCACGCTTCCCCAGTTGCCAGCTCCCGCCGCAGCACCAACAGGCACATAGCTCAATGTCTGCGTCGTGGTGATGGGAGCGGTCCAATCATTAACCGACACATCATTTGCATCGGAAGTGCCAGCTGTAAATTTTGCAATTTGCCCCGCAGTAACAACCGGAGGAAACAGAGTTTGAACGGGCAAGAAGTCTCCGATGCGCAATCGATAACGACCACCCGCTACGTATTTGCTGTCGCGCAGTTCCAACAAATATTCCACATCTTTTTTGGCATCGATAGTAAGTCGACACTCGGATGAACCAGGGAGATCGTCATTCCCTGCTATTTCATTTCCATTGCTGTCCAAAACCCGAATCACTGGATCGAGATTGGAAGAGAGAAAGTTCGTTCGAACCTCCAGCGTTAAGCGTTGATCCGCTGTAGAACGAATGCGAAAGAAATCACTCGCAGCTCCATCCGCAACACCGTCCACCGCACATCGATCGGTGAGTACTTGTGCATGCGCGACATCATGATTGTCAGCCGCTTCGGAGATAGTGGGTAACGGATCAACTAACATTCCAAGTGGTGCTGCAACACCATCTGCACCTGCCACTGTAATCCCAAACGGGCCAATAGGCGTTGTTGGGAGAGCAGTAACCTTTAGCCGGATCTCAGTGCTGGTAATCGAAACCAGTTCTGTCTGGAGCGGAATACTCGTCCAGATTTTCAGCGGCTCGCTGAGCTTATCACCAACCAAAACGACTTCCGTGGCTTGGCCCGGGACAATAGAACTCGGCCGTGCGACTTGCAGCCCTGGCTGGGCCTGCACGGTGCTAGCAATAACAATCAAGCATCCTGCGATGAATTGCGATAGGTATGAAGGCATGGTGGGATTGGATGGGGTAGGGGAGGGGGGAGAAGGGCCTTCATTGTCGTACGATTTTGCCCAAAAGTCAAACTTTGTGGGGGTGTAGGCGGTCTTTTTGTACCTTAAGGCCTCGCGGTAGGTATCCAGCACCAAATTGAAGGGAACTTCTTTTGCTAGCAACCGCAAGAGAGATAACAAAGGGGGCGAGGGCTGGGCTAGACGTGGTGCAACGATTCGTATTACCTTGGGCGAAACGTAATGGATTGCGTTAACAGAGACTACCGACAGAGACGGATCGATGGCACAAGTTTCCCTATGGCTTCAGAAATATCGCGACCTGCTTTTGCCGGTAGCGTTGATTTCGTGCTTGGGTGTGATCCTTGTTCCGCTACCAGCGGCCCTCATGGACCTTTTGTTAGCGGCTAACATTACCGTTTCGGTAATCATCTTGTTAACAACGCTCTATATTCGCACGCCCCTTGAATTCAACATCTTCCCGGCGCTGCTGGTCACCACCACATTAGCCCGTTTGGTGTTGAACATCGCAACAACCCGTTTGATTCTCACGGAAGTGAAAGCGGACGACACCGATGCGGCGGGTGGAGTTATTTTGGCATTCGGTAACTTCGTCGCGGGCGATCGACTCGAAGTGGGCTTAATCTTATTTATCATCATCTTCGTCATCCAATTCTTGGTGATCACGAAAGGCGCCACACGTATCTCGGAAGTTGCCGCGCGTTTTGCGTTGGATGGTATGCCAGGTCGTCAGATGGCGATTGACGCCGACTTGAGCAACGGGCTCATCGATGAAAAAGAAGCTCAACGTCGTCGTGAAGCGATTCAACGCCAAGCCGACTTTTATGGTGCGATGGACGGTGCGAGTAAATACGTTCGCGGTGATGCGATCGCAGGTATTGTGGTCACGGTGATCAATATCGTCGGTGGCTTCTATATGGGCTACGTTCATGCAAAAATGGATTTGGCCGAGTGCGCAGAGGTGTTTACTAAACTAACGATTGGCGACGGTCTTGTGAGCCAAGTCCCCGCGTTTTTGATCTCGTTGGCTGCTGCATTGCTCGTAACACGTAGCACACAAGAAGTGAATCTGTCGGGCGAATTCATCTCGCAACTTTTCTCTCGTCCCCAAGCGTTGATTGTGGCGGGCGTCTTTTTGATTCTGATGATCTTCACTGCGTTGCCGACGATCCCACTGCTCACATTAGGCTTGAGCTGCATCGGCATCGCCTACCTGCTCAACAAACAACAAATCCAAAAAACAAAAGTGGCTGCCGAACAACAGCGTCAAGTCGAATTGGCCAAAGCAGTTCCCCCCGAAAAGAAAGTGGAGGACTTCTTGGAAGTTGACCCGATGCGTGTTGAACTAGGAGCTGGACTGGTGCCGTTGGCTGACCCAAAACGTGGTGGCGATCTCAAACAACGCGTGAGCACCGTTCGCTCGATGATGGCTGCCGAGATCGGAATTTTGCTTCCCAAAGTTCGCATCAAAGATCGCCCAAGCTTAAGCGAATTCCAGTATGAAATCCAAATCGCTGGGGCTCCTGTCGCGACGGGATTTTTGCGGCCGGACCGGCTGCTTGCCATCGATACGGGCATCACGACGGGGAGCATACCTGGCGAAGAAACTCGCGAACCCGCATTAAATCGACGCGCTTGGTGGATCGATCCGGGCTTACGCCAACAAGCCGAAATCTACAGTTACCAAGTTGCCGAACCGGGCGCTGTTTTGGCCACCCATGTTCAAGAAATTGCTGGTCGCCATGCTGACGAGTTATTAACGCGCGATCAAACCAAACAACTGATCGATCAATTAAAACAATCGACTCCCACGGTTGTCGAAGAACTAATTCCTTCCCTGATGAAACTCGCCGACGTGCAACATGTTCTTCAGATCTTGTTGCGTGAAGATGTCCCTATTCGACAATTGGGTACCATCCTCGAAACACTCGGCGATTATGCTCAACGCACCAAAGATCCTGTGCTGCTTACCGAATACGTTCGTCATCGGCTCGCGCGAACGATCTCGCAACGCTTCCGCGATGGTCAGAATCGATTGCATGTGGTAACTCTCGATCCATCGGTCGAAGATCGAATCTCAGCTGGCATTGAGCATACAGACCGCGGCTTACTCATTCGCATGTCGCCACCGGTGATTGAAGCCACTTGCCAACAAATTGCCATTCAAGTCAGAAAGCTTGAACAACTGGGACGCCCTCGTGTCCTTCTAGTAAGCCCACGTATTCGTCCTGCAGTTCGGCAGATCACACAGAACTTGCTCCCCGATCTGCGTGTATTGAGTTACAACGAAGTGACCCGCGATACTCAACTGGAAGCTGTCGGAGTCGTCAACGACGCTCAGATCCAAGGGCAGAGAGCGGCGTGAGAGTAGTGGTTCAGTGATTCAGTTTTCAGTGGTTCAGTCTGAAAACTGAACCACTGAATCACTGAACAACTGAACCACTGAACAACTGAAAAACTGAAACCTGTTCCTACCATATTATTTCTGTGGAGGAGAAAATGGGACCTTCGATACAGGTGCGTTTGTAATCCCAGCTGCCATCTTCTTGCTTCACTTTGGCGACGCAAGTGAAACAAATACCGATGCCACATGCCATCGGTGTCTCCAGCGAGACTTCGCAACGAACTTGATGCTGATGGGCAATTTCAGAAACCGCTTCCATCATCGGCTCGGGCCCGCAACAGACGATGCGAATCGATTGGCCCTGGAGTTCGACTAATTTCTTTTTGAGCAAATCGGTGACGCGTTGAGGTGGGCCGATCGAACCATCGTCAGTAGCTAGTTCTAAGTTTAGTCCGGTTTGGCGAAACTCATCTAAACCTGCGAAGTAATCGGCAGAACGCGCACCATACAACAGATGCACATGTTGTGCATAACCATTTTGACGTGTTGTTGAGGTACCGAAGCTCTCCAAACCTAATGCTTCGCGAGCCAACGTGAGAAACGGTGTTTGACCAATACCACCCGCTACCATGACTAAGTGATCGACGCGTTCAGCGCTGAATGAATTGCCGAGTGGTCCCCAAACTTGCAAGCGTTGGCCGGCAACCATGCGGTGCAATTGTGTTGTCATTCGCCCTTTGACTTGGTAGACCAATTCAATCCATGAACGCCGACCATCGACTTTGGGATCCGTTGAATAAATGGCTAACGCTCGTCCGATGAGTGGATCAGTTCGATCGGCGATTCGCAACATGCAAAACTGACCAGGCGTAAAGCTCGAAGCGATCTCGGGCGCTTCGATGCGCAATTTCCATAAGCCTTTGGCGACTTGAGCATTCTCTATCAAAGTTGCCGTAACAACGGGTAGTTGTGAACTGCAAGCTTGAACCGTCATGGTTATGAAATCCCTTATTGAGCTACCTTCGCCCTACTGAAAACTGAAAACTGAATCACTGAATCACTGAATCACTGAACACTAACCCCGCCATGTTGCACCGCCGAGAGCAGTGCAACATGACATCAACGATACGTTAGGAGCGATGTTAGTCCCGCCCTCTACCACCTGGACGTCCACCGCCCCCAGGTCGGCCACCTCGGCCACCAGGTCTTCCGCCACCGGGCCTTCCACCTCCAGGTCGGCCACCGCCAGGTCGGCCGCCGCCTGGTCTTCCACCACCGGGTCGATCTCCAGAACGACCGCCGCCGAAATCGCGTCCACCGCCACTTCGACCTCGTGGTCCACGGTCACCGCCTCCGCGGTCTCCAAAGCCCCGGTCTCCAGAGCCCCGATCGCCTCGGTCACTGAAGCCACGGTCACCGCGATCTCCGAATCCTCGGCTACCTCTATCTCCGCCACCTCGATCACCAAAACCGCGATCGCGCGAACCGCGTTCATCGCGACCGCCACCGAACCTGCTGCCGCCAGGCCGACCGCCGCCAGGACGACCACCACTGGGCCGTCCGCCGCCGAACCCGCCACGACCACCTTCAGGTCGGTCTCGCTCAGGGCGATCGCGGAATCCACCTTCACCTCTTGGACGTCGATCACCACGATCTGAGAATTCACGGCGATCTGGGCGTTCACCTCGATCGCGGTCAAATCCACGATCGCGACCGAAGCCCCGGTCACCGCGTTCACCACCACGGTCTCCACGATCACCACGTTCTCCGCCAAACCTTGGCCGGTCTCCACGTGGACCGCCTCGACGTTCATCACGTCCTCCGCGATCATCGCGATCTCGGAAGCTTGGACGACGATCACCACCGCGTCGATCATCTCCACGTCGATCGTCGCTGCGGCGGTCATCACCACGCCGTTCGCCGAAACCTCGGTTTCCGAATCCTCTGTCGCCGGAACCACGTTCGCCACCTCGACCGCGATCACCACGTGGCCCATCGCCGCGTGGCCTGTCGCCGAATGGCCGATCGCCGCGAGGTCTGTCGCTACGGGGTCTATCGCCTCGGGGACGATCACCTCTAGGCCTGTCACCTCGGGGTCTATCGCCACGAGGTCTATCACCACGAGGAGCCCCTTCGCGATCGCCACGTGGCTTACGACGTTGTTCACTTACCGATGGAGGCAAGAAGATCTCATCGCCATCATCATCGAGAATGACGTCTGGCACTTCTTCTGTTCCATCAAATGTTTCCGCTTCGCCGTCGAAATCATCTTCATCGAATTCGATCTCAACCGCATCATCGTCTTCATCGAAATCATCTTCAGGTGGCACAAACTCTTCGACTGCACCGCCGCTGCTGTAATCGACCACAACGCCGAGATCATCTCCTTCGAGCATTCGTTCCGCTTCGAGTTCTTCAGCTAACTCGTCTTCGGTGATTTCATCTTCGATAGGACCAGGGGCAGCGATCTTCGCTCCACCTGTTTGACGTTTGCGGTTTTCTTTCTTCTTGTGCCGTGCTTGTTCGGCTTCTTCGTAGAGTTTGCGAACTTCTTCCGCCGTTAACGGACGATACGCGCCGGTCGGTATATCACCCAAACGCAAGGTACCGATGGCGACACGTTTCAGCTCGACAACTTTATGTCCCAGCCGCGCCAAAATGCGACGAATCTCGCGGTTCTTGCCTTCGCTCAACTCGATTTCCAAATCGGTAGCATGGCGACGCTGCTTGCGGATCTTAACTTTATCCACTTTGGCCAAACCTTCAGCCAAATGAATTCCACGTTCTAAACGGGCGAGATGTGCAATATCGATCGAACCTTGAACCGTAACATAATACGTCTTGGTGATTTGATATTTAGGATGCGCTAACTTTTGCGCCAGCTCACCGTCATTGGTGAGCAGCATCAAGCCTTCGCTGCTGCGGTCAAGTCTGCCGACGGAGAACAAGCGTTCTTTATCGGGAACCAAATCGACAACCCGAGGTCGACCATCGGGATCAGAATTGGTGGAAACAACTCCAGGGGGTTTGTTTAACGCATAATAGACGGGCTTGTTCTTCTTCAGAGCTTCGCCATCGAATTTGATCTGATCCACTGTGGGATCGACTTTCATGCCAAGTTGGGCGGCGACTTCACCGTTAACTTCAACTCGCCCTTCGCTGATGAATTCATCACAGGCGCGGCGACTTCCCAGTCCGGCGGCTGCGAGCACTTTATTAAGACGTTGTGGACCTGCACCAAGGGGCCCCCAGCCCAATGGTTTCTGTTTACCTGACATGAACTAAAGACCTCTGCTTTTCAATGATCGGGATCACTCGCTTTCGGCGAAAATGCAAAAGACGCAGTTTCCCCACTAAGCGATGATATCTTGACAGGGGGCAAAGCGCCCAGGGTCTGCGCAGACCGCTCCCCTGCATCGCCCCAAAAAGAATCGCTGCAACACCCCACAATGAGTAGTTTTTCAGACAATTGGGGTTGGGAGAGAGTTACTGCTGCTGCAAGCTGCCGTAGAAGTTCGACAAACCCGACGAATAATAGCGTTGGTTCCGTTGGGCTTCTGGCATCGGCTGAGCGTACTCGCGAGGACGCCCACCAACCACTTCAGGACCAATGTCGTTTAACGGATAGGGGTCATGATAAACGGCGCGTGCACTTTGACGGTCGACCGTTCCTTGGCCAAATCCAGGAATTCCCCAACCAGGACGATTTGCGCATCCCGTCACAGAGGCCGAGACCATAAGAATGAACAGGGAAATGCGTTTAGTAGACATGATCCCATCCTTGAGGGTGTGCGCTAAAATAGAAACGCGACTGAATTCCCTTGGCTTACATTAATTCTGGGCCACCAAACACATTCACCAAACGAACTCGACGATGGATTCACCCATCCCGCAAAGTTCGCGGTCGGATCGTAGCTAGTTTGAACCATGGGATACAGGGCAATCGGGAGAATCGAACGGGATTAAATCGTTGCCTGCCATTCCATGACAAATACAACAAGAACGTTCGATCGACAATTCTCGATTTGCTATCAATGTTCATCGAATGCCGATTGCAATACTCTTCATCCGATCGATGGATCTAAGGATGCGAAAGCAAATGGGTGATGGCGTACATCCAACTTCTGACAAGACTGTTGCAAGTGGTGTAGATGTTTGGAACCCTACAATCATACCCGTGCGAATAGCACCACAGCCTCGTGATCGGCTGACTCCCACTGAACCGCAGGCGCAGCGGCAGGCACGAGGACACTATCCCCGCGTTTCAGATCCAATGCCCCACCGTTCCAACTCAATTGCCCGCTACCACGTGGTACTGTGAGCAAGATAAAGCGATCTTCATTTTCCCAGTGATGTTTGCCTGCTCCCAACAAACAATCGATGCTGAATTTGGAACATTCGACGAGCGAATCCCAGCGGGGTGAAGAGGCTGTCGCAGCTTGTCGAATCGTCAAAGTTTGCGGGTTAACGGGTCCTCGTTGGTAATCGATCACCTTCAAAGCTTGTTCGATATGCAACGGGCGACTATTGCCCTCGGCATCAACTCGGTTCCAGTCGAACAAGCGAAAGGTGGTATCGCTTGATTGTTGAATTTCGGCCACGATCAAGCCACTGCCGAGGGCATGTACCGTGCCAGCCGGAATAAAGATGCAATCGCCGGCTTGCGCGGTGACTTGATGGAGACATTCTTCGGTTTTACCCGCTTCAATAGCAGCAGCCAAATCGTCTCGGGTTAAGCCTGGTTTTAGACCGGCGTAGATACACGCATTGGGCTCAGCATGGATGACATACCAAGCTTCTGTTTTGCCCAGGTCGGGTTTGGTCATTTTCAGACCATAGGCATCATCGGGATGCACTTGCACTGAGAGAACCAGATTGCAGTCGAGGTATTTTAAGAGGAGCGGAAAATGATGGCGCGGCTGTGGCAGGGGTTCTGTTTTTTGGGCCTGCACCAGCTTATGTCCGAGGACACCGAGCGGGTTCGAATCGATCAATCCGCCGAGAGACTGTCCCGCGAGAGGACCATTGATGATGATACTTTGATCAGGTCCATGATCGACTATTTCCCAACTTTCGGCCCAGACACCCTCGCCGGGAATCGCTTTCCCCAGATAATTCTGCAGACCTCTGCCACCCCAGATGTACGAGCGAAAAAGTGGCTGGAATTGTAACGGATAGAGGGACTGGGACGTTGTCGACATGACACACAACTCAGATGGGGGGCAAAATAACCACTGTCAGGAACGATACCCTCGATCATAATATGCTGTAAAGTTGATGGGGTACATTCCCGCCAATTTCCAACCTCCGAAGCACTGAACCACCGCTGAAAAGATACGATTATGACAGCCCCTCGCATCTCGCCCAAAGTTTCAGACGATCTGTTTGATAGCAGTTCGATGACTTTTGGTGAGCATTTAGAACAACTCCGCAAAGCCCTGGCTAAATCGTCAGCCTGGGTCGGGGTTGGCTTGATCTTCGGCCTATTTCTGGCGGACGACATCGTCCAGTACATCCAGACGCCTTTGAAGGCAGCCCTCGAAGAGTTTTCGCTCAAGCAAGATTTGCAGCGTCTCAAAACGGTCAGCGGCGTTCCGGTCTCGGACGATATGGCAGAGAAACTGCACGACAAAGGTATCGTGAGTGAGGATGTCTTGGTCGATCCACGCGATTTCCATTTGGAATCGCTGATGGGAAAAAAAGAAAGCGAGCAGCCTGAAAGCCCCAAACCGGCGACAACGGAAACGGAAGCGGCAACAACAGAATCCAACAAGAAAGAGTCGAACGCCAAAGCACCCACTGAGCCCAAGAATCCAGGCGCAAAAACACCAGAAGTCAAAGCTCCGGAAGCCAAAGCAACAGAAAGCAGTGCCGAAACGACTAACAAGCCAACAGTCTCCGCTCCAGATCCCGATGCTTTATATCAGGGGGCTGTGGATAATGAGTTGATGGAACGATTGGTCCCCGTGCGAATTTGGCGCAAAGTAGCGACTCGAGTCGAGACGCTCAATATTCAAGAAGGTTTTATGATTTGGCTTAAGGCCGCCCTGATTGCTGGGATCGTATTCGGAAGCCCTGGAATTTTCTGGCATATTTGGGGTTTTGTGGCGGCGGGCTTATATCCGCATGAACGCAAATATGTGTACTTCTTTTTGCCGATGAGCTTAGGCTTGTTTTTGGCGGGTGTTAGCTTGGCGTTTTTCGTCATCTTCCGGTTTGTGATCGAGTTTTTGCTGGAAGCGAACGCGAGCTTGGGTACCGATTTATCACCTCGCTTAAATGAATATGTGTCGTTCGCTTTGATCTTGCCTCTCGGTTTCGGCTTAGCGTTCCAACTGCCACTGGTGATGGTCTTCTTGAATCGCATCGGCATGTTCAGCGTTCAAAACTATTTGCAGCAATGGAAGATTGCGATTTTGGTGATCGCCTTCTTGTCGATGATTCTCACGCCGGGTGGGGACATCTACAGCATGTGCGGCATGGGATTACCGTTAATCATTCTGTACTTCTTGGGCATCGCCTTGTGCAAGTATTTGCCGATGGGGCGTCCAATGGGTGCTGAAGGTTACGACCCTGTGGCGTAGTGCATAAGCATTTAATGCGGCACTTGGCTAAATCGCGTCCGAGCCCCGTTCGCCGGTTCGGATGCGAATACAATCATCCATCGGCAACACAAAAATCTTGCCATCGCCGATTTGTCCTTTATCGCCGGAGCGCGCAGCCGACATAATCGCTTGAATGGTTGGTTCCACGAAGTCTTCATTGACGGCGATCTGCAATTGCACTTTACGCAAGAGATTCACGGAGGGCTCTTGGCTGCGATAAATGCCGAGCTGTCCTTTTTGTCGACCGAAGCCTTGGCAATCCACCACGGTAAGTCGAAACACTTCAACTTCGGTGAGGGCATCTTTCACAGCTTCTAATCGATTCGGTTGAATAATGGCAATGATGAGCTTCACGGCGAACCACCTTGGGAAGGATTCAAAGCTGTAGGCAACGGATGCCCATGAGCTTGAGAAAGTGGGTTGGAACGAAGCAGACTACAAGAGAAGTCGAGGAAAAGAAATACCCCGGCCCGAACAGGTGAGGCGGACACCCATCCGAGGCCGTTGGGGTACCCTTCTGGCCCAGGCAAGAGCCGAAGACCATGACGTCCGAAGATACACAAGGCATTTGAAACCGCGTGCAACTCCAGACCGTGTATTGTTCTCGCTAAGGAAAAGATCGAGCTAAATCAGATTAATGTCTGCCGCCTAGCTTTCCCGATCTGAGAGCCCTGTTTTTTGACTTACCTGAGCAAGTAAAAATATGTCGCTCCGCGGTTGACCGGCAGAAAAAGTCTTCCGTCGGAGCGACACAGGGTAGGGTTTTGTGAGGATGCAACTTAGCTGCGATCAGCAGGATAAGCGTGCATGCCGTGTTCCGAGATATCCAAACCAGTTAGTTCTTCTTCTTTGGTGACGCGGAGTTGGCCGATGGCCTTCAAAGCGACAAACACAATGAGAAGAGTGAAAAAGCCCCAAGCACAATAAACGCCGGTGCCAATCAACTGAACCGTTAAGTTCTTACCTTCGCCGAAGATACCTGCAGCGATACAGCCCCAAGCACCGCAAACACCGTGCACAGGCCAAGCGCCAACAGGATCGTCGATCTTCAGGTTTTCCAGCAGGAGCATCGCAGCGATCACAAGTACGCCAGCGATCGAGCCGATAATCAATGATTCGACGTTTGTCACGCAATCGCAGTTGGCGGTAATACCGACCAATCCTGCCAACATTCCGTTGAGGGCCATCGACAAATCAGGTTTGCCGAAGAGCACCCAAGCAACAGCCAAGCTGACGCAGCAACCTGCTGCTGCAGCCAAAGTGGTGTTCGTGGCGACAGTCATAACGATGTTGGTATTTACGTGATTAGCAAAAGCCAATTGACTACCTGGGTTAAAGCCATACCAACCGATCAAGAGCACGAATACACCCAAGGTGGCTAGGGCCATGTTGTGACCAGGAATCGGGTTGCTCTTCCCATCGTTGCTGAAGCGACCGATACGAGGTCCCAAGACGATGGCACCAGCCAAGCCGGCAAAACCACCCACAGCATGCACCAAGCAACTACCTGCGAAGTCGTGGAATCCCCAATCATTCAACCAACCCAAGCCCCACTTCCAAGAGCCGCTGATCGGATAAACGAACGCAGTGATTACGGCACTGTAGAACAGATAAGCACCGAACTTCATACGACCTGCGACTGCACCGGAAACGATCGTTGCGGAGGTCGCGGCGAAGGCAACTTGGAACAAGAAATCGACTTGTGGATGGAGAACGGTTGCTCCATCCCAAGCTGTAATGGCGAAAATGCGATCTGGGTTAAAGTCAAAGACTTTGGTTGTCACGCCAGACCAATCCGGATACATGATGGCATACCCAACAGCGAAGAACAACAACACGCCAATGGCAAAGTCCATCAAGTTTTTGCACAAGATGTTAACTGTATGCTTCGCTGGGTTGAGGCCTGCTTCCAACATTGCGAAACCTGCCTGCATGAAAATAACCAACACAGCACAGATAAGTAGGGTGACGTTGTTCAGAGCGAATGTGAGTTTCGAATCTGGCGTTCCTTCATCTGCGGCTGCTTCTTTGGTTGAAGGAGCAGCGGGTGGAGGCGTCTCACTGCTTTCAGCGGGCTTTTCTTCCGTCGTTGCGGGAGCAGCCGCTGGAGTTTCTGCTGCTGGGGCTGCTGTTTCAGCTGCCGGAGCTGCTTCTTGTGCTAAGGTGATACTTGGTGGTGAAACTAAGGCCATGGCTACTAAGCCAAGGCAGAGCCATGATTGGACTTGCCGCAATAAACCCATTTCCTCTCGCCTCTTTTTTGTCTTCAGAACAATGGATAGGGAGCGATGCTGGGTACTTCACCGAGCAAAAAAACGCTCCTGGAATCCTGAAGCGTTACCCTTGCCCGGGCCTTACCTAAACCACTTCTTTTCTGCTGGAGAACTTTCCAAACCCGCAGGATTTGTCGTTTCCAAGCAGCTTGCCCAAAATGGTTGCAAATGCTTCAGAATGCAGCAGAGCGGCAAAGCAGATACCGTGCCAGAACGTGAGCCAAACCGGCACACATCTGTCGCAAAGAGTTGACAGTACGAGAGTTACAGAAATTAACAATTTCTAAAAATTGCTGGCAAATGGGTCTCCGCCCCCACAATCGCACAAGAACTAGGCAACGCGATGCACGGAAAAGGGCAGGGGAGTGATTCAGTTTTCAGTGTTTCAGTGATTCAGTGATTCAGTTTTCAGTTTTCAGTTGCAGGAGCGATGGAGAACTTTCCGCCCTTCCCACTGAACCACTGAAAACTGAACCACTGAAAACTAAACCAAAAAAACCCCCGGCGATGGCTCACCAGGGGTTCTTCGTTTAACCAAGTGGATTTGGAGATGCGATCTAAACCTTAGAAGGTGAAGATGGCGTCCATACCGAAGGTCGTTTGGCTGGTACCGAGGTCCAAGCCAATGATGCCGTCGCGGTCCCAGTCCCAACGAACTTCTGGGCGGAACAACAGGTTCGAGTGAGGACGAATGTTCAAACCAGTGGTGTAAACATAAACGTCCGAGTGACCTGGAGTCTGTTTGCCCAAACCGCGTTCAACGTTGTACCATTCGAAGCGGTTACCCCAAGCGAGGCAATCGTTGAACGAATAGAGCAATGCGTTGTTGAGGTCATAGGTTTGACGTTCAACAGCGCGGTTGGTGGCGTTGTCCGAATCGAGGTAGTCGGTCCAGAAAACGTGGGTCAATTTCTCAGATAACTTGGTGGTTACGATGATGCTGTGCATTTCGCCAGCTTCGTTGGCGGTGCGAGCACCAAAACGACCAAGTACCAAGCCGTAGGTGAAGCTAGTGTTTTCGGTTACGTTGGTGGTGATACCAGTTAACCATGCGTCACCGTTGTCATCGAAGCCGCTGTCCCAACCCATGACGTATCCGTTGTA
Source organism: Planctomycetota bacterium (assembly GCA_017303505.1). GTDB lineage: Bacteria > Planctomycetota > Planctomycetia > Pirellulales > Pirellulaceae > JAFLCP01. The sequence goes on along the minus strand of JAFLCP010000059.1, from coordinate 7,842 downwards.
GATTTTGGTATCTTCGGATACTGCGTAGGTGGAAAGCACGCCGGTATGAGTAAACGGCTCGCTGTTGTACATGGTGTAGCTGCGGGAGTAGAAGAAGTTACCGGTTGCAGCAACCACTTCGTATCCGATCGTGGTGAAGAAGTGACCGGCTTTAACCGACCAATCTCCATACGCAGCTTCAACATAAGCTTGTGGTAGGGCATGGCCGTAAACGCCATTGTCCCAAGGGTTATCCCAACCGCTTTGCTGGGTACCGAAAGCTTGGGTGTCTTGAGCGTCAACACCGTAGACGTAATCGAGACGTGCACCCCAACCTAAACCACAGCTGCCATCAGCAACCTTTTCAGCATACAACCATTGTTGTTGAAGGTTAACTTTATGCTTGTGTTGGTTGAAGTTGAATGGGGTGTTGTAGGTGTGGTAACCCAATTGAGTCCAGCCACCGACGTTGAATCCGCAGATATCGCCGTCGACGAGCTTGTAGGGTTCACCTAAGCAGCAATCGAGACCGATGTCCCACGAACCGCAGCAATCGCCCATTTCATCGCAAGCGGTGTCACAGCTGCTGCCGTTATCGCAAGCTGCAGTTGGGGCTGCGGCTGGTGCTGGAGCGGGTGCTGGTGCAGCATCGCTGGGTGATTTTTCTTCGTCGTAACCGTAAGAATAAGCTGTTTTTTGGTAGCTGGTCGCTCCACGGTGACTTTGCTGAGCAAAGGTCGTTCCGGTAAAGCAAACGCAGGCTAGAGCGGCGCTGAGCGCCATCCTGCTAATTTTCATCTTCCTGACTCCTCACAAATCCATTTGTTGGCAAGGCAAAAAGCGCGTCCCGGTAAATTCCGAGACGATGCGGAGATCTCCATGGCTAAAGGCTCCCGCCAGTGTTAGCCGAGTCATTTCGCTCTCCGTTCATCCATGAACGCGATTCAACGGTTGGTATCGGATGCCCCTTTTCTGTTAAGAGAGGCAAAAAACGCACGGATTACAAATTTGTGAAGCGACTTGGGAGAGTTTTGGTAAACTTTGACGCGCAGGCAAGAAATGACGGGCTAAACCGCGATTGAAGGTGTGCGTGTGGTGTGCTTTCCCTGAAAAAATGGGCTCTTCAACCTTCCCATACGACTCTGGGGCGCCTCTGGTTTTGAGAGTGCTTTTGAGAAATTTTCGGTGAGTCGCATTCTTTGGACCTAAGGTGTCCGCACTCTGGCGAAAAATAATTTTGTCGGTGGTTATTGCAAAATGGTCACCTATGCGATACTAATCATTCGTATACAACTTTGGCAAAGTGCTAATTGACGCATGCACCCAGCCGTGGATCTAAGGAGAAACTAGGGATGGCTAAGAAAAAAGCAGACAAAGACCGAGCAAACAGCGAACCTACTGGCCTGGAAGCAATGTTCAAGCGAGACCCGAACCTGAAAACGGCTCTCCAACAAATCGAAAAGCAATTCGGTGAAGGCTCCATCATGCCTCTTGGTGGCGAAGGCCAACTCAAGGTTGAAGGTATCAACACCGGTAGTTTGTCGATGGATATCGCCCTCGGTGGTTTCGGCGTACCACGTGGTCGTATCATCGAAATCTTCGGCCCAGAATCCAGCGGTAAGACTACCCTAGCTCTCCACATCTGTGCCGAAGCTCAAAAGGCTGGTGGCATTGCGGCGATCATCGACGCCGAACATGCCTTCGATCCTAGCTGGGGCAAAAAAATCGGTGTTGAACTTGATACCCTCTTGGTCAGCCAACCGAGCAGTGGTGAAGAAGCGATGCAGATCACCGAAATGCTCGTGAAGAGCAATGCGGTCGACGTGATCGTGATCGACTCTGTCGCCGCTTTGGTCCCCCGACAAGAACTGGAAGGTGAAATCGGCGATTCACACGTTGGTCTGCAAGCTCGCTTGATGAGCCAATCGATGCGAAAACTCACCGGTGCTATTGCCAAGAGCAAGAGCGCGGTGATTTTCATCAACCAAATCCGCGAAAAAGTGGGCGTGATGTTCGGCAGTCCTGAAACAACTCCCGGTGGTCGTGCCTTAAAGTTCTATGCATCTTGCCGCATCGACGTGCGTCGAATCGGTGCCCTGAAAGAAGGCGAAGAAGTGGTCGGACAACGCGTTCGCTGCAAGGTCGTCAAGAACAAAGTGGCTCCTCCATTCCGAGTCGCCGAGTTCGATATGATGCACAGCAATGGTATCTCCTTCGAAGGAGATTTGCTCGACCTTGGCGTCAATTGCAAAGTGATCAACCGCAGCGGTGCTTGGTTCAAATACGGTGAAACCTACCTCGGTCAAGGTAAAGAAAAGGCTCGTAACTTCCTGATCGAGAACCTAGAACTCGCTGAAGAAATGCGGCAACTCATCCTCGCCAACAACGACCCAGCTGCTGCCGTAGAAGCAGAAGGAGCCGAAGAGGATGCGGAAGAAGAATCGATGGTAGATTCCTGAAATTTGCCGGGGGCCTGCTTAGCTTGCCCACGGTAAATCCTGATTAAAATCTCCCCACAGCCCCAAATCGCAACCGATTTGTGGGCTGTTTTGTTTTGAACTAATCTCCGTAACAATTCGTTCTAGCAATGCGATAAGCTATAACAGAGCGTACATTTAGCCCCACTTCGTCCCTTACAACAGTGACATCCATCGCCGTGATGGCCAACATCAAGCCTCTCCTCACCAGCTTGCCTTGCGGTCCGGTTCGTCTTGCGAACCCAACGAGAGCGACTGCGCAGTGGGTCGGCTGTCTCGCTATGCTGCTGCATTTTGCCGTTTTTGCGTGGGCCCAATCTCCCCCTGAAACGGAACCTCAAGCTTCACCTTCTGGAGCCCAAGAGCCCGCTGCGACTGCGATTCAAGGGGACCTGTTCCTGAAAGCGATGCAAGAAAAGTCGATTCAGGTGGCTCAACGAGCTGCGCGTTCTGTTGTCGCCATCGCCCGAGTTCGCCGGGAAACCGATCCACGAACAGAAACACTCCGGTTTCAATTTGGTCCCGGCATTCGCCTTAACGAATTGAGCCGCCCGACCGATCCCGATTTTGTGCCCACAGATTATGCGGCAGGTGTGGTGATCGATAACGAAGGACACATCGTTACTTGCTTTTCCGAACTGAGCGATCCACGCAGTAGCGACTACTATGTCTGGTGCAATAAAGAACCGCGCACTGCTGAGCCCACATGGGTCCCAGCCGAAGTTCAAGCAGGCGATCCGTTTTCTGACATTGCCGTCCTCAAGGTCAACGAATCGATCGATTTAGTACCCATAGAACTTGCATCCGATTACGAAGCTCGCAAAGGCGAATTGGTTTTCGCGGCCGGCAATCCTTACGCCGCAGCGCGTGATGGCTCGACATCGATGGCTTGGGGAATCATTGCCAACATCGATCGGGCTTTAGCAGGCCAACCGGGACAAACTTCGTCGCTGCAAGAGAAACAAACACTACATCATTTCGGTGGACTTTTGCAAATCGATGCCAATCTCAGCAATGGCTTTAATGGCGGTCCAGTTTTGAACCTGGATGGAGCCATGATTGGCTTGATTATCCCCAATGCTTATGTGCCTACTGCAGCCAAACATGGTGGCTTTGCGATTCCCGTCGATGAAACATTCCAGCGAGCTGTCGATTCGTTGAAGCAAGGAAAGATCCCCGAATTTGGCTTTCTGGGAATTGTCCCCGAAGAAATTCCTGCGTCGCGGCGCGAAGCGGGAATCCGTGGCGCGTATGTGTCACGAGTGGTACCTGGCCTCCCTGGCGACTTGGCTGGACTTCGCCCCGATGATGTCATCATGGCCGTAAATGGCCAACCAGTCTTCGATCGCAATAGCCTCTTCTACGCGTTGAGCCGACAAGGGGCTGAAGAAAAAATCGATCTCTCCGTTCGCCGCTTCAGCAGTTTCGGCGGCTCAGCGGAGAACATTACCCTCAAGGGCCAGCTGAGCAAAAAATATGTCGCATCAAAAATTCCGGCTTATACGCTAAAGCCGCTTCCGAGTTGGCGAGGGTTATCGGTGGAATATGCAACTGCCCTCCCGACCGAAATGCTCCGCTTCATGTCTCGCTCACTTCCCACCCCACCCAAGTTGGCGGCTCTGCAGGTAGAGCCCAACACGGCAGCCTGGCAGGCTGGCATCCGACCTGGCCAATTGATCTTGGCTGTACAGGGAGAAACCGTCTCGACTCCCGATCAATTTACCGAACTGGTAAATAGGTTCAGCGGTCAATCTATCGAAATAACGCTGATCGATGCCGCCGATACTCTACGCAAGGTGTCGGTCCCTTAATCCGCTCCCTTATTTGCCCTTGGCCCGGTCTGACGAGTGGCAAAGATGGTTTTCTATGCGAATTATCGGGGCTGCGCGAACCGCATGGGCAATGGTGGACTTTAACGATTATTTGTATAGTACTAACATTCAGCGGGCAGACAAAAACTAAAGCTTTTGAACGGACTTTTGCACGGATAAGATCAGCTTACTATGAAATGCGACGAACTACGCGAGAAATACCTTTCCTTCTTCCAGTCTCAAGGCCATAGCCGTCAGCCAAGCGATGTGCTGGTGCCAACCTGGGACCCTTCGGTTCTCTTCACTCCAGCCGGGATGAACCCTTTTAAGGACCATTTCCTGGGCAAAGTGAAACTCGAATTCACTCGGGCCACCACTTGCCAAAAGTGCTTGCGTACCGGGGACATTGATAACGTCGGTCGAACCGCCTATCACCATACGTTCTTCGAAATGCTTGGCAACTTTAGCTTCGGCGATTATTTCAAGAAGGAAGCTATCCACTGGGCATGGCAATTCTTGACCGATCCCAAATGGCTCGGCATCCCTAGTGAGCGACTCAGCGTCACTGTCTATAAAGATGACGATGAAGCAGCCAACATCTGGAATTCTGAAATTGGTCTGCCCTCTCAACGCATATCTCGCATGGACGAAGACGAAAACTTTTGGCCAGCCAGCGCACCGAGCCAAGGCCCTGACGGCGTGTGCGGTCCATGCAGCGAAATCTATTACCAGCTCGATAACGGCAAGTCGGTTGAAATTTGGAACTTAGTGTTTACGCAGTTTAATCGCGTCGGCAATCCACCTAACAATTTGCAACCACTCCCTAGCAAGAACATCGATACGGGGATGGGCTTGGAACGTACTGCCAGCGTTTTGCAAAACGTACCAACCAACTTCCATATCGATTCGCTTTATCCCATCGTCTTAGCTGCAGCTGAGGTGTGCGGCACGAAGTATGAATACACCAGCGACAATGGTCGCCGGCTGCGTCGTATCACGGACCACATTCGCGCTTGCACGTTTGCGGTCCATGAAAACGTCTATCCAGGCCCCAAGAAGGCTCGTTATGTGATCAAACGTTTGATTCGTCGAGCTGTTCTCGATGGTCACCAAATGGGAATGCATGAACCATTCCTTTACAACTTGGTGCCGATGGTCGCTCAATGCATGAAGAGCATTTATCCAGAACTGAGCGAAACCACAACGCGCGTAGCTGAAGTGATTCGTCGCGAAGAAAACGAGTTCTTCCAAACGATCGATGCTGGCCTCAATCGTATCCAACAAGTTTTCACTTCGATGGATAAAGATGGCAAGGTAATGGTCGATGGCAACGAAGCTGCTTCGCTGTATCAGACACATGGTGTACCACCTGAACTGTTCCAAACTCTAGCAGCTGAAAAGAACTTCACGTTCGATTGGGATGGCTATCGGGCTGCGATGGGACAACATGGTCTCGATAGCGGTGGCGAACAGAAGAAACTCTTCCAAACCGGTCCTATCGAAACGCTCAAAGAAGCTTTGCTCCGCACCGACTTCATGGGCTATGAAACGACCGAATGTTCCGCCCAAGTACGAGGTATCATTGTTGGACCAGAAGATGATGATCGTTTGATCGGTCGCTTGTCCGCAGGTGGCGACCAGACGCAACTCAGTCGAGTCGTTTTGGATCGCACTCCGTTTTATGGCGAGAGTGGTGGTCAGGTTGGCGACTCGGGCGTTCTACAAAACAGCGAATGCCTATTCCGCGTCACCGACACACAAAAAGCGGGCGAACTATTCATCCATTACGGTCATGTTGAACGTGGTGAACTCAAAGAAGGCATGACCATTCAAGCGGTTGTTGACACCGAACGTCGACAAGCAATTCGCCGCGCTCACTCCGCAACTCACCTTTTGCATTACGCGCTCCAGCAAACGTTGGGGGGACATGCACAACAACAAGGCTCCAAAGTGGATGCAGACTGGTTGCGATTCGACTTCTCGAACCAATCCGGCATTGACGACGATACACTGCGCAAGATCGAGCAGATCGTCAATGAAAAAGTGAACCAAGCTGCTCCTGTGGTTTGGAACACCGTGCCATTGGCTGACGCTCGAAAAGCTGGGGCGATGATGCTCTTCGGTGAAAAGTATCCCGATCCAGTTCGCATGGTTTCGATGGGTGAGTTTTCGAAAGAACTTTGCGGTGGTACACATTTACATAACACCAGCGAAGTGAAGCAATTCGAAATCATCAGCGAAGAAGGGGTATCTTCGGGTGTTCGCCGCATCATTGCTTTAACAGGCGATCGCGCTCATTCACATCGTGAATGGATCCAAGAGACCTTGGTGAAATTGGGGGATACGCTTAAGTGCGCCCCGCAACAAGTCGCCGATTATACTGGTCAGTTGATGAATCGAGTTCGGCAACTGAAGAAAGCGGTTAGCAGCGGACAAGTCAAGGAACTTCCTGCTGCGGTTGCATCCAATGTGAGCCAAGCGGTCACGTCGACCTACAACGAAATGCGCAGTTGCATCAAGGAAACAGCTCGGGCCGTAAACGTGGCGTTCCCTGAACTCGTCAACCGCGTAGAATCTTTGCTTCAAGACGAGATCAAGTTGCTAGAGCAATTGAAGAAGTTGGCGAGTGGTGGCGAAGTGACCGCCGATCAACTTTTGGAAAACGCTACGGAAGCTGCCGGCGGTTTGGTGATCACGGCTGAAATCCCAGGTGCGAATCCCAACTTGATGCGTCAGCTGATCGACGCTGTTCGCAAGAAGTCGTCGAAACCAACTGCAGTGCTTTTGACAGGCGTGGCTGGTCCTGACAAAGTGATCGTCATCGCTGGCTTAAGCAACGAATTGGTCGCGAAAGGTTTGAGCGCTGGGACCTGGGCAAGCCAAACAGCTCAGATACTGGGTGGCAGCGGTGGTGGTCGTCCCGACCTAGCCCAAGCTGGCGGCAAGAACCCCGAGAAAATCACCGAAGCCCTAGAAGCCGGCAAGAAGTGGATGCTTTCGCAATTGTAGGACGGGTCTCCTGACCCGTCTCTCATATACCATGGGTCTCCTGACCCGTCTCCTCCACGTAGCATGGGTCTCCGACCCGTGCTACTTGTTTTTGTATCTCGTAGGACGGGTCTCCTGACCCGTCTTCATGTGTGTAACACGGGTCTCCTGACCCGTCTCTGCTCTACGTAGGACGGGTCTCCTGACCCGTCTTCCTGTGTGAAACACGGGTCTCCGACCCGTCTCTGCTGTAGTACGGGTCGGAGACCCATACTACAAAAAAACGTAGCAGGGGTCTCCCGACCCATGCTACACTCGCAATAAGAAACGTAGTACGGGTCAGGAGACCTTGTCTTTACCCACATGTCGTACTGAGCTATTTGGGGACTGCGGCATCGAAAGTGCTTTTGCTGTAAGGAGTTGCGGCATTTTCGTGCTTTGAGCTTACATTGATCTTTCACGATAGACTTGCATGATTCTCGCGTGGGCCGGGAATGGTACCCACGCAATTTCGCTGACCGACGAGGAGTGTCTAGTTTGGCGAGTCGAGTTTTTTGTGGATGGAATCTGCAATGCAAGTCGCGGAT